>CANGZM010000134.1 GCA_947458155.1 Synechococcaceae cyanobacterium | reverse complement strand
TGCGCTTGTGGCGCTGTCAGCGGCGCTGAGGACCCCTCAGGATTGCAGTGCCTGGTAGGCGGCGGCTTCGACCCAGACCGACACCGAACCGCCGGGGCAGTGGAATTCGGCCCAGCCATCCTGGTTGCTGATGATCGTGCCGCCGAGATGGCCCGTGCAATCGATAAATGCGGTGTCGCGTTTACCAACTTCCATCCACTTGAAGCCGGCGTCGCCGTTACTCATTAATACGGCCATGGCATGGGGATGTTGTGCACTGCCCAGGCGGCTCCAGCCCACCGTGCTGAAATGGTCAAAGTAGTCCTTTTGGGGGCCGAAGGCAAAATGGCGGCGGGCCAGCAGTAGGCGGTCGATGCTGGCCCGGTGGCTGGGAAGTGAGATTTCGTAGTCGTTGCCATCTTGGCCCTTGTCTTTATAGCTGGCGCCGTAATAATCTGGATAAAAAATACAGGGATAGCCCTCGGCTCGCAGCAGGATGCAGGCATAGGCGAGGGGCTTGAACCAGGCTTCGACTACGGATTCAAGCGCTTGCAGGGGCTGGGTGTCGTGGTTTTCCACCACCGTGACCGCAAAGCAAGGCAGGGTTTGCATCAGGGTGCCAGCCAGCAGGTTGGCCATGTTGTAGTGCCCCTGGCCGCGGCTGGCTTGGTGAAAGTTGAGATGGAGGGGGGCGTCAAACAGTGACATCTTGCCAGCGGTTTTGCTGATATACCAGCTGAGGCATCCCAGGTCGTAGCTCCAGTATTCGCCGACGATGAATAATTTATGGCCACAGTGAGTTTCCAGGTCGCTGATCCAGTCGATGAAGAAATTGCTGTCGATGTGTTTAAGCGCATCCAGGCGGAAGCCATCGATGCCGATGCTGTCAAGCATCCATTTACCCCAGTGTTTGAGCTCGCCGCTAACCTCGGGGTGATTCATGTTGAGATCACAACCCATTAGATAGTCGTAATTTCCTTTTTCCGTATCCACATTATTGGCAAAGCCGCTGTCTTTCATGCGCCAGATGGCATGGAAGTTGGGATCATCGCAGTTGTAGTCAATGCTGGCAAAATGCCACCAGTTCCAGTGCATGGTCGAGTATTTGTCCTGGCGGGCAGAAAAGTTAAAGCCCGTCCAGGCGCGCACGGGGCGGCAGGGGCCGAGATCGATGGTGCGATTGTTGTCGTCAAAGGGGATTGCTTGAAAATCTTCTTCAAAATCGGCTCCCATCTTGTGGTTAAACACCACATCGGCGTAGATTTGTATGCCCAGCTCGTGGCAGATTTTGATGGCGTCCAGATACTCATCCCTGGTGCCGTATTTGGTCCTGATGCTGCCCTTTTGATCAAACTCACCAAGATCAAACAGGTCGTAGCAGCCGTAGCCGACGTCGTAGCCACCGGCATTGCCCTTGGAGGCTGGCGGCAACCATAGGGCCGTAATGCCTGCGGCCGCCAACTCTGGCGCAGCCTCGATTAAACGCCGCCAGTGATTGCCATCACCATCACTATACCAATGAAACCATTGCATCATCGTGCCATTGAACTCATCAATTGCCTTAGGCGGGATGAGAGCTTTAGGTTTGATAAGTGCTTCAGGCAGGATAAGTGCCTCAGAAATGATTAGCGCTTCTAGCTGAATGAGGCTTTCTGAATGATTGGCGAGACACTTTTGGGCCAGTTTAGGGGCCGCTTTGGGAGTCAGCTTTGCTACCTCGACGACTTGGCGCCGTCATAGATTTGATTCTATCCATAAATTCTTGGCTGGGCCGGATCGGGTTTCCGCTTGGCGGCGGGCCCTCTGGCTCTTGTCTGTTTAGGGACATTCTTGCGTGTTTGGACCCAGCCAGCCAACATCAAACTTGGCGGCCTTCAGGTGGCATCTTTTGCCGCATCAAAGGCCCCCAGGGCCTGGCGGCCGTTCCAGGGGGTGATGCGGGTCATCAATAGGAAGGCCGGCAGGGAGGCCAGCACGCTGATCAGAAAAAAGTTGGTCCAGCCGGTGCGTTCGGCCAGGACCCCCGCCGGCGAGGAGAGCAGGGAACGGCTGAGGGCATAGACCCCCGAAAGCAGGGCGTATTGGGTGGCGGAGAAGCGCGGATTGCAGAGGCTCATCAGCAGGGCGACGAAAACGGCGCCCACCATGCCGCCGCCGATGTTTTCGAGGCCGGCGGCCAACAGCAGGGCAGGGACGCCACCGCGGAAATGGGCCAGCAGTCCATAGGCCAGATTTCCGGCCGCGCCCACCAGGGCAAACAGCCACAACGAGCGGTTCATGCCGAGCCGCGGCAATAGGGCGCCACCCAAAATGGTGCCCACAATGGTGGCGCCGATGCCCCAGGCCCCCTGGATCAGGCCGATGGTGGCAGCGCTGAAACCGGTGATTGTCAAAAATGGAATCGCCATGGCATTGAGCAAGCCATCCGGCCAGCGGTAGAGCAGCACCAGCAGCAGCACCAGCAGCGCCCGCCCGCCGCCGGTGCGATGCAAAAACTCCCGGATCGGGCCCGCCATCGCCTGGCGCAGGCTGGTTATGGGCTGGCTGAGGGGGGCGAGTTTGGGGGCCGTCAGGGTGAAGGGGATCGTGGCGGCCATCAGCACGGCCGTGGCGGCAAAGGCGGCGGGCCAGCCAAGCCAGCCCGCCAACAGAAACCCCCCCGAGCTGATCACCAGGCCGGCGCTGCGATAGCCGAGGTTGTGGGTCGCCGCCCCAGGTCCCCGCTCCGCCTCCGGCAGCAGATCGGTGCGGTAGGCGTCAATGACAATGTCTTGGCTGGCACTGGCCAGGGCCAACACCAGGGCCGCCGCACCGATGGCCGTCAGGCTGGCCGCACTGGTGCTGGGCTGCAGCAGGGCCATGGCGCCAATCACGGCCACCAGGATGAGCTGAAACACCAGAATCCAGCCGCGGCGCCGGTCGGGCCAGGGCAGGGCCCAGCGGTCCAGGGCCGGGGCCCAAAACATTTTGAGGGTGTAGGGCAGTTCGGCCAGGGGTAGCAGGCCGATCAGGGGCAGGGGTATGGCGTTGGCGGCCAGCCAGCCCTGCAACAACTTGCTGCCCACCATGTAAGGCGTGCCGCTGGCCACCCCCTCGGCCGCCACCGCCACCAGGCGGCGCCAGGGGGCAACGCTGGGGCCGCCGGCAGGGGACTGGGGGGGGCTGGAGACGGCCATCGGCACGGGGGTGACGGCAGCGAACCTAGGTGGCCTGCGGTTTGACTCCCTGGACCAGGCTCACCAGGGCCACACCAATTAAATAGAGGGCCGTGATGGCGCCGCTGAGCAGCAGCATCGTGATCGGATCGGTGGAGGGGGTGAGCACAGCGCCGGCCAGGGCACTGGCCAGCACCACCCAGCGCCAGGCCGCCAGCATCACCTTGGCGTTGATCAGCCCCAGGGCGCCGAGTAAAAGCTGCAGCACCGGCAATTGGAAGGCAAGGGCGGTGGCCAGCAGCAGCAGCAGCACGAAATCCAGGTAGCGCTCGATCGACCAGAGCGGTTCGACCACATCAGCCCCGTAGCTGACCAAAAAGCGCAGGGCCGCTGGCACCAGGGCCCACCAGGCGAAGGCCAGGCCCGCGGCGAACAGCACGCTGGAACCCGCAACCGCCGGAGCCACCAGGCGCCGCTCGCGCCGGGTCAGGCCGGGCAAAACAAAGGCCAATCCCTCAAACAGCACGTAGGGCAGGGCCAGGGTCAGGCCCGCATAACCGGCCACTTTTAAGGAGACCAACAGGAACTCCCCAGGGGCCAGTTGCAGAAAACGGATGCCGGCGGCAGGCACCTCCAGCAGCTTCACCAGCGGTTTGACGAACACCAGGCACAGGCCCGCCGCCGCCACCACCGCCAGCAGGCTGCGCAGCACGCGGCGCCGCAGTTCCTCCAGGTGGTCCACCAGGCTCATTTCCACCTCGCCGGGAAACTCGTCGGCGTTGGCGTTGACCGGCGGGGGGGCCTGCGGGGAGACCGCCGCCAGGGCAGCGCTGGTTGGCTCCAGCGGCACGATGGTGGCCGGATTGGTGGCCGGGCTGGTGGTTGGGTCGGTGCTCTCGCTCATGGTGCCCTGCTCCTCGGCGAGGCTAGGGCTCCTGCAGCAGGCTGAGGGCCCTGGGGGGTTCGCCCCACAACAGCTCGCCGCCCCGGTGGCGCACCGTGCCAGCGGCGGCGCCCGGCAGCCGCTGCAGATCTTCGGTGGGCACCATCACCACCGGGACCCGGGCATTGCCCCGGCCGCGGCTGAAGTGGGCGGCCAGGTCTGCGGCCGCCCGCAGGTCGGCCTCGCTTGCGGGGCCCTCAGATGCCTTCAGCACCACATGGCTGCCGGGAATCTCCTGGGCGTGGAACCAGAGGTCGCCGCGGCGGGCCTGCCGCAGGCTGATCCACTCGTTCTGGCGATGGTTGCGGCCCACCTGCAGCCGCAAGCCTGAGGCTGTGCGTACTTCGAGGGGTACCGGTTGGCCCTTGGCTGGGGTGGCGGCGGCCTGGCGCCGCTGGGAGCGGGAGGCCAGTGCTGGCTTGCGACCCGCCAGCTGCTCCAGCTCGTCGGCCAGGTCGGCCAGTTGCTCGCTGGTCTCCGCCTGGTCGAGAAATGTGAGGCTGGCTTCGATCCAGGCCAGTCGCTGTTGGTGCAGCTCCAGCCGCGGCATGATCGCCGCCGCTGAGCGACGCCGTTTGCGGGCCAGGCGATAGAGCGCCTGGGCCTCGTCGATCGTCTCCCGGCTCGGGGACGGTTGGCACAGCAGGGCATCGGCGCGCCGTTGCAGGCTTTCGCCTTCCGGGACCGCCGCCAGTAGCTGTTGTTGTTGATCGAGATTGGAGCGCTCGCGCTCGGCCAGGGAGCGCAGGCTCTGGGTCAGGCCATGGCGCTGTTGTTCAAAACGGCCTTGCTCCAGCCGGGGGCCGTAGTAATTGGCGAGGGCCAGGTTGAGGGCCAGCGGGCTGGCGCCAGAAGGGGGGCTACTGCTGCTGTCCCAACAGCTATAGCCCCCGTCGTCGCTGAGGCGCAGGCCATGGCGCTGTGGTTGCTGCACCGCCTGCAGCCAGCGCTGCCAGCTGCTGAAGAGGGCCTCCCACTGGCTGGCGGCCAGGGTGGCGACGGGGGTGTCGATCAGGTCGCCACTTATTTGGCGGGCCAGGGCCGGACTGATGCCCTGGTAGGTCGTCAGCAGGGCCCGGCCCAGGGGCAGGGGCACCAAGGCGAGGCGTTGGCGCCAGCGCTCCTGGCTTTCTTCCAGCCGGGGCTGGTCGCCGCCAAGGGGCGGCGGCGGCACCCAGCGGTCCCCGCAGCCGATGGGCCGTTGCCGCGATTGGCTGGGGCGCACCTGATGGGCGGTGGCGATCACCCGGAAATCGCTATCGAGCAGAAAGAGATTGCTGTGACGACCCATCAGTTCGAGCACCAGACGCCGTTCGGGCGGGTCCCCGGGGCGGCGGGCGAAGACCAGTTCGACGACGCGCTCCCAGCCCTGTTGCTCGATGGCCACCAACGCCAGGCCCTTGAGACCATGCTGCAACTGCCGCGCCAGGGTGCTGCCATCGCCTTGGCGCGGCGGTGCCCCGATCGCCAGCAGCCGCGGCGCCTCCGCCAACCAGCCGGCCTCCAGCCATTGCACGCCATCGAGATGGCGCAGGGCCAGTTGCAGGGTGTGGGGGTCACTCTGCTGGGCTTTCTCGAAGCGGCTGGGCAGCAGCACCTGGCGCAGCTCGGCCAGGACCGCCCGCAGGGTGGTGGCATCCATCGCTTGCAGGCGCAGGGGCGGGCGCGTCCGGGGGGCCCCTGGAGCGCTAGAGCGGTGTTGTTGCTGGCCAGGCTGCGCCTGCACTTGGGGTTCTTTGCGGCTGCGCCCCTACTCTGCGATCCGGTGCCCACCCCCCTGCGATGACCACCCAGCCGTTCCGCGAGCGCGTCGCGGTGATCACAGGACCCAGTGGGGTTGGCAAGGGCACTTTGGTGCGGCGCTTGCTGGAGCGCCATAGCGAGATCTGGCTTTCGGTTTCGGCCACGACCCGATCACCCCGGCAGGGGGAACAGGACGGCCGGGATTATTTCTTTCTCAGCCGCCCAGACTTCGAGCAGCGCATCGCCGACGGCGACTTTCTGGAGTGGGCTGAATTCGCCGGCAACCTCTATGGCACGCCGCGGCAATCGGTGCAGCGCCACCTGGAGCAGGGGCCGGTGCTGCTGGAAATTGAGCTGGAAGGGGCCCGGCAGGTGCGGCAAAGCTTTCCGGCCGCCCTGCAGATTTTTTTGGCACCGCCCAGCTTTGCGGAGCTGGAGCGGCGGATTCGCTGCCGGGGCACCGACAGCGAAACGGCGATTGCTCGCCGCCTGGAAAGGGCCCGGGAGGAACTGGCGGCGGCGGCGGAATTTGATGCGGTGCTAGTGAATGGCGATTTAGAGGAGGC
>CANGZM010000133.1 GCA_947458155.1 Synechococcaceae cyanobacterium | reverse complement strand
ATGGAAGTGATGCACGAGCGCAACGCTCACAACTTCCCCCTCGACCTGGCTGCTGCCACCGCCACCCCCGTGGCGCTGACCGCTCCCGCCATCGGTTGATCTACTGAATTAGTTAGGCCTTCAGTCCTACGCCAGCTAATTCAGAGCAAAGCTCTCTCTTTCAGAGGGGGCTTTTTTTATGAGACAGTTGCAGCCCATCGTGATGGCTGGGGCGACGTTCGTTACTGCTCAGATCGCTGCCGAAGAGATCGCAATCGATTCAAAGCAGAGATTCCGCTAAGCCCTTTGGTTGATCAAGAGGGCAGCAAGCCCCAGCTGCTGGGCGGCCTGCACAAAGGGAGCATCCAAGCTGCACAGCGTGGCGCCCCTTCCGGAAGCGATCGCCAGATGCAGGGCATCGGCCGCGCGCAGGCTGGTGCTCCAGCCCCGCAGACAGGCATTGGCGTTGCGGAAGTCATCAGCTTCCAGATCCAGCCAGAGCAGGCCGGGGGCGAGGCTGCTCTCGAAAACTTCCAGCACCCGATCCGCATCTGTTGCGCTGAGGGCGCCGGTGCGCACCTTGAGCGCCAAGGCCGAATGCAGCTCGGTGGCACTCCAGGGACTGATGGCCAGGGTCTCCGCGGCCTGCTCCAGAAAGGCTGAGGCCGCTGCTGAGTGGACTTCCGGTGTCAGCAGTGCCAGCAACACGCAGGTGTCGAGGTAGAGCATCAGCGCTCTGTGGCATCTCGCTGGGCACGAACGGCGTCGACACCGCTGCTGGGCTGAGGGGGCAGAGCCTCGCGCAAGGCCTGGAGCTGCGGCAGCAAGTCCCGCACGGGCCGGCGAGGCACCATTGCGGCGATGGGCTTGCCTCTGCGGGTGATCAACACGGGTTCGCCGCCCTCCACAGCATCGAGCAAGCTGGAGAGCTGGGCCTTGGCTTCGGCCACCGTGACCTGACGCATGCTGTTGACCATCTCTATGACCAACTCTAGCCGGGTACGATCTACCAGGGTCCCCAGTCGGGCAACCGGGTGGCCTGGTATCCAGATCAGGACTTTGATTCCTTGTTGCTCAAATCGCCTTCTGACCTTATGCGCGACTTTCTATAGAGTTGATAGCCCTTGCTTTATCAGGGCGTTCAAATACCTGCTTCCCCTGGGTCTTATCAATGCCGCAAGCCCAGTCCCCATCTGGGGAGGCTTTGCCCCCGGTTGGGGGGCTTTTCGAGGTGTTCTGTGACCTCAATCCCTCCGACATCAACTGCCGCGTCTACGACGACTAAAGCGTGATCGCCTCGCTGGCACGCCTCCCCCTGTCTAAGGTTGTCACTGGCTTACTTCGCTTCCCTGCCAGGGGGCAATCCCAGGAGCATGGATCTCACGCCCTTTCTGGCCAATGCCGCAAACGGCACCCCTGAGGAAGGGCTGGAATCGATGGAAATACCAGGCCGCGTCGCGGTGGCGGCCAAAGGTCGCTTCCTGCTGCGAGCCCTGTGCCGCAGCTTCGGGGGGTATTCCCGCATCACCTGCGCCGTCACCGATCAGGAGGCCTGTTTGGGCTATCTGGCGGCGGAAGCTGACGAGCCTTACCAGCTGCTGGTCTGTACCGATTTTCTGGAAAGCGGCAATGGGTTCGATCTGGTGCGTGAGGCTCGCCAGCTCCATCCCAAGCTCCACTGCGTGATTCTGGCGCTGGGGGATGCGATTCCCGCCGAGTGCAGCGAGGCACCATGGCTGGAAGCCGTTGTGGCCGAGGCCGATTTTGTCGACGATCAGCAGCCACTGCGGGCCGCCGTGATGGCCGTGCTTGGTGGGCACTCTTACCGCAGCCCCTCCCTCCGCTCTGGCATCCTGCCCTACCTGAGCTGTCCCAGGCTCACCCCCCGTGAGTATGAAGTTCTCGACCTGCTCGCCAGTGGCCTCAGCGACCGGGAGATCGCAACGCGCCTTGTGGTGAGCAACGAAACCGCCCACACTTACACCAAGCGGCTCCTGCAAACCCTCAACGTGCACAACCGGCTGCAGGCGGTGCTAAAGGGAATGCGCTGCGGCATGGTTCAAATCTGAGCGGAGCGTTTGCTGGCATCGCCTCAAGAACCTGCATCACTGCCTGCCACAGCAGTACAAAGATCCAAACCACCTCTACTTCCACCTCAAGCGAGAGATCAGCGCGTGAAGCATGTACTGGCGATCATCCTTGGCGGCGGCGCCGGCACGCGCCTGCAACCCCTGACCCTCACCCGCGCCAAGCCTGCGGTTCCCCTGGGAGGCATTTATCGCCTGATCGACATCCCGATCAGCAATTGCATCAATTCCGGGATCAACAAGATCTACGCGCTCACCCAATTCAACAGTCAATCTCTCAACCGTCACATCAGCCTCACCTACAACCTCTCCTCTGGCTTCAGCGACGGCTTTGTCGAGGTGCTGGCGGCCCAGCAGACCCCCGACAGTCCAAGCTGGTTTCAGGGCACAGCGGATGCTGTGCGCCAATACCGCGAGTTGATTGAGGCGTGGAATGTGGATCAGTTGCTGATCCTTTCCGGTGATCAGCTCTACCGCATGGATTACCAGGCCTTCATCGAGGCCCACCGGGCCAGCGGTGCGGCGCTGACGGTGGCGGCCCTGCCGGTGGATGCCGCAACGGCGACTGGCTTCGGGCTGATGCGCACCGATAACAATGGGCAGATCCGGGAGTTCCGGGAAAAACCCAGCGGCGAAGCCCTCGCCGCCATGCGCGTCGACACCGGCGCCCTGGGACTGAGCCAAGAGGAAGCCCTGCGGCGGCCGTTTCTGGCTTCGATGGGGATTTATGTGTTTCAACGGGAAACGCTGTTTCAGCTGCTCAATAGCCACCCGGAAGCCACCGATTTCGGCAAGGACATCATTCCAGCTGCCTTGAGCGCCGGCCATCACTTGCAGAGCCACCTATTTGATGGCTACTGGGAAGACATCGGCACGATTAAGGCTTTCTATGACGCGAACCTTGCCCTGGCCGATGAGCAGCCCGCCTTCAGCTTTGATGATGAGCAAGCGCCGATCTACACGCGTGCCCGCTACCTGCCGCCCAGCCAAATCCACGACGCCCAGGTTCAACGATCTATCCTTAGTGAAGGAAGTCGACTCGACCGTTGTGTGGTCGATCACTGTGTGCTTGGGTTGCGTTTACGGGTCGAGGAGGGGGTCGTGCTGAAGGACACTTTGGTGATGGGTGCCGACAGTTTCGAGTCGGAACGCGAACGTGCTGTCGTACGTGCCCATGGAGGCGTGCCTCTGGGGATCGGTAAAGGGTCCAAGATTTCCAACGCGATTTTGGACAAGAACGTCAGAATCGGCTGCAACGTTCAGGTGATCAACAAGGATCGCGTGCAGGAGGCCGATCGCACGGCGCTGGGGTTCACGATCCGCAGTGGCATCGTGGTGATCGAGAAGAACACGACCATTGACGATGGCACCATCATCTAAACCAATCATCTAGACCAAGCCAATCTGGCCCGCTTGCTTTCAGATCTGGAGATGGCCGAAATCCTGGACCTCACCGGCTAGCGCAAGCAAGGCTCCGCGATTCGTCGTCTGATGGAGGAGGCACCGCAGCAGCGCTGCCAACCGGAGCCAGGACAACTCAGCTGCCGCTGACGTCACGCGCGGCAGTCAGCACACTGCGGACCTCATCGCGGCGCAGCACCAGCACACCCAGGGGGGGCAGGCAGAGATCGAGAGAATGCTCGTAGCCGTGCATGGGAGTGGCGGTGCTGAATTTGCCACCGAGGTTGCCGAGGTTGCTGCCGCCGTAGCGGCCACTGTCGCTGTTGAAGGCCTCGGCATAGAACCCCTCCAAGGGGACGCCGATGCGGTAGTGGGAATGGGGTTGGGGGGTGAAGTTGGCCACCACCACCAACCAGCGCCCCGTGGTGCTTTCACGGCGCATGAAACTAATTACTGAGTGGCGATTGTCATTGCAATCGATCCACTGGAAGCCATACTGATTAAAATCATCGCGCCAAAGAGCTGGCTCATTTTTATAGAATTCATTCAGGTCATCAACCATGCGCTGCAGGCCTTGATGGGGCTCATATTGCAACAGACTCCACTGCAGATCCCCCCAGATGTTCCATTCAGAACGCTGGGCGAATTCCATGCCCATGAAGATGGTTTTCTTGCCTGGATGGGTCCACATGTAGGCCAACAAGGCCCTGACGTTGGCGAACTTCTGCCAGTCATCTCCTGGCATTTTCTGGAGGAGATTACTCTTGCCATGCACCACTTCATCATGGCTCAAGGCCAGCATAAAGTTTTCAGTGAAGGCATACCAAATCGAGAAGGTGACATTATTTTGATGAAACTGCCGGAACCAGGGATCAAGTTCGAAATAATCAAGCATGTCATGCATCCAACCCATGTTCCACTTCAAGTTGAAGCCCAGCCCACCAATCTCGGTCGGTTGGGTGACCATCGGCCAGGTGGTGGATTCTTCGGCGATTGACAGGGCACCAGGGAAATACTGGAACAGCACGTGGTTGGCCTGCTGGAGAAACTGCACCGCCTCCGTGTTTTCGCGGCCGCCATGTTCGTTGGGCAACCACTGGCCGGTGGGGCGCAGATAATCCCGATAGAGCATCGAGGCCACGGCATCGACCCGGATGCCATCGATGTGAAATTCCTCAAACCAATAGACAAGATTCGCCACCAGGAAGTTGCGAACCTCATTGCGGCTGTAGTTGAAAATCAACGTGCCCCATTCCTTGTGCTCGCCAATACGGGGATCGGCATGCTCGTAGAGGTGGGCCCCATCAAAGAACGCCAGGCCGTGGCCATCCTTGGGGAAATGGCCTGGCACCCAGTCCAAAATCACACCCAGACCCTCGGCATGGCAACGGTCGACAAAGGCCCGGAATTCATCGGGGCTGCCATAGCGGCTGGTGGGGGCATACCAGCCGGTCACCTGGTATCCCCAGGAGCCATCGAATGGGTGCTCGGAAATCGGCATCAACTCGATATGGGTGAAGCCACGGGCCTTGACATAGGGAATCAAGCGATCCGCCAGCTCGCCATAGGTGAGCAACCGCGCCCCGGGCTTGAGATCCGCCGCAGGTACCGGCGGCCGCGCCGTGCCGTCCGATTCGATGAAGGGGGAATCGCTGGAACCATGCATCCAGCTGCCTAAATGGATTTCGTAGACAGATATCGGCTGCTCAATCGGATTGCGGTTGTCGCGCTGATCCAGCCAATCGCCATCGCTCCAGTTGTAACTACCCAGTTCCGCCACAATCGAGCCGGTATTGGGACGTACCTCATGGCGAAAGCCATAGGGATCGGACTTCTGATAGCAATGACCGGACTGATTACGGATCTCATATTTATAAATATCCCCCACCTTCATGCCAGGGATGAACAACTCCCAGCTGCCTCCCAGGCGCTGTTGCATCGGGTGATGGCGTCCATCCCAACCATTGAAATCGCCCATCACCGCCACGGAGCTGGCATTGGGGGCCCACAGGCAGAACTGCACGCCCATCACCCCCTCCCTTTCGCCGCCATGGGCGCCCATGCGACGCCAGATGTGGTGATGGTTGCCTTCGGCGAAGAGGTGGCGATCCAATTCGCCCATCCACTCCTGACGAAAGGCCCAGGGGTCGTACTGCTCATGCACGATGCCGGCCCGTCGCACCCGCAGCCGGTAACGGCAGCCGGGATCTGCTGGCACCTCGGCCTCAAAGATCCAGGGGTGATGGGGGGTCTGGGTGGGCCGTGCCGTCGCCTCCCCCTCCAGCAACAGCTCAACGGTTTCCGCATCTGGCATCCAACAGCGCACAACCCAACGGCCGTCACTGAGTTGTTGGGGTCCCAGGATGGCCGCAGGATGGTTGTGACGACAGTCCGCCAGACGCTGCGCGTCCTCAGCCATCCATTCAAGGCGGGTTACGGACATGGCGGCTGGTTAATGGGAATGGGGCGCGCCGGGAGCTTAGGGTCTCTGCGGCACCCTCAGCGGACACCAGGCAGGGCCGGATCGGTGGGGAAATCAACGCCGATGATGGCGTTACGACGGTCGAGAATGACAAAAATATTGTCATTGAGTCGGGTGAATTTCGTCAGCACCAGCACTAGTTTCATGTCGGTGGTGTCCTCGGCGCGGGCGACCTTCTCCACTTTGACCACATTGCCTGTGCGCTGCTGCAGCGCCTGCCATTTGCGCTGCAAGGCCGCCGGGGGGATCTCCTCCTGCAACTTGGGGCCGAGGAAACTGGAGGCAAAAACATATCGGCCCTCAACCAGGGCCTGAACAAATTGACGCGCCACCGTTTCAGCGGCCACATCGGCGGCGTCGAAGTGATAACCCTCCAGCCGTCCCTCGTTATCGATGATCATCAACAGCTGGCGGGGCCCGGCGCTGGTGACCAATCGGGCCTCGACCGCGCTGGAATCCAGCCCAGGGATCACCGAGCCCAGGGTCCAGCT
>CANGZM010000132.1 GCA_947458155.1 Synechococcaceae cyanobacterium | reverse complement strand
GGTGGACCTGGCCCACCCCGCCGGTATGGCGGCGATCCTGCTGGGGGCCGGCCTGGCCTGGGGTCCGGGGCGGCGCTGGCCCACGCCCAGCTTTGCCCCACTAGCTGCAATAACCACGTTTGAGCAGCAGCATGGCCTTGACCCAGGTGCTGGCAGCGGCGATGGTCGATACGCACCGGCAGCCGCACCCTGGGCCCGGTGCCCCTGCCCGTGCAGCAATAATCTGGCCCCGTTCCCCTTGCCTCCCCAAGTCGATGGCCAAAGGCGGCTGGCAGGAATTCAGCTCGGCGGAGAGCCTGCAACGCCCCGCCGGGCCAGGGGCCGCAGCACCGGCGAAGACCCAGCAGCGGGTGCGGGTGCAGCGCACCAAGGCCGGCAAGGGCGGCAAGCTTGTGACCGCCATTACCGGGATGGAGGTGCCTGAGGCTGAAGCCAAGGCCCTGCTCAAAACCCTCAAGGCCAAGGCGGGCACCGGCGGCACCCTCAAGGACGGGGTGATCGAACTGCAGGGCGACCAGGTGGAAGTGGCCCTGGCGGCACTTACAGAGGCTGGCTTCCGGCCCAAGCAGGCGGGGGGTTAGGGGTTGCCGCCTATTCAGCGGCCCGCTGACGCCCGGCGAATGCGGTGGCGAAGCCGGCGCGAGAAGGCGAAGCTGGCGAAGGCGCCGAGGATTGGCAGCGGACCTGGCACCGGAATCAAACTCATGATGGGGAATACCCGATCCACATACATCGGAGTGGTGTCCGCCCGATCTCTGGTGGGCAGTGCATAAATGAATTCACTGGTGCCAATCAGCTTAGGCAAAACAAGCGCGAGCTCAGTTTCTGTTGCAGAGCCCTCCAGAAGTGCTTGATAATAGGGATCGTATGTAACTCCAAGACCTGTAAAAGGAAATGGGAAATAATCACTGCGGGATTGATTTGACCCAGACTCAAAATAACTCAAATAGTAGTTATCGAAGTCATTGAAAAGAGTTCCTGAACCAAGTGCTGGCTCGGCCATTTGACAAGAGGATGGAGAAGGGGCGGAACTAACCAATCCTCTGATGCACCATTCGATGCTGGGTGGAGATTGAACCGGATCAAAGTGATTGGCTACCGTTGCGATTTCAGCGATGGTGATATCAGGGTTCTGTGCTGGCCTGAACAACTGATCCGGGTCCACCCAAACGTAAGCCACATGATTCCAGGCCGCCTGATCTGGGGCGCCTGAAAAACTGCCGATGCCACGACCACCAACAAGAAAGTTGGCTCGTGCATGCACAGTTTCTGGTTTGGTCAAATCGTATTCCGTAGGCCTGGAGCGCAACCAATCCCCCAGATTAAATTTGTCCTTGAGGGGTTGCGGCGCAAGCTCAGCAAGTACAGGCGCAAAAAAGAGAGGGCTTGATCCCTTGTTGGCAGCACTTGCATAATTCCTAGATCCATCACAAGTGATGAGATCCCCGCACCATAATGCCTTCTTTCTGGGATTGTTCTGATTAAACTGGTTGGACATGAGGACAAACCAGTCTCCAGAAAACTGCGTCCACTGATTATAGTCTTGATCAACATAAATCTCGCGTCCAAACATTGTACCTATGGTCGTTTTAGGCTTCGACTGATCAATCACATGCAATGGGGCAGGAGTGTTTGCCAAGATATTTTTCAATCGCTGCCAAAGGGTATTACCTAGCGGATTGTCCGCAGGCTTTTGCAGCAGTGGTGGCACGGAGTCAACAGGAATGAGACGTGGGGCATCTGTGCCATCATGGTGACTAAAGCCTGAGGCTCGAATTACATTTTGGTCGGCATAGCAGTCTGGGTGAGTTGGAGAGGTTAAACATCCTGACTTCAGCGGTGGCAGAGTGAAGTCATACGTTCCGCTCGCCTTGGCATGGTCGGCTGTGGCAAGCAGAACAATTGAGGCCGTTAAGGTGCTTGTCAGGCCGAGGCGGAAAAATGTGGACAAAGAACCAATCCGCTAAATTCTTTTTAATGATATCAAGCATCTAGGTTGATTATAGATTTGTCAGGGATTCGTGATCATATAAAGCATAAAGTTGTTTAAAAGTTCTCTATCCCAGGCCATGCTGCGGACCCAGAAGCCAACTCTTACCAACGGGTGCTTTAGCAAAATTCTTATGCCAGCCAGAACGGGGCCAGGACCGAATAACACCATCAACATAGCGATAGATCAGGAAACAGACCAGGGAACATTGGCCGCAGGCGTGCGAGTGATATCAAGAACTAGAGGATTGGGATCAATATCCACCAGATTGATCCTCAGCTGCAGCAACACGTTGGCGATCCAGCTGGCCGGCGTCAGAGCCGCATTAAGGCCTGCCGCTGGGTGGGGTTCGAGATGAAGAACAACTCGCATTTCCGGAGCAGCACTGGCGACCAAGGCATGAGCTTTGGCCGCTGCATTGGTGGACTGAGCCCCCACTACCGACAAAGCAGCGAACGAATCGCGCACCTTCGCCTCAATGGTGAAGGCCAGACCGACGAGATTGGTGGGTTTGGGAGGATTGGTGATCACCCGATAGTCCTTAGCTTCAATCAGCCATGTGAGCGAAGCCGGTACAGGGAGATCATGGGCAACAACATCCACAACCTTGGAACCTTGTGGCCATCCGGCCACGCAGACAGCATCTTTTTCGTACTGAAAGGGAACTACAGATGGTTCAAACGTAAAAGTCAACTGCTCAACGGAGAGGCTGGTCATGGCGCCACTCCCATGGCCTGATCAAGCAGCTGCTCCGCCTGCTGAATGTCTTCCGTCAGAGCAATGATGTCTCCAGACTGGGTGAGGGAGGGGCCCTGTTTGACTGTCACTCCCTCAGCCGTTGCCTTGAGCCCAATGAACACGGCCTTGAGGCTGCTGCGGTGATGGCGCTCTAACTCAAGGGCACGCATCAAGAAAAGACTATGGGTGGCAATAAATACTTGCACGCCTGCATCGGCCAGGTCCAGCAACAACGGCGCCAGACGCCGGATCAGCCGTGGGTTGAGGTTGGCTTCAGGTTCATCCCAGAACAACATCGTATTGGCATCCAGGCTGCCATTGGCAATGAGCCTGGCCACCATGGTGAGCTTGCGATAGCCCTCAGCTACCAAATCGGCCTCCACCTTGATGCTCGGCTCGGCCATCTGAATGAAGAAGCGATCTCCCTCCAGCAATGCCTTGCTCCCCAGAGAAGCCTCTAGTGGAGCCAATAAATCGGCGATCTCCCGTTTTCTGGCACCTCTGGCAATGGGTGAGCCCAAAAGCACACAGGTGTCGCGCCAGATTTCATCAAAGGGAATCGCCTGGGTTTCATAGAGGCTCACGAAGCCGGGATAGACGGACAGCAATTCACGCGTGGGCAGAAACACCGGGCCATGCGGGAACCATGCCGACGGGAGGTCATCCGTTTTCACAGCCTTATCGCTTTGGGTGGAAAACGAAAAGGAGGCTTTGCCTGCTTCCCCGAAATCAGCCATCACCTCAGCACGTTTATGGCCCTGGGAGCGTCGGGCGAGCCGACCGAGTTTGCCCCGATCCGGGCGGAAGACACCGATGAGCTTGGATCCGAAGCGTGAATCCATGATCGCTTTGGTGGGGCGCTCCGCCGCCGGCTCATTGGCTGCCACCACCAGGCTGGACACGATGCTGTAGGCGAGCTTGAGCAGGTGTGTCTTGCCGCTGCCGTTCTCACCATGGATCACATTGATGGAGCCGAAATGGAGTTCGGCCTTGGCGAACACCGTGAATTCGTGAAGGGTAAGGGCGTTGAGCATCACGAATCTCCAGGGAGAAGCTGCGGGGCCAGATCGACCGTCGCTGGAGTGCCTGCGATCTTGAGTGCAAGAGAATCACAGGCCGCCAAGCTTCCAATGCGAGAAAGTTCGATCATACAAAACAGCCATTCTCAATGGCTAAAGCGCCACTGCCTGAGCAGTTCGCAATCGCAAGCGATCACACTGATGCACAAAGTCTCGGCAGATCGACACAAAACATCCCACTCACTAGTCTCATCAATAGGCAAATGACTAAAGACGATGAAAATTGGAAAAATACGTCCTCAGGGTTAGCATGAAGTTTATTATTATCATACCAGGAATCTATCCAGCTGGCAAGTTTAATCAGATCTTTGATCCAGTCTGCCAGCTGTTCCTGTTCGCCTCCATGTGTTAATCGGCGCAGCTTGACCTCAATATGAATGCTAGGTCCATGAATTTGAAAACCCTTCACAGAACAAGAACCTGAGGCAAGAAAATAGTTACGGCGATCGAGAATACACAAGTCTGGATATCGTTTTCCAGATCGATCATCCGGCGAAGGGAAAAAGCGAGGTTGACAGTGAAGCCCGATTCGATCTGAATCAAGATCATTACGCAGCCCATTAAACAGCGCCATGAAGAGATGGGACTGGAGATCGGCCTCCGTCAACAAGTGGATTGGACTCCAGCGGAGCTGTTCCAAGGCTCCAGCTGCTGAATCCAATACGCGAATCAAGAGAGCGGGAGTAATAATCACATGGGACAATGCAGAGTGCTTCGGTCTAGCATCATTATGAAGGTAGATTGCGATTGAGCCAGGCGCGGATCTCGGATACAAGGTGGTTGAGTGCGTCGTCGTTGCGGCAAGCCTTGACCATATCCATCACAGGAAGAAGATCAAGGCAGATTTCCATGGGGTCGGTAAGCACCGGAACGCCTGCCTGTTCCAGGGCATCACTAAGCCATCGCTTATAAACAAGCCGACCCGATCTTGAGGGCGGCTGCGGAACAGGGGCACTGAACAGTGATTGAAATGCCTCTGGGTCAGCTGTGCACCACACTTCGACATGGGGATCCGGGCAAGCGATAATCACGCTGGGATAAAGCGATGTATCAACAGCCTCCTGAATTTGCCTCAGCATGGGCCGCCAGCCGGTGCTGTTGGCGTCGATCATCACTAACAAGGCATCGCCATGGGGTTGATGACCATCTCGAACCGCTCGCTGCCAGGCTTTAAGGGAATGAATGGCACGGCCGTGGCCACCACGGGCGGAATGAAGACGCAGCTCAGGGGTGGGGATTGAGACAGAAGCGGCCAGAACTTTGATCAGATTTCGCAAGAAGGTTTCATGGCCACTGTCTTCACAAAAGACATCAATGACCAGCCGATCAGCCATCCAACCAGCCTCCAATCGTCATGGCCTGAAGGATCCGGGCATCATCACTGTTGGTCAGAGCCTGCGTAATGTCGCCCTCATCCAAAAGGGGGACCTTCGAATCGAAAGATTGGTAGGTGGAGCCGGCAGCTGTGGTTGCGCAGCGAAGCAGGCGGACATTCTTGTCCTCGAGTTCACCAGCGCGGATCATGCGCACCATTTCCACCACCACCTGGGGGGAATGGGTGGTGACAATCACCTGCTGGTTGCGGGAGGCCCGGGCCAGCAGGCGGGTGACCACCTCGATGCGGCGGGGATGAATGCCGTTTTCAGGCTCCTCAAAGGCCACCAACCCCTTCTGATATGGATTGGCAGCCATGGCACAAAGTGCTAGCAGACGCAAGGTACCTTCCGACACGACACGGGAAGGCAGCCAAATGCCGTCAATCTCAACGCTGAGCTCCAATTCACCACGCTTCTCGTTGAGCTCTGTTCGCAGGCCCGTAATGGTTGGAATCGCCATCGCGATGACCCGTTTCACCGCATCAAAGGCTTGGGGCTGCTGATGCTTGAGTCGGTGCAGATAGGGTACTAGCCATTCGCCACGGCTACCGATGTCATTAACGTCGCGCGGGGGCTGGGGGTCCCGCATGGACTTGATGGGATCGAGGTAGAGTATGCGCCAGGAACCGATTTCCTGGTGGAGCTGATCGAAGAGTGGGTAGCGATCAGCCCCGGTGAACTGACGATTGGAGACAACGGTATGGGGAAGACCAACACTCTCCTCATAGGGATGGCTGGGGGAACCTTGGCGTCTGATCGCCAGAACTTCGCTGTTGATTCCATCGCGTTCACGGGCCATTTTTTCCAGGCAAGGATTGCGATGCCGCGGCTTGTGATTCGCCGTTAAATCCTCCAATTTTTCATCCTGAACCGAGAGCCTGCCGGACTGGGGGTCGATCGCCACCTCCACCTGATAGGAGAGGATGTCGGGCCGACGGCGGCTTGGCGACGGCAGCGCCGTGCTCATTTCCACTTCAAGCCGCAAGCGAGGCATGGGGCCATGGAGCAGTTGCTCCAGTCCCCCTTCCGCCAGCGTGAACGCCTCCAGCGGATAGCCCCGGATCCCTTCGGCAAAGGCTTCGCTGAGGGTGCGCTCCCCCACAAGCCGGGAAAGCAACAGCAGCGCTTCGAGCAGATTGCTCTTGCCGGCGGCATTGGGGCCGAACAACACCACCAAGGGCGCCAGCTCTACCTTGGCGTCGCGAAGCGACTTGAATCCCTGGATGCGGATGCGCTCAAGCATGGTCAGGTCAATCTTGCTGAGCCTAAAGCCCTCTCCGGCT
>CANGZM010000131.1 GCA_947458155.1 Synechococcaceae cyanobacterium | reverse complement strand
GGATTTTGGATAAAGTGTTTAGCATCAAAATGGCGACTGCCTGCTTTGCCTTGGTGTTATCTAGGCGAATCGGACGGCAATAACCGGTAAAGGTGCAACATCATGAATATATCACGAATTAACACATAATTGCGCACAAAATATATACGCAAATCATCCATGTAAGTCCGTAAATCCAACCTCTGTGTCAGGAAATTGTTGCGCTTCAGGAGGCCTTTATCCCGCTGAGAGCCAACGTTAGGGGGTGGACAATTCCCCCCCCCCTAACAACTTATGCCAGTTTCCGCAGAATGGAAGGTATTGTCCTGTGCTCCAGAAGACAGAGGAGGCTGAAAGTTGGATTGGCCGTTCCGGCGCTTGGTAGTACCGCTGTGGAGCAGGCCCAGAGATTGGCTATTTGGTGAACGGAAAGGTCTTCATCCAGCACTCCCTCGGAGGGTCTAGAGCCCCTTGGGGTGGTTCCACAGGGATGGTAGACGTCGTAGGGATTGTCAAGCGCAATTTCCCCACCTGAGAGGGAGTCCACGCAGTCGACGTCGAGACTGTGTTGAAATTGGCGACGCACATCACCCAGTCGCTGCAGCACTGAACGCAGATCAATGTCCGAAAGTGACCAATGAATAGAAGGCTTTCTCTTTCCATAGGCGTCCCGCGCCTCTGAAAGCTCGATCCGACGAAGCGGCGACCGAGGTGTCTCAAAGTCGTATTGCAGGCTGGCGGTGGAGCCGTTCTCAATGCAAAGCACGCCATCGAGCAAGCGCTTTTTGGCAAATCTGGCTAGTCCAATGACGGAACGTCCCATGGTGCTGACATCAATACTTGGCAGTTTGCGTGATTGTATGGAGTACATCATTTCACGAGCCATTGTGAAAGCGGCTCCATTCTGTTTAAACACAACATGAGCAAACGATCTTGGTAAATCCCTGCTCAACGGCACCATCCTCGTGCCCGTGATGGATCCTTCCACAAATGAGGGGGCAAGGACCTGGGCAATTTTTTGGGTGCTATCTGAATTATAGTTGGCAACTGGAAAGGAGATATGATCACTCAGGCCGTTTCCAACCAGACCTTTCCATTGGAAATAATCATCTCCCTGCTGATGAACAATTTCCAAGAGTGTTCTGGTGGTTTCAATCGCTCCCTGACAGATCAGTACAACTCGAGCTGTAATGGAGTTTTGATCACCACTTCGGGTTTGAATGGTGATAGATTTAACCGATTTGGATGGGTTGTCGGTATGGCCTTCAAGGTTCAGTTTGGTCACAACCGAATCCAACATGACCTGGGCGCCAGGAACGTTGGCAAGTTCATCGAGCATCCAGGCAAAATTCTTCTTGGTAAATGGTAGGTAGATGTTGCGTTGCAGTTCGATCTGGTTAATTTGATTTAGGGGATGACGACGAATCTTTTCACTGACCTCGAAAGATTGCCGTAGCAAGTCTGATCCTTCAAAGCCAAGATGCTTCAGGGTTGAAACTGCTGAAAGGTCCAGGTCCTGAACAATAGATTTCCACTCAGTTGAAAGGGCATCTTCCACGTCAAAATCCTTCCTGGAGTAAGGCACAAGTGACGCACCCCAGGCAGATGTTGTACCCCCACGCCCAAAGAATCGGCCTTCCTGGGGAGCTCGGTAAGGAGTGTCCCCATGCTGCTCGCAGCTAAAAGCCACTTCATCCATCCCAACCGGAATGCTTGGACCGGCGTCAATGATCAATAATTTGAGGTGTGGTCGTTCATGGAGGAGCCGTTTGGCTAGATATGCACCTGCTGCCCCGGCACCAATGATGCAGACATCGTACTGAAGATCAGCCATGTATCAACTGACGTTAAAGTGACCTGTCGGCAATATTGTACACGTTCACGGCCAGAAAGATCCATCCTTGCTGCCAATTCGTCTTTGTACGCTTAGCGCTGAGGGTTCAAGGAATTGGCGGCCTGAGCAGTCCAGGGATCCAGCAAACAAGGAAGTTTTGACCTCGCTGCCAATGATGGGTTACCCAGGCCTGTTTCAGGAACTGTCAGGCATGTTGAACCTTGTTGTCTGAAATTGGGGTCCTGACCATGGACAAGCAACAGTGGCAGTTGGCGCCTTGGCGGGATTCGCAGCCACTGATGTCGCCCGGCCCATCTCTAATCTTACGTCAAAGGATACCGGCGGCGCAATGCAGAGGTTTCATCATCGCAGGCCACCGGCAAGGTCAGGTGCGGGTCGAACAACAGATTCAGCAGGAAAAAAATACATCTTGGGCAGTTCAAAGGCCCCCACCTTCAGAAGCAATGATCGCTTCTTCTTCGGGAGTGTGATTCAATCCTTGGGTGGCCAGGTCATACTCGGCATAACTTGTTGAATTTGATATCAATTCACCATGGGCCGTCTTTGCCCAAACCAGCTTCTTGGGCAGCAGGGCCATCTTCAAAGTTACCCATGGGATAACCACGAACCAATGCATCATGTGGACGACGCCCAAGGCCAAATTGCTAGGGCTGGCAGGGGGAAGGGCAGGGCCTTCACTGGCGCGGCGGCACCCGGCAGCCATGCCGATCAAGGTAAGGGCAACAGCGACCAGCGAAAAGGGCCAAAAGGCGGGCCGGCTGGATGTCAAAACAGCAGCGGCACCATCGGCGATGGCCACCACCGGTAGAACGTATTGCAGTAGGAAATAAACGATCAGATCAAGTTTTTGGGTTCCATTGAGGCGATTGGAAAGCAGTTGGGGGCCATAGTCGAGATAACGCTGTAGCCCCCCCTCCGCCCAGCGCTGCCGCTGCCGCCAGAGGGCCGGCAGGTTGAGGACGGCCTCCTCGGAGATGGGCGGATTCCAGAGCACCCCAATCGGCAGGCCGGCCAGCAGAAAGCGGAAGCTGAGATCCAGATCGTCGGTGATGGTTGCCTCGTTGAACCCCCCTGCCGTTTGCACCGCATCGCGGCGCAACAACTGGCCGTTGCCGCGCAATTCCACCACCCCTCCCAGCGCCTGGCGACCCTCCTGGACCACCGCATCGAAGGCCATTTCGATCGCCTGGCCCCGGGTCAACCAGTTTTGATCGCTATTGACCTCGGCCTTGCGCAATTGCACCGCCGCCCAGCCGCCGGCCTCTGCAAAGGGAATCAACCGCTCCAGCAGATCTGGTCCCATGTCGGCATCGGCATCCAAAACCAGCATCCAGCGCCCCTGCAAACGCTGCAGCACCTCATTGAGGGCGGCCGATTTACCCCCACCGGCCTGCCTGGATCGTCTCACCACCTGCAGCTGGGGATGGCGTTGTTGCAGCTCAACTAACCGTGCCGCCGTTCGGTCCTCACTGCCGTCATCGATGATCCAGATCCGCAGCAGGGACTGCGGCCAGCGCAGGGCCGTGAGGCGCTCGACCAGGCGCCCGATCACCGCCTCCTCATCCCGAGCCGCCACAACCACATCGACCCCAGCCTGGCGCGGCTTTTGGCTGGGCTGATCCGTCTGCTGATCCGTCTGCTGATCTGTCTGCTGATAAGTCTGGGACAGGGATCCATCCCCAGGCTCCATGGCGGACACCGCCTGCGCCTTTCTGGCTCCCCAACTAACTGTTCGCAGTGCATAGGAGGCAATCAGCCCTGCCAGCAGCGGCAAGGCCAAACCCCAGGTGCCCTGGGGTAGCCAGTGGGGCAAGGCCCCCATAATTAGGCAGACCAGCAAATAGAGGGCGGCCTTGCCACGGCGGTGATCGTTGGGACTACCACCGACCATCAGCACTCCCCCCCCTGGCTTCGTTCAATAAACAAACTCTAAAGGGCGTTTCCCAACCCAGTCAGAGGCTGCATAACAGCGCCGGGATAGTAATGGCCCAGGATTCGCTCGACACTCCAGCCCTGGCGGCCCAAATCGATGGCGCCAGCCTGGGATAACCCAGCCCCATGACCAAAGCCACCACCGTCCACCCGCCAGGCCCCCGGCCCCGCCGGAACCAGCAGAAACAGGGTGCTGGGCAACTCTCGCAGCGTGCGGCGGATGGCATCGCGCCTTAACACCGTGGTTCCGTTGGCGCCGGCAATCTCCAGGGCCAGCACCCGGCCGCTGGGCCCCCTTTCCAGCACTTTGAGGCTGCGCACCGCGCCCACATCCACCGCCCGGGCCCCCAGGGCGGCCCGGATTCGGGCGGCACTCAAGCGGCGCTGCCAACGAAACAGGGGATGGTCGGAGCCGTAGGCCAGCGCACCGTCCTGCAGCAACTGGCTCAGGACCGGGGGCGAAAGGGGCAGGGGGGTGCGGGCGACGAAGGGGGCTGCACCATCGGCGAAGGCGCGCAGGTAGGGCACCGCCTCCACATCCCAGGCCTCCTCTAGTCCTGCGGCTACTCCGCCATTACTGGCGTGATACACGGCATGGATTGGCTGACCGGCGGCAGCCATCACCTGGCCGCGGGTGCTGGCGATAGCCCGCCGCACGGCGGCGCTGGCCTGGCGCGGATCTTGATAAACCTGGCATTGGGTGTCAGCGCAGAGGTGGTATCCGTCCACCTGGTAACGCATTCGGTTGCGCACGGCCCAAGTGCGGGCCAACACCGCTTGGACGGCCAGGGCCGCTGCTGGCGAGCCGGCCCCGATTTCATGGGGCACCACCCCCTCCAGATACCGCTCCAAGGGGACCTCCTCCACCAGGCTCCAGGTGCCATGGGCATCCGCCAGCAAGCGGAAGGGACCGGCATACACCCCCCCCTTCCAGCGCAATCCGCCCGGCGCCTCGATGCGCAGGGGCTGGCGCAGCGCCAGGGCGCCCTCGCTGGCGGTCAGTTGCAGGCCCAAGCGCCGGGTGGGGCGCTGCTCGAACAAGCGCGAAGCCTGGCCCGCAGGGGGCGCCGCCTCGGCCGGCCCCCATACTTCCCAGTCCTTGTTGCGGGCGATCTCAGGTCGCACCCCGGTCGCCTGCCACCGCCGGGCCGCCGCCTCGGCACTTTCGTAGCTGGCGAAGGGTCCCAGCACCCTACGCCGCAGGATCTCGGGCTGGGACAGGGGCTGCCATCGCCAGGTCAGCACCAGCTCAGGCCGGCTAATCCGGCGCCCTGAACCATCCACCAAGGTGAGATCACCCGATGCGGCCGTCAAACGCAAGGGAGGGGCCTGGTCGGCTTCCCCAGCCGGGCCGAGATGGGCCGCTAAGGCCACCCACAGCACCGGATCCTGCGAGCGTAGGGGGGGAGGTTCGGGCACCGGCCAATGCCGCAACGCCTCGCCGCCCTGGGGCGCCAAGGCGGGCAATGGGGGCGGCGGGGACACCAGGCCCAGGGGCTGGTCTGAGGCCCGGCACCCCCCGGGCAGTAACAGCAGCACCAACCCCAACAGCGGTGCCCGCAGATTGGCCTGGCGCCCTCTCCTGCCGGCGGTCGCCGGGGCGCTAGCCCCTGGGGCCACGGACGGGGACGGGCGCAGCTGGCGAAGGGGCATGGGCCTGGGAGTTTGATAAGGGTTAAGTCACGTCGTACTCTGCTTGTTTGTGCCCGCGCCCAGGAACGCCATGCCGAAGCTCAAGACCCGCCGCGCGGCCGCCAAGCGGTTCAAGGTCACCGGCAGTGGCAAGTTCATGCGCCGGCGCGCCTTCCTCAACCACCTGCTCGACCACAAGAGCCCGAAGCGCAAACGCCATCTCGGCACCATGGCCAGCGTCGACGAACGGGACGCGGGCAACGTGGCCCTGATGCTGCCCCACGCCTGAGGTCATGGCGCCAGTCGCCTTTCTGCCACCTACTCCACTCTCCCTTTAGTTCCCTACTTCCATGACCCGCGTCAAGAGGGGCAATGTCGCCCGCAAACGCCGTAACAAAATTCTGCGCCTGGCCCGGGGCTTCCAGGGCAGCAACGGCAGCCTGTTCCGCACAGCCAACCAGCGGGTGATGAAGGCCCTCTGCAATTCCTACCGCGACCGTCGCCGCCGCAAGCGTGATTTCCGCCGTCTGTGGATCGCCCGCATCAATGCGGCAGCCCGCCTCAATGGGCTCAGCTACAGCCGCCTGATCGGTGGTCTCAAAAAAGCCGACGTGCGCATCAACCGCAAGATGCTGGCCCAGCTGGCCCTGGCCGATCCCACCAGCTTCTCCACCGTGGTGAGCGCGGCCAGCCACTGACTTCCCCTAAGGCCGGCAACCCATGAGCGACCTGCTTCCCCAGGCCTACCTGCTAGGCCTGATTGCCCTGCTCGCTGGTGCTGCCTTTGTGGTGGGCCGCCAGATCCTGCGAGTGCGGCGTGATGAGATGTCCCTCTCCAGGCTTGGCGGCGAGGGGGGGCCTAAGCCCAGCGATGCGGCGGGGCTCTATGAACTCGCCTCGGTCCAGCTGCGCAAGCGTCTCTACAGCCAAGCCGCCGACACCCTCAAACAGGCCGTCAAGCTGGCTGATTCTGAAAAGGCGCCGCCAGAAGCGAGGGCCGTGATTGAAAATGCCCTTGGTTTTGCCTTGGCGGCCCAGAACAAGTACCCCGCCGCCATCAAGCACTACCAAACGGCCAT
>CANGZM010000130.1 GCA_947458155.1 Synechococcaceae cyanobacterium | reverse complement strand
GGCAAACGGCAGACTGGCGATAACAAAAATGCTGATGAAGCGACGGACGACGAACATCTTTTGGTTTTTCAGGTGGTAGTGGGGAAAGAATCGAGCCAATCAGCTACATTTCGGTCGAGATTTATGCCCCGGCCAGAACTTTTAGAAGGCGGCGTGGAATCGGCCTAGCTGGATTCCATCGATGAATTCAAAAATTAATACTTCTAAATATTATCTGGCCCTGGATTTCATGTCTATCGTCCTAGGGCGATAGTTTTTTCTAACCCCATGGCACCGGCCCCCATGGGGTCCGCCCTCATCGCGTCTAAAAGCTACGCAGCACAGCATTGAAGCCAAGGCCAACCGCACGACGCAGGGCCTTCTGTCGATTGTTGACACCTAGTCGTTGCAATAGATTAACGCTGTATGTCTGCACGGTGCGTACCGACAGACCCAAGCGTTTTGCCGTCTCCTGGTTGCTCAGGCCAAGGGCATAGGCCTCCAGCAATTGCCGATCTCGCTGACTGAGATGAATGGTGTTTCCATCCACGTTGGTGGGCTGTTGATTCAGCTCATCAAAGTGCTGCACGATGGATGGACTGTAATAACTGGTATTACTGACCACCGCCATGGACATCAATGTGATGGTGTCTGGGTGTGCGAAAAGATCGTGGTCCGCCACAAGGATGGGATTGACTGCGGCGGGATTGAGCCCAGCGAGACTGGTGATGAAAACCACCGTTCTGATCGTTGGCTGGATGGTGCGAACTTGGCGAACCAGCTCGTCTGGGGAGATGTCTGGAAGGTCATCCACGATCACCAGCAGTCCTGGTTTCACCCGAGCGAGGATTTCCAAGACAGAAGTGCCAGTGGTGCAGACCCCAAGGCAATCGCGATAGTTGCCACCCATCGCCCGATAAAAGTTGACCAGTTGAAGTTGCTTGCTTGAGGCATAAATAACTGTCGGACTAAAGCCAGTGGAGAGACAAGCCAACAGAAATCGTGGTTGAAACTGGCCCGCAGCTTTATGAAGTTGACTCGGTAGAAAAATCATACCCCCGCCTTAAAAGCAATGAACCTGTTATCGAAGACTATTCTACGCATCGCCAGGTAAAAGCGCTTAAAGGAATCGAGTCATGTAGACACTTCTCAAGCAAAATTAATCTTCGGATTCCAGCCGTTCCCCATTAAAAGCTGACGATGCCTGCGCCTTCAGAAGTGGTATGTACACTTAACCTAACACCTTCCGCCTACGCATCAAATGAAATGGGTCCAAATGCAGATACAGTTGCAATTGCACCAATGATGTTTTTACGCATAGTTTTTGATCTTATACTTTTCCGCGAAATTTGTTGTTGACTAGTCGCCCAATACAGAATATTCGGACCCGCAGATTACGCAAAATCCTGCGAATGCTACATATCCGACAGGCACCTGATATCTTAGATGGCTTGAAGCCCAGAGCCATGACATGGATCCTGGGGGTGCGATCAGTTCCGATGGATGATATGTAGTATCATTTTATCATACTTGAATCACGTTTTGTTGGTCTTGTCCCAGTAAGCACCGGGGTAGTCCACTTGTGATTGTTGTCCAGGTGTCACCGTGGCTTGCGTTCCCGTAAAAAGAAATCGTTTAATTACTTCCGTTTTGCAAATACTCGTTCACTTGCTGAGATTCAGCGGCAGGCCGATTTGCTGGCTGAGGGTGATCGTTGATCGCTTCGGATCAAACCGCTGCATCTGCCTGTCTGTAGCGTTATCGGCAGCCTGACATTGCTGTTTTGAGAATTTGGTATCACTGCCAGTTTCGGAGCAGACCAACAACTCCGCTTCGCCGAAGTTGTCCACCCCCCAAGCCAGTCGCTGTCCGTGGAACAGCCCGTCGGGCGATCGCGTCAACAGTGGCATCATAACCCTGAGTTCCACCGCACGATATTCCTTTGGGATGTGCACCAGGATCGTGCGATTTACCGAGGTTCCAGGATCAAAAAATTCGTCATCAAACAGGCGCCCCACCGCGAACAACTCGCCTGGAGTGCTGATTATGCTCCGTTCGGCATGCTGCAAGGCCACCCCTCGCAGCACCTGATTTGATTCCTTTTGGAATAGGTGATTGCTGCGCACCATCGATGCGGGTCGCAGCTCTCTTTTGATGCCACCCACATACCAGATGTTTGCCAGTAGATATACACGGCGGCTGCTGGCATTGGTGGCCTTCACCTCCAGAATCATCTCCAGTCCGTCCGCCGTGGCAGGGCGATCTGGCACCGGCCTCAGGGATGCTTCCAGATTGAGGCTGGCTGGCTGCCAGGAGGGCACCAGGATGTCCTTCCACACAAAGGTGTAAACCCCCCAGGCTGCGGCGATCAGTATTCCCCCGGAGCGGATCCATTCGTGCATCAAGGGGGAGCGGCTCCAGTTGGGCGGTCGCCACCAGGGGCGCCCAGATCCGCTGCCATGAATCCCTACCTTGGCCTGCTTGCCATCGCTCACTTGGTGGCGATGCTGCGGGGGCATTGCCGCTTGGGCAAGGGCCTGCATTGGCTGTTGATTGCGCCGAGCAGGCTGCTGTGGGCCCGCTCCGCTGGCGGCAGCTGTTCGATTTTGGCCAGCAGGGCCGGATCCGGCACCGCTCCCCGCCCCAGGGCGGCCAGCTCGGCCGTATCGCAGGTGGGGGTGGCCGTTCCCCCAACCAGCAAGCCACCTTGGGAAGATTGGGCCTTGCCGAAGGCATCCGCCAGCAGATCTTGGTCCAGCAACACCTCGCCGCTGCTGAGGCAGAAGGCGGCCGTGGCAGCCGGGCGGCGGGGCGGCGCTTTGGGGTTGCAGGTGCCCGCCAGCGAAGCCCCCGGCTGCAGCAGTCGCACGGTGGGGAACGGCAGGGCGGCGGTGGTGGGATCAGCGGCCCAGGCCTGGCGCAGCTGGCCGGTGGCGGCGGTCACGGCCGCATTCAGTGCCGCACCGCTGGTGGCGGCAGGCGCGGCGGCAACAGGCGCGGCAGCAACAGGCGCGGCAGCGGTGGCCGTCGCCAGCAGCAGGGGCAGCACCGCCACCTGCGGCGGGCGCACGGCGTGGCGATGTCGAATGGATGGGCCGGCCATGGTGGGCACGACAAGATTGAGACAGTTTGGGGTGCCGCAGCGGCCAAGTCAGCGTGCCTTGGGTTGCCTCACCACCCGGTCAGGGCTAGCCAGTCGCCGCTGGGCTGGAAGGCGCCCCCCACCCGGATGTCGTTGTAGCTGGAGTTTTTGTTGTCGCGAAACTCCCTTTGGGTTTGAAGCAAGGCATCGGCGCGGCCTTTGCCGGCCTTGAGGAGGCTGTAATAGCGCTCCAGGAAACTGCGGGTGTGGCCGTCGTCCACCTCCCAAAGGCTGAGCAGGGTGGAGCGCGCCCCCGCCGCCCTCAGATAGCCGTCATCGGCGCGATTGGCAGCGGGCCGGTTGGCGCCGGCGAACACTAGGCCGCTGCGGTGCAGCGGGTCTTGCCGGGCGGGGCTGGACGCTGCGGTCGCCCCGGCCTTTGCGCCGCCGCTCGCCGGGGGCGGATCCGCCAAAAAGAAGCCATGGGTGGCGATATGCAGGGATCCGCGGCGCCTTCTGGGCCAGCACCACCGCGGCGGTGGCGGCTGGGCCGCTGATCACGGTGCTGCCGATCAACAGCGGAGCCAGTTGCCGCGCCTCCTGCTCCGTGCCCGCCAGGGGTAGCCAGGGGGTGGACACGAGCCCGCCAGCTTCCGTTGCAACGGCGCCAGCACCAGCCGGCTCACCGCCGCCAACTTCTGGGGCGCTTGTAACTGGCGGTTGGGATCGGCGCCGCCTCCACCAGCCCGATGGCGCGGGCCCAATGCGGCCTTGTTTTTGGTGTGCTTTTGGCTGGTCGATCAGAGTGCGGCGCAGCTCGCGGGGTTGCAGCGGCAGTTCCCGCCGCAGCCAGTTGGCCTGGGTGCGATTCAGGTGTTGCAACAGGGATTCGGCGGCAGGGACCTTGGCCATAGCGAAATACAGCAGGGCAAGATTGTTGAGCCTGGCGGCAGTGTCGGGATGCTCTGAGCCCAACACCCGCCCGTAGATCGCCAGGGAGCGATGGAACAGGGTCTCGGCCTCACCGTAACGGCCCTGAACTCGATAAAGCTCTGCCAGGTTGTTGAGGCTGATCTCCGCGGAGAGATGGTCCGGCCCCAGCACCTTCTCGCGGAACGTCAAGGGTTCGCACGGAGAGCGCCACAGCCTCGCCATAGCGTCCTTGGACTCGATAGAGCTCGGCAAGATTATTGAGGCTGGTGGCAGTGGCGGGGTGTTCCAGCCCGAACTGCTGCATACCCCCAACCCGGCAAGCAGACCAGCAAGCCCGGCTGCTTTGGGCCAACCAAGGGCTGATGGCACAAAACAGCTCAAATGTCTTGCTTAAGACCTGCTCCCAGGCCTTGCTCCAACCCGCACTCTCCGCCCAGGCCAAGGATCTCCAGCTAGGCCCCGCCCTTGGTGCAATCCACTGGCGTAATGCCGCCCATGGCGCAGTTCTCCAGGATGGGTCTAGTCGTGAAGCGTGCCACCAAGATAGCGGCGGCATCAGCGGTGTTCTGAGATCCCAGTTCAGTGCCGGCCAGGGCGAAGCTGATCTAAGCCGTGGTGGCCGCCAGTCGCCGTTGGGCTGGAGGGCGCTTCTTCTTCCGTGGTGGCAGCTCCACCTGGCGGCTGCCCAGGTCGCTGTAGAACCTGCCCAGATTGTTAGGGCCATGGCCAGAAACCGGAGTGCTTCAGGCTGGCTGCCCTCGAGCTGCATCAGGATCCAAACTGCTTCCTCGGATCGCATCGTCAGCAGGACCTGGTGCCTGGGCCAGCAAGTTTTCAGCTGAACGGTCAAGCCCCTTGGCGGCCGCAGCCAACGCCGCTGCCGGCCCATGCGAGCGGCGTTGCGGGAGAAGGCCATGGCCAGCACTTTTTTGACCCACTATGGCCAGGGGCCAAGGTTGCCGCCTGTCTGGGTTCATGGCTGTTGATCCGTGAATCTGCAGCACATCAAGGCTGCCCGACCGGCTGCAGCGACTTAGCCGCCTTGGCAGCGGCGCCCAGGCTAAGGATTGACTGGACTGACCATCACACCCATGCCGCCCTCTGCTGGATGAACTCCAGCTGCTGATTGGATGGCTGGGCCAGCCATGGGTTCCACATTTACCGCTGGTTGTAACCGGCCGACGTAAACCAGGCAGGCTGCGGTCAGCTTGGCGGAGGTCCGGGAATGACTGAATGGACGGGCGTGGGAACACTGTTCGGTGTCTCACCATTTGATTGCGATGCTGGATCTCAATGACACGTCAATGGCGATGGCTTGCTGGCCCAGCGACAGCGGGTTTGCGGCAGGCGATGTGCGAATTAATAAAGGGATATGCGGATCAAGGGGTGGACATCGTCTATCTCTGCATGCCGCCCGTTGCGGATCCGCATTATTCCGTAATTTCACTGTTGTGGCCCCTGTCAAACTTCAAGTGTCAACAAGCTTACTGAATTTGAACATGCCTTTCGTCAAGGGATTAATGGCGATCAATGACAGCAGTAAGTACGGTCTTGATTTCCCAATTGGCAGGCGGCCCTGGGGATCCGGCCCTGGGTACGATTCCAAAACCACCCTTTCCAGGAACATCACCATGGCTTTTGTAAACGAAAACATCCCCGAAGCCGATCTGCAACGCATTAACTTTGCCAGCGTGATACACCCCCTTCATTCCTGCCCAATCGATACGCCAAGTAAATGGACTATTGATCGGGAGCGTGATATTGCATTGATCAGCCTGGGAGGTGGGTCTGGCGAAAACTCGACGTATCCAAGCTTTTTTTTGATGTATTGGCAGGGCAGGTTTGCCGAGGCATATTTAGTCGCAAGCACTACTGGAAATCTCCAAACCCATGACCTGGAAGTTACCTGGACGCTTCGTTATCTAGGTCAGCTAGATGGGGTGCCTGAATCTCTCTTTCTTATTACCCTTAAGCAAGCTCTCACCTGTTTTGGATATATTGATATCACGCTTAGAGAACGCATAAAAGACGTTAAATTTATTTTTGACAATAATATGGTAATCAGGGGTTAAGGAAATGAATTATTCAGAGATAGTTTCGGATTTAGAGAAGAATAATGTCAAGTCAACTGGATTTTATACAACGGAGCAATTGCTTGAGATATTTAATAATGCATCTGTTGATGTGCCCAACATTCGGCCAGATGCCATAACACTTACCTATAGTGGGCCGCTTGACACAGGGTTTACCTGGCAAATTGCCGAGCCGATTGGTGCTCAAAGTGCCGGAGAAATCAGAACTATTGGCAAGACAGATGTAAGTAAATTGCTGCAAAATTCAGAATTTAAACTAGCACTGCTAAAAGCGAATGGCTATAATGATGTAATTGTAAATAACATATTAGATGGCGAATACGCAACCGACCAGTCCGGCAACAAAGTTCGCATTAAGCCTGGCTGGTCAGACATCATGTCTGAGCGGTTCGTTTTGGAAGCTAAGGGTCCAATTGTTTCCCTTACTCCCAATGCTGATC
>CANGZM010000129.1 GCA_947458155.1 Synechococcaceae cyanobacterium | reverse complement strand
CTCACGGCCGTAGCCGCCATTGAGGCCACCCTGCAGGACCTGGGCCTGGGCACGGTGGCCACCGGCGCCGGCGTAGCCGCCGCCGCCAAGGAGCTGGCGGCGGGCTGATTCGAGAGCCGGGGCCGGGGGGGGCGGGGTTGGTTCCGCCTCGGCCGGAAGTCAGGTGCTGGACTGGCCGGGGGCTGGGAGTCGGGCCCCCTTGGCGCCAGGCCGGAGCCGCAGGGCTTGCTAAAGTAGTTTAGTGACAGAAAATCGAGCCCAATCAGGCAATTCTGTCTACTCTGCGGGTGTAATTCAGTGGTAGAATGTCAGCTTCCCAAGCTGAACGTCGCCGGTTCGAGCCCGGTCACCCGCTTCTAGTTCTGGCTTTGCAGATATCACGAAAAGCCAATTAGGTACCGTCTTTATGGGTCGGCCAGGAGCTGAGAAACCGTGACAAGCCGTAGGATTTAATTTATAAAAAGTCTCCGACCCGTGACCGGGAGAAGGCGATCCCGCCCCGGTCGCGGAGTTTGTGGAGCAGCGGCTGCGGCACAGGGCGGCTGTGCTGTCTCAACCCCGCCTAACCTGAATCTCATGCACCACCGGGGAGATGACCCTCGCCCCACCTGCTCCCGCCGCCCCCCAGGCTCCAGCCACCGGTCTGGAGCCCCTGCTGCTGCCGCCGGGCCTGAAGCTCAGCCCGGAGCAGTTCGCCCTGGTGTGCGAGGCGAATCCCGAGGCGGTGCTGGAACTCACGGCCGCTGGCCAGGTGATTGCGATGACCCCCACCGGAGGCGAGACAAGCCGCCGCAACGCCCGCCTGCTGTTTCGGTTGCAGGCCTGGGCGGAACGTCGAGGAGGCTGGGTGGTGTTCGACAGCTCCGGTGGCTTCCGCCTCCCCGATGGCTCCGTGCTCAGCCCCGATGCGGCCGTGGTGCGGCTGGAGCGCTGGCAGGCGCTCACGCCCGAACAACGCCGCGGCTTCCCGCCCTTGTGCCCCGACCTGGTGGTGGAGCTGGTGAGCCCCTCCGTAGCCGCAGGCTTCTCCGAAGGAGTTGAAGGCCCCCGCGGCAGCGAAGCCCTGCGGCGCAAGATGGCCGCCTATCTCGCCAACGGCGCCCGACTGGGCTGGCTGCTGTTTCCGGAACAGCGGGCTGTAGAGATCTGGCAACCGGGGGCTGATCCTGAGGCGCCGGTGGCGATGCAACGGATCGAGGCGGCCGACGGGCTGGAGGGGGGCGAGCTGCTGCCGGGGCTGCGGTTGGAGCTGGCGGAGATCTGGGAGGGCTAGAACTTCCGTGCCAACCTGCCTGGATCCCTGGGTCTGGGTTTGCCGTTGTGGTCTCCAGCGACAAGCTTTTTTATTGGCTCTTCCAGCACCAACCCGATCGCATCCTGCCGCTGCTGCCCTATCTGCCCGCAGATGCCAGTGGCTACAGCTTCTCGGCGCCGGTGCTCAAAGAGCGCGAATACCGGCTCGATGGGCTGTTCCTACCGCCGCCAGAGCGGTCTGAGCTGCCGGCCCTGATCCTGGAGGCCCAGATGGCCGCCGACGCTGGCTTCCTGCGGCGCCTCTACGCCGAAACCGCCCGCTTGCTGCAGCAGGAGCCGGGTATCGAGCGCTGGCGGGTGGTGGTGCTCTGCCCCTCCCGCGAGCTGCACTTCGGCGATCCAGCCCCGGTGGCGGAGTTCGTGGAGCAGCGGGTGCATTGGATTGAGCTGCTGAGCGCCGCCGCCAACCCCACGGCGCCGGCCTTGGTGCAGGCCCTGGCCCTGCTGCTCCAGAGCGAGCAGGAGTTGCCGGCCACCGCCTCCGCCCTCCGGGCCCGGGTGGCCGGCAGCAGCCAGGCCGCCGAGATTGACGACGTGATCGCCGCTATTTTGGTGTCACGCTTTAACGGCCGATCAATTCAGGAGCTCTGCGCTATGGGCGGCATCACCCTCGACGACTTCACCCAGAGCGTGGCCTATCGGGAGATCTTTGGGCGGGGAGAAGCCAAGGTCACCCTGCGCCTGCTGAGCCGCCGCTGCGGGCCCCTGAGCGCGGAGCAGGAAAGCGTGATCCGCAGCCTGCCGCTGGAGAGGCTGGAGGCCCTGGCTGAAGTCCTGTTGGATTTTGAGGGAATGGCCGATCTCAATTCCTGGCTGGCTGCCAACGGCTGAACAGGCCGGCAGCTTGGGATCAGGAGACTGAAGGCCCGGCCATGGCCCTGGCTCACCCCCCTGCTGATGCAGCGGCTGATGGCGAGGCGGGCATGCGCTTGGACCTTGCGGCGCCCCGGGCGCTTTCAGGGGCAAAACATCTCAGCAAACATCTCAGGCGGGGCCTTGATGATGATGGGGGTTCGATGCCTGCCGCCAGCTTTTTAGTGGCGTATTGCCAGCAAGTCCTACCCTGGCCGGCAGCGGCGTTTTTACGCGTTGCCCTGCAGCCAGGCATAGAAAATCTCGAATTTCCCACCCCCTGAAAAACCAGGTCGCATGAGTCCATCTACCAGCCAGCTCGATCAGCTCCAAAGGGAGATCGCCAGCGGGCAGTTGGTTGTGGTGGTGGGATCGGGTGTCTCGGTTGCGGCTTGCGACAACCAGGAGGTGGATGGGCACAAGGTGGCGACCTGGACGGGGCTGCTGGAGCATGGGGTGGATCGGCTGATCGCAATCGGCGAAGCGGATGGGGATGAGGATCTACTGCGCGGTTTGATCAGGAGCGGCAAAACCGACTTGATGATCAGCGCGGCGGAAACGATCACGACCCGCTTGCAAGGGCGCAGTAAGGGAATCTTCCGTAGCTGGCTGTCGGACTCGATCGGGCAATTAAAGCTTAAAGAGCCAACTCTTTTGCAGGATTTAGCTGCGTTGCCGGGATTGATTACCACGCTGAATTACGACCATCTACTCGAAGATGAGACCAAACGCCCCGCGATCACCTGGCAGGAGGCCAACGCGGTGCAGGATGCCCTGCGTGGCACCAGGGAGGCCATCCTTCATTTGCACGGTGAGTATCAAAAGCCTGAATCGGTGGTGTTGGGTTTGGCGTCTTACAACAAGGTGAAGGACGACCCGCATGCCGAAGCGATCTTGAAATGCTTAACCCTTGACAAAACCTTGCTGTTCGTTGGCTGCGGCGATACGGTATTAGACCCTAATTTCCAACAACTAATCGCTTGGAGCAAAGAAGCCCTGCAAGATGTGGAGCCGCGCCACAGGCTTCTCTGTCGCATTTCAGATCTGACCGCCTTTCAACAAAAGCTTGCTGATGCCCCTTGGTTGCAGCCGCTCGCCTATGGCGACGACTACGCCGAGCTGGGGCCGTTTCTGCGCTCGCTCTTACCTGCCGGGGCTGCTGCTGCCGCAGCCATGGTCCCAGTGCCGGGGCGCTTGCGATCAGACCAGGCCCCCAGCCTGGATCTCTCTGGCTATCGCCAGGCGATGGCCAAGTACTACGGGCACCTGAAGCTGGAGGAGCTCGACGCCACCAGCAGTGACATGCCGCGCGGTATCCGGGTTACGGAGGTGTTCATCCCCCCCACCGTGCGCGAATGCGAGCAGTTTCTGCCCCGAGCCATGGAGCTACCCAAGGAGCTGCAACGGCGCCTGCGGCAGCAAGAGGCCCTGGATGGTACGGAGTTGCAGGAGGAGGAGCTCGCAAGTCTGCTCCGCACCTATCTGGATCAATCACCGCAGCCGATGTTGGAGCTGCTGGCCGATCCTTCGCAGCGAAAGCTGGTGGTGCTGGGCGATCCCGGATCGGGCAAATCGTTGCTGCTGCAGTATCTGGTCTTGGCCTGGGCGGATGCGAACGACACGCTGATGGGCGACACCCCGTTGCCGCTACTGATTGAGCTGCGCGATTACGCCAGCCGCCGCGCTAAGGGCGAAGTAAGTGGCTTTCTTGATTATCTGGGCCGGTCTGAAAGCCTGCGTTGGCAATTAAATCCAGAAGCCCTGGATTACTGGCTGCGGCATAACCGCACCCAGGTATTGTTGGATGGCCTCGATGAGGTGTTCGATCACCAACTGCGGCTGGAGGTGACAACAGCGATCCATCGTTTTGCGGACAATTACCCGGATGCCCAGATCGTGGTGAGTTCGCGCCTGATCGGCTTTCAACATGAGCGCTGGCGGCAGGATGGCTTTCGCCCGTTCATGCTGCAGGAGCTGGATAAGGAGCAGAGAGACCTTTTCCTGCGGCGCTGGCATCAGTTGGCCTACGACGATGAAAGCAAAGGCGAGCGTAAACGGGCCTCGCTGCTGCAGGCCATCCAGCAGTCGCCGGCGATTCAGCAGCTGGCGGGCAATCCGCTGCTGCTGACGCTGATGGCGATCTTGAATCGCAGCCAGGAGTTGCCCCGGGATCGGTCGGAGTTATACAGCCAATGCGCCCGCCTGTTGCTGCATCAGTGGAAGACTGACTTGGCCTTTGAGGCCACTCCCGAGCTGGCCCAGGCCCAGCTGGATGGCAAAGATAAGCTGGTGCTGATGAAGCGAATTGCCTGGACCTTGCAAGCCGGTGCGGGTGGGACCGCCGGCAATTTAGTCAATCTGATTGAGGAGAATCAGCTTGAGCGCACGCTCAGCGAGGGTCTGGAAGGCATCCCTGGCTTGCGGCCCGATCGCGCCGCCCGGGCGTTGATTGACCAACTGCGGGGCCGCAACTTCATGCTCTGCTTTATGGGCAGCGGCAACTATGCCTTTGTGCATCGCACCTTTCTGGAGTATTTCTGCGCGGAGGCGATTGTCGATCGCTTCGAGGCGGAGCAGACATTGACGCTTGATGCGTTGAAGACAGAGATTTTTGGGCATTGGCCAGATGAAACCTGGCATGAAGTACTGAGGCTGGTGGCCAGTCTATTAGTGCCTAAATTTGTTAAAGAGATCCTCGATTGGTTGCTGCAGCAACCAGATCCGAATCAATCTTGCGACCACATTTTCCTTGCGGCGCGCTGCGTTGGCGAAGTGCGCAATCGAGGGGAGCTAAGGAGTGTAGAGGATTATGTTAAGCAAGCCACCATGGATTTGGTCGGACTTAGCCTTGGAGACTCAGCTACTTCTATGTCTATGTCTATAGATATGAGGGAAGACAGCTTCTTCCCTGTGGTGAGGCAAGCCAGGCCTGTGGCTTTACAAGCTACCAGGCTTGTCGCTGACGTTTGGAAGGACGATCCAGAGACCCTGCCGTGGATCAAAGAGCAAGCCAAATCCAATCAGAACGGAGCTGTGCGAATCAGCGCGGCGCAGGTGCTGGTTGAGGGCTGGAAGGAAGATCCAGACACTCTGAAAATCCTTAAAGAGCATGCCCAATCACATTACAGCGTTCTGCCGCGAGTTAATGCGGTGGTGTGTCTAGCTTATTGGTGGAGGGACAATCCAGCCACTCTGAAGCTCCTCAAAGAGTGCGCCCAGTCCGATGTATCGGTCTTGCGCAATTGTGCGGCCTGGTTTCTTGGTGGGTACAGTAAGGAAGATACAGGCGCCCTGGCAATTCTCAAAGAGTTGGCCCAATCTGATGAGGATGATAATGTGCGAAAAAACGCGGTGGTGCAGCTGGACAAGTTCTGGAAAGACGATGCAGAGATTCACGCCTTTCTTAAAGGCCTATGAAGCGGTACCGCACTAACCCATAATCCCTCTTCGTAAAGGTGGAAGACAACTTGTTGGCCTTGCATGCGGCGCGGCTGCTGCTGATAGGTAAACAGGAGGTGAACTAGCAACGGATGAAAGCACGGTTTGTCGGCGTGCCCCGCGATTGTCGCTGGGTGATCGTGCCTAGCTGAGTCTGGCTCTAAGGGTTGGGGTTAAGGATTTGTGGTTCAGTCCAGTGTCGGCCGCAGGCACAGGGCCGAATCCTGGAGCAGCTTGGCAGCCTGACGAAAGCGGTCGCAGTCGAGCGAGGGCAGTTCAATACCGCTCTTGCGCAGCCGTTCGAACTGTTCCCCGGCGGACTGGCGGGCCTTGGTGCTGTGGCCATGGTGGCGCTGCTTGATGCCCAGGGCGCTGTGGGTTTCGGTGATCAGCCAGTTGCTGCTGCTCAAGCTGTCGCGGCACTGAGCAAACCAGCCGAGCGCCAAGGGGCTGCGATCCTCTGGAGTCAGCATCGCCAACACCACGCTGGTGTCGAGGTAGATCATCGCTTGGCCTGCGTCACCAGCGCTCAGCGGCGCGGCTTTGCTCGATCACCGCTGGGGTGAGGGGCATGGTGGCCTGAAGTCGGCGCAGATCATCTGGCAAAGCCGAGCGGTCCAGTTGGCGCAGGGGCTTTAAACTCAGCCGGCCGTCTTCGCCAACGAGTATCTCAATCTGATCACCTACCTGCAGTCCAGCCTGACGCAGGAATTCGGCCGGGAGCCTCACCCCAGGCTGTTGCCCCAGCGGCGGATCGCTTGCTGGAAATGCCGGCCCTCTACCGCCGATGGATATAGCGACTGGGACAACGAACAGCCCGGCCGCTAATGGCCTGTTGTAGATACGGATCGCTTGTGGGGCCCGATGCACCCACCCTGTCAGACGGGCATCCTGGGGGGAGCCAGACAGCACCAAGAGCCTTGTTCAGCGACATCCCCAATCCCCCGCCCGAACTTCTGGAGCTGCGCCTCAAGCTCAGGGAGGTGCTGGCCAATATCGGCTACTGCATGGCGGCCGGCATGGG
>CANGZM010000128.1 GCA_947458155.1 Synechococcaceae cyanobacterium | reverse complement strand
GGCACGGGGAACTCATCATGAGCGGCCAGGACAACGCCCTAGAGGTCTGGCTCGAATGTGACCTGGGGCCGCCATGCCGGGTCGGCACCCTGGCGCATGACCGTGGGCAGATCCGCTTCCAATACGAACAAGCGTGGCTAAGGGACGCACGCGCATTCGCGATCGATCCGGACCTGTCGCTGGACAAAGCACCGTTCTTTCCCAAGCCCGAGTTGGGCAACTTCGGCATCTTTCTGGACTCATCGCCGGACCGTTGGGGCCAGACATTGATGAAGCGTCGCGAGGCCCTGCAAGCCAAGGACGAGAAACGCCCTCCGCGGACGCTGTACACGTGGGACTTCCTGCTCGGAGTCCAGGACTTCACCCGGCAAGGCGGCCTGCGCTTTCGGGGGGTCGGAACGCAGGAGTTCTTGGGCAACGAGAAGATGGCCGCACCGCCCGTCACCACGCTGCGGGAACTGGAGGCGGTCGCGTATCAGCTCAGCAACCGGCGCATCGACGACCTGGACGCGCTGCGCAAGTGGTTGGCAGTGCTGGTTGCACCGGGCGCGTCCTTGGGTGGTGCACGCCCAAAAGCCAACTTTACGGACGCAGACGGTTCGCTCTGGATCGGCAAGTTCCCGGCGCGAAACGACGACCGGGACGTCGGCGCCTGGGAACACGTCGTGCACGGCTTGGCGCAGAAAGCCGGCGTGGACGTGCCAGAAGCCAAGGTCGTGCGGTTGAGCAACGAGTTCCATACGTTCTGCGTGCAGCGCTTCGACCGCGCCAAGGGCACGCGGCGCTTCTATGCCTCCGCGATGACCTTGCTACGCAAGGAACAGAGCGAGGGCACAAGCTATCTGGAACTGGCCCAGCTCCTTCGGACGCGAGGCGATGGTGCGCATACGAGTGCCGACTTGGAGCAGTTGTTCCGCCGCGTCGCATTCAATGTGGCGATCGGCAATCGCGACGACCATCTGCGCAACCACGGATTTGTGCTGGCCGATACCGGCTGGCGTCTCGCACCAGCATTCGACGTGAACCCCAACGTCGATAAGGCTGAACACGTCCTCAACATCGACGACTCGGACAACCGGCCGAGTCTCACAACGGTGCTATCCACCGCGCTGTTCTATGGGCTGGATGAAGAACGCGGAGGGCAGATCGTTGAGGATGTTGTGAGTGCCATCGATGGATGGAAGCTCGCGGCAAAGAAGGCCGGCATTGCGCGTAGCGATATCGAACTCACCGGCAGCGCGTTCTCTGCGCATGCGGAGTACAGGTCAGGCTTTGCAGCCTGACGCGTCAGCTCTGCAGCGTGTCCAGATCGGCGGTGCTGAGTTCCGCCCCCGTGGAGCCACCCTTGCGCATGAACTCGAACGCTTCGCACAGGAAGCCGGCGGAGTCCACCGCCGGGTCGTAGACCGTTTCGCCGATCAAGGGGTTCACCACCTGCACGATGGCGCGGATCAGGGGCCGGGGCGTGTAGTACTCACCGCCGTTGCGGCCGGCGTTGCCCATGCGCTTGATCTTTTCTTCGTAGAGCATCGAGAGCTCGTGCTTCTCCGCCTGGGAGCGCAGGCGCAGACCATCGAGCCCATCGATGATTTCGCGCAGGTTGTAGCCGCTGGAGATCTTGTTGCGCAGTTCACCGAAGATCTCGCCGATCTTGTACTCGATCGTGTTCGGCCCGCTGGCGCTCTGCTTGAAGCGCTCCAGGTATGGGAACAACTTCGCATTCACGAAGTCGCGCAGGTCGTCGCCGGTGAGGGCGGCGTGGTGATCCAGCTGGCCGCTGGCGTTCTTCGGCGCCGCCCAGCGGCTCCAGCGGTAGGACTCCTCCAGGATGGGCGTATAGCTGCGGCCCTCCAGGGCGGCCACGGCGGCCCGGTCGTCTTCGAGGCCGTCGAGGTACTTGAGGAACAGCAGCCAGGAGGTCTGCTCCGTGTAGTCGAGCTCAGTGCCGCAGCCGGCCTCCTTGCGCAGGCAATCGTCGATGGCGCGGAACGCCTGCTCGAAGGAGCTGGGGGTGGTGCTGCTGGAGGTGGCGGCGCGGGTGCCGTTGGGGGCGCGGCTGCGGGGGGCAGGGCTTGGGGCCTGGCCGTTGCCGGAGGCTTCCAGCTCCGACCCATCCGCTAGGGCCACCGAACCACCGCGGCCACGGCCGGACACGATCAGCCGGCGGCAGAGCAGGTCCGCCTTGACCGCTTCGTAACTGGCTTCGTCCCACTCCAGGGTTTCCCGCAGGCGGCCGTTGCCCGCTGATCCACCCAGGGCAGTAAGCGCACCGAGCAACTCGTCGGCAAGGTCTTCGTTGCTGCCGGCATCGCTCAGTGGGTTCTCAGCGGCGTAGATCAACGGGGCGGGCAGTTCGTTGCCCTCAGGATGCCAACAGACATCCCATCGGAGCAAGGCCGGGCGGTGATCGCCTCTCCCCATGGAGGGGCAGTGTGATTCATGCAGGGTTGAGCCTCTCGAAGAGAGAGGTAGTGACAGTGCAGTGGGCTTTGATATGTGCCTAACTCTTTATTGGAAGGTACCGAGAACCAAGCCCAGTTCCCTCCGGGCTTTCCGCAAACCACCCCAAGAGGCGCTTGGGCCTCTTGACTGAACCCAGTGACAGCATAGGGTTTCAAGTAATGGAGGCACAACAGTACCCTTGGTTCGCGGGTCCGCGAACCACATGTTCGCGGTGCTACAAAAGATCGGCAGGGCTGCGCACCCCGAGCGGGCCGCGGTTAGCCCGGAGTAGGGGCGGCCGTTGATATAGCCCTCAGACCTCCCAGATCCGATGCGGATCGATCACCAGGCCCGGAAATTCGGGGCCCGCCTCCAGCCGTGCCGGATCGGACAACACCAGGGGAGAGTTAGCTGTTTCGGCTGCCCCTGCCTTCCACACCTCCACCGTGCGGCTTTGCGGCAGCAATAGCCAACCCAAACTGGCGCCATTGGCCATGTAGGCGACCATCTCGCGGCGCAAGACCTGCGGCCCATCTGCAGGGCTGGCCAGCTCCACCACCAGATCGGGGCAGAGGGGCGGGAAACCATCCCGTTCGGCCTCGCTCAACGCCTGCCAGCGCTCTGTCCGCACCACGCTTGCGTCGGGGCTGCGTACGGAGCCAACTCCTTCGGAGAAGCCTTGCGGCTACGGGAAGCAGGAAGCCGGCGGAGCTGCCGAAGAGCTTCAGGGGTAGGCGGCTCTGCTCGATCGCAAGCCACAGCAGGGCCCCGAGAGTTTGGTTGCGCGCACTTGTGCTGCCGCCGGCGGGGGTCATCTCGATGAGGGTGCCATCGGCAGCGAGCTCCAGCACCGCCTCCGGATTGGCCGCACACACCTCAGCGAACTGGGCAGGCGTGAGGGTGAGCGTGCGGGGCAGGGTGAGCATCGGAGCCCTGCGGCAGGAGGAATCTGAGGCTAAGGCGGTTCAGGGAATATGGAGCACTGCCGGCCGAAACGGCCTGGCGACACCACCGGCGCTGGGCGGGTCTGGACCGATCAGGGGCTGGCGCGCAATGGCGGCGATCAACGGACCTGTGTTCTGGTAGCGGGGCAGACCGTGGGGAGCGGCAACAAGGGGATCGCCGAGGCAGAACGCTCCAGATCAACAGCTGGAAGAAGCCCAGTGCATTCTCTAGGTATCCTAGGCCCCGGCCGCTTAATCTTGATGTTGGACAGCCATTGAGTTCGTCATAGAAGGTCTTGCAATTCAGCTCTTGAGAGCTTGACATCACGAAGTATGCTTGCCAGGAGGCCAGGCCCCACAGTTTCATTCGAATGAACGGGAACAACCGTCGTTCTACCGTCCGGGTGCTTAAGGAAACGGTGGCTGCCTCTGACCCTAATTTCTTCAAAACCAATTCCCTTCAAGGCTGCGATGAGGATCTTGCCTGAAACCGCAGAATATCTCGTCACACTTCTACTGTAACTCGCTGTACTCCTACAAAGTCAAGCGACTCAGGTTCAGTGCCTGCAACCTCAAGGCAAAGCTCAATGGCTTCCTTGATTCGCTCCATTAATTGATCCAGCGATTTAGCTTGCGTATGGCAACCGGGTAGAGCAGGGACGGTCGCCACGAAAAACCCTTCTGAATCCCTTTCGACTACTACATCAAACTGCCTAGACATTGAAGTCACCTCCTCAAGACATTGTAGCTGCTTGGCCGCTGACTGGTTCAGGGGCCCCGCTTACCGGTCGGTCCAACGCATAATGGGCGGACCGTATAACACCCCATCCAGCCAGAGTTACGTCAGCTTATCATGCTCAGAGCAGCACCCATTGATGCCTCAGATAGATTGCGCTGCAGAGCTTCTTAGGGATGGGGCAGGTTCGGTCAAGCATGATGGGCTGATCGGCATAACACCCCAAGCTTGGCCACAGTTTCCCGTGCCGATCTGGTCCTCAGCGCTTGTCCAGGAAAAGAGATGATTTGCAAGACTTTTAACACTAACCATTACACGAATGAATGTTTATTTATAGATAGTAGTGACTCTCAAGTCGCTCTGGGAGAGCAGCTCCTGAATCGAACGGATGTCGGCCCCTGCTATATAAGGTACGTGGCGCTGCCTGGCCATTGCTCAGCGTGGTGGAGCCACTGATCCAGTTGCCCATGCGCCCCCCAGCGCCTCAGTCGGGCACCACCAGCAGGCCCAGTTCCGTGTCGGGCTGGGCGCGGTGTCCAGTCGGCGAGGGTGGCGGCGGACCTGGACCCAGCGCGGCTTCTCATCCCTACCAAGTCTGGGGCGCTGCTGGGCTGCTCCTGTTCAGGTCGACCCCGCCGGGAAGACGTAGTGGCCCTGGCGGCACCGCTACCCGCCCACCAAGGATGGCCGACGCCAGGATCTGCGCATTGGGCCCAATCCCGGAATTTCGCTCAACGTGGCCGCGAGCCCAGCGTGCGGCGGATGTCCTTGAGCAGCAGCAACAGGTGCAGCGGATCGGTGTGTGAACACTCGAACTCAGGTATCAAGTGCTCGTAGAAGCCCCGGGCTTGCTCGGATTCGGTGTGCACCAGCATGCTGCGGCAGGGGCCGCTGCTCTCCAGTTCAGGGGCTTGCAGACCAAGATCGCCAGACCGGTCGCCGCCTTGTAGGCAGATCACGGGATCACCCTCAACCCTTACGGAGGGCGAGCAAGGCCGTGCTGGGCTCGATGATGAAGTTGAATAGAGAAGCACCATTTTCTGTAAGAACCTGCAGAATTTCACGCGTAGTGCAGTTGCCAATTACAAGCCAAATCACCTTTGGTGGCGCACCGCGTAGCAGGCTAAGTCCTCGAAAGTCATCATCCTTCGTCACGATTGTGTAGTCGGCGGCAGCTGCAAAGTTCCAGATGTCCTGATCCGTTGCCCTCCTAAGTCCAACATCACGGACGTGCCTGCTGCCTGGAAACTGGTCGCCGAGAAGAGCTGAATGCTGACAAATCAGGCGATCGTCAGCTCGCTGAGCCTTTTCTCGCGCTCTGCCGCATAGCGTAGAACGGCCCGAATGTGTTCAGCTTTTAGATCGGGAAAGTCGAGCATGATTTCCTCCTGGCTCATGCCGCTGGCCAAATAGCCCAGAACATCTGACACCGTGACCCGGGTGCCTGTCACGCAAGCCTTGCCGCTGCGAACACCTGGTGTGACAGTGATCAGTTCGCCCAGTTCGGCTGCCATGGCCAGGAATGAGGCTGCATTTAGACGTCAACGTTAATGGCATCAGACTTTTGGAGTGTCAGCCTGTTGCCCTGCTGCCCCTGCTCTGGTCCGCCCTGTTGGTCCAGCACCTCGGTTTGGGCATGGCGGAAGCGGGCCTGGAGCGCCGATCCCCATGTGATCGGCTTCTGCCAAAGCCTGGTGCTGCTGGTGGGGGTGGGCGGCTCGGTGCAACGGCGGCTGTCAACCGACATCGAAAACTGCACTGCGGCCAGCGACGACAGCAAAGTGGTGCACCTTCAGAGAGTGCCCGATGCTGATTCCATCGCTCCGGGGTCGATGCCCCAGCGGGGTCTCCGTTGGCTGTAGGTGTGGCGGAAGCTATAGGGCAAAAGGCGCTTCTGTTAGGGGCTAGATACGGGCTAATTGGTGCGCAATTAAGGCTTGGAATTCCTTTTTGTAATACTCGATGAGTTCTCGATAGAGAGCTTCCGCCTCTTTACTGTTGCCTTGAGCATGGTTTAACCAGGCCAAGCGCAGATCATTCTGCCTCAGACTATCCTTTCTGGCCTCCATAGGAAGCTTCATCAGGCGCTGAATCATGCTTTCGGCATCTGCATACTTCTTTGTCAGTATATAGATTTCGACCAAGCTGCCCAGTGAGGTATCCAAGTACAAATTATTCAAAACGTTGTTCTGTCAGCCTTTGATCATCCATCAATTTCAAAGAGTTTCGGATTGTATGTACTTGCCCCGCTCCTGATTCAGTGACGCTAATGAGAGAAGAGTAGCCAGTCGGAGCGATCCTGATCCGTTCGGGTCATCTTGGATAGGATCAGACCTGCTCAGCGACCTGTTTTACGACCTAGATTGAGACTCCTATCTGGTCTGATCCACTGAGGGCGCACCGCGTGCTGACCGAGACAGCCGTAAGCATCTCGGAACACAAGAAGAACCCCATGGCCACCGTGGCGGCCTGTGAAGGGATGGCGGTTGTAGTGCTCAACCGCAACGAGCCGGCCTTCTACTGGCCTCTACGTGGAGCTCAGTAGCCCATGCCAGCTGCGAAGGCTGGGCACATGGGGATTCGACGCTGAAGTCAAGC
>CANGZM010000127.1 GCA_947458155.1 Synechococcaceae cyanobacterium | reverse complement strand
TCCGAGGATTCCGGTTCCTGATGGAGCCCGCGATCAGACGAATCCTTTCCAGTTTTTTCTCTGATGACCATTTACGTCGGCAACCTCTCGTTTCAGGCCGAACGGGAAGACCTGCTTGATCTCTTCAGCCAGTATGGAGAAGTCCGCCAATGCAGCCTGCCCCTTGATCGCGAAACGGGCCGCAAGCGTGGCTTTGCCTTCGTGGAATTGGATTCCGACGCGTCTGAGCAAAAGGCGATTGACGATCTCCAAAACGTCGAATGGATGGGTCGCATGATCCGGGTCAACAAGGCCACTCCCCGGGAAGCGGGTGGCGGTGGTGGTGGTGGCCGTGGTGGCTATGGCAACCGTGGTGGTGGTGGTGGTGGTGGTCGTTCCGAGGCCGGCGGCGGCAACCGCTGGTGAGCAGGTCGCCTCGATGAGCGGGGAGACCAGGGGGCTGGGCAGGCTCCTAAGTCGCCTGCAGCCCCATGGTCGCTTGGTGCGACTGGCATCCCTTTGTTCGATACTGAATAAACTGTTTGACCTGGCGCCGCCGGTGTTGATTGGTTTGGCCGTCGATGTGGTGGTCAAACAACAGAATTCTTGGTTGGCCCAGTTCGGAGCCCAAACGGTACCAGCCCAGCTGACGGTGCTGGCATTGCTTTCCTTTGTGATTTGGAGTGCCGAATCGCTGTTTGAATATCTCTATGGCTTGCTCTGGCGCAATCTGGCCCAAACCGTCCAGCACGAACTCAGAATCGAAGCCTATGACCATCTCCAGCATCTGGAGATGGGTTATTTCGAGGCTGGCAGCACCGGTCAATTGCTGGCTGTTTTGAATGACGATATCAATCAATTGGAGCGCTTTCTCGATCAAGGTGCTAACGAAATCCTGCAGTTAATCACCACCGTGCTGGCGGTGGGAGCCAGCATGGTGGCCCTTTCTCCCACGGTGGCGGGCCTTTCATTTTTGCCAATCCCGCTAATTTTGTGGGGTTCGCTGCGGTTCCAGTCACGTTTGGCACCCCGTTATCGGGAAGTACGGGAAAAAGCGGGAGATATGGCGAGTCAACTGGCAAATAATATTGGTGGTATTCTTACAATTAAGAGCTATGTGGCTGAAGATTGGGAACGCCAGCGTCTGGAGCGGCTCAGTGATGACTATCGTCTCAGTAACCGCCGGGCCATTCGTCTTTCGGCTGCCTTTGTGCCCCTGATTCGTTACGCGATTCTCTTTGCCTTTATCACCATTCTTGTGGTGGGGGGCCTCCAGGCCTGGCGCGGCGCGATTGCGGTCGGCACCTACAGCTTTCTAGTGTTCATCACCCAGCGTTTGCTCTGGCCCCTGACCACCTTGGGACGCACTTTGGATGATTACCAGCGGGCCATGGCCTCCACTAACAGAGTGTTAGATCTGCTGGATACACCCATCGCCATTCCCTCAGGCGATCGACCCCTGCCCCTGGCTGCGGTGTTTGGGGAACTGCGCTTTGAGGGGGTAGGTTTTGCCTATCCCGACCGCCCCCCATTGCTGGAGGGATTCGATCTTGTGGTACCTGCGGGCTCCACTCTGGGGATCGTCGGAGCAACGGGCTCCGGCAAGAGCACCATTGTCAAGTTGCTGCTGCGGCTCTATGAGATCAACGCCGGACGTATCCTGCTGGATGGCATGCCAATCGACACTTTGCGACTGGATGATCTGCGCCAGGCCATCGGCTTGGTGAGCCAGGAGGTTTTTCTTTTCCATGGCAGCGTCGCTGAAAACATTGCCTACGGAAGTTTCGGGGCACCGCAAGCGGCAATCGAAAAGGCGGCAAGGCTGGCCGAGGCGGATGGCTTTATTGCCGAGCTTCCTTACGGGTATGACACTATTGTGGGCGAGCGGGGCCAACGGCTGTCAGGGGGCCAGCGCCAGCGCCTAGCCCTGGCCCGGGCCATTCTCAAGGACCCTCCTGTGTTGATACTTGATGAGGCCACGGCGGCTGTCGATAATGAAACGGAAGCAGCAATCCAACGCTCTCTCGATCTGATCACTGCTCAACGCACCACAGTTGTGATTGCCCACCGTCTCAGCACGGTGCGCCGCGCCGATCGCATCGTGGTTATGCAGGAAGGTCGCATTGTGGAGACTGGACGCCATGACGACCTGCTGCAGCGGGGTCAGGCCTATGCCGAGCTATGGCGAGTTCAGGCCGGACTGATTTCAACTTCAGCGCAGCTGCACTGAGCGACAAAGACCCGCCATGCCCCCACCCCAAATCCCTCCCCCCTTGCGCCCCCGCCCCTCCCGGTTTCGCCAGCTGCTTGGATCCAAGGCCCTGTTGATGCTGGTCGCCATGCCTGCGGGACTGCTGTTGGGCTTACTGGCGGCCCAGTCGCTGGTGCCCGTGTTTCAGCAAGGCCGAGGGGACCAGGCGGCGTCCTTCCCGGGTGGCTTTAGGGGCTGGCTGAACAGTGAGGGCCAAACGATCCTGCTGCTCGGCACTGATGTAGGCGGGGGGAATACGGATGTGATCGCCTTGATCAAGGTGGAAGAAGGCGTGACAGATGTGGTTCAGATCCCTCGCGATTCCTATATTGAAGCAGAGACCTACGGCCCGATTAAAATAAATGCTCTTTATGCCCTCGGGGGGATTGATGCCGTCAAGCAGGAAGTCTCGACCCACATGGGACGCTCAATTCAACATTATATTGTGATTAATCTTGCGGCTGTCAGGCAGCTTGGAGATTTGCTTGGCGGCCTGGAGATTAATGTGCCAAAACGAATGGAATATGTTGACAATAGCCAGGGATTGAATATCGATCTACAACCGGGGCTCCAGACTCTCAAGGGAACCGACCTTGAGGGTTTCTTGCGCTTTCGCCATGATGAAGCCGGTGATATCGGTCGCATTGAAAGGCAACAACTTGCCCTCCGAGCTCTCTTTAGCAAGTTGGGCCGTCCTGAAACCCTCGTGCGATTGCCGGCGGTGCTCGTGATGATGGGCAAGCAGGTGCAAACGGACATGGGGCCCATGGATTTGGGTGCCATGGTGACAGCCCTAGGAGGCACGCAATTGCATACCAAGCAGCTAGGTGGTAGGCCCTTTGACCAAAATGGCGTAAGCTACTGGGAGGCGGATTGGCCCCAACCGATTGAGTCGGGCCCATCGACTGACAATAAGGACAGTGCCTTCAAGGAGAGTGGCGAAAATCAAAGTGGTGAAAACTACAGTGGTGAAAAGTACAGTGGTGAAAAGTACAGTGATGAAAAGGAAAGCTTTCGGCAGCCCCAGGGCCAGTCACCAGGCAAGTCGACAGGTGAACGTTATTTATTCTAATTTTTAATCGGTTGATATATTCAGCTCATGTTTGGTCGGGCCCGGTTCGTCAAGGTGGCCGCCAAGGATTGGGCCAGTTGGGCGGCATGCAGGGGGGCAGTTGAGAAGGGACTGCGAAAGCCCGTAAAGCTCCAAAGCCCCGGGGCCCCTGGCACCGGACCCACCAGGGCCCGACCCTGGAGGCCAAAGGCCACCGGTATCTGCCGGTAGCTCCCTACCAATGCGGCTAACTGGGGATCCCAACCCTGCAGGCCCTGGCGCAATCGCTGCTCCATCTTGGCGGGGTCGGGGGCCTGCCTAGTGCCTTCGAGGGGCCGCACCAGGCTGATCTGGCCCACCAGCACCCCCTTCGGGCCCCAGGGCGCGGCGCTGGCATCAACGATCCAGCGCTCCTCGGCCAGCCAGCCGGCCTGATCTTCCAGCCCAAGGCGCTGCTCCTGCTGGTTCAACACCAAGCGACCCTTAGCCACTTGCCGCAACCAGGGGTTGTTGCCCGGGTTGGTCTCCAGGGCCAGGACCCCCGCCCAGCTGATCCCCAGTTGACGGGCCAGGGGCGGCCAGAGATCCAGACAGCCGGCCCCGGCCGCCAGCACCACCTGCCGCGCCTCAAGGATTGAAGCCCCCAGAAGGGGAACCCCCAGAGGGGCAACCCCCAACGGGGGCTCCCCTTGGGGCTCCCCCTGGGGCCTTTGGCGCTGGTTGGTTGGCGCCAGGTCCAACAACCGCAGCCGCCAGCCGCCAGTGGCCCCCGCCTCCAGGCCCTGGACAAGTGCCGGCCATTGCCGCACCCCTGCCGCCGCCAGGGCCCTGGGAAGGGCCGCCATCAGGGTGGGTCCATCGACCCGGCTGGCCGTCAGGGTCAGCCGCCGCCCCAGCCAGCCCCGGTCGTGCAGCTTGAGCCCGCAGGCGGTCCAGCCGAGGGGACCATGGAGGCGTTCGAGGTTCCGCCAAGCGCGGCCGCTGGTGCCCAGGCTGAGGCTGCCGTAGCTGAGGCCCGTGGCGCTGGTGCCTGTGGCACTGGCGTCCGGTTCCTGGCTGGGAGGTGCCACCTGGATCACGTTTAGGCCGAGGCGGGCCAGGGCCAGGGCGATCAGGCCTCCGGTGAGCCCAGCGCCAACGACGACGACCGGATCCGAGGCCAGGCAGCCTGGACCTGCCATGGTCAAATTTGCAGGCGGAAGGAGCCGATCACCTGTTCGAACAGGGGCTTGACCTTGGACCAGCGGGCCTCATTGGTGCTGGTGGCCAGGGTGTAGAGGCGACCCCTATCCACCACCACGGTCGCCAGTTCGTGGCGGGTGCGATCGGCCAGGTGAACGCTGTATTCGAGGTCGTAAAACGTCCGGCCGCCCTGCTGCCGTTCGGCCGCCTTGACCAGGTCGGCCTGGCGACCGCTGCCCTCGGGGGCGATGACGATGCGGCCCAGTTTTTCGCCCACGGCCACGGCGCTGCCCAGGCTTTCCAGTTCGTTGGTGCTGTTGACCTCGGAGATCACCAACGAGAGGGTTTCATCGCTGTTGATCAAATCGTGGAAGACCACCTGGGGGCCGCCGTTGACCTGCACCCGGGTCCAGCCGGTGGGATAAAGAAAGGCGTAGCGCCCGTCTGGGCTCTGGAAGGTGTTGAGGCCGGCGGCCATGGCATTGCATCCGGAGGCCCCCAGGGCCAGCGACACCGCCAGCAGCAAGGCCAGCAGCGGCTTGGCGAGCGGTAGTCCCCAGGGGGATGCGGTCGCCAGCGGGAGGGCACGGGCGGTGGGTGCAGCCATGGACCGGTGATGAGAGCAGCAGCATTCTGGCCCGGCGCCCGTTTGCCTAGATTTCAACCTCTGGCGGCATAGCCCTGAGCGGTTTCACCCGACCCCTGGCCCGGTTGATCGACCAGTTCGAGCGGCTGCCCGGCATCGGTCCACGTACGGCCCAACGGCTGGCCCTGCACCTGCTGCGGCAGCCGGAGGAACAGATACAAGCCTTTGCCGATGCCCTGCTGGCTGCCCGCAGCCAGGTGGGCGAATGCCAGCGCTGTTTCCACCTTTCCGCCGAACCCCTCTGCGATCTCTGCCGTCAGGAGGAGCGTCGCAATGGCCAGATCTGCGTTGTCGCCGATTCCCGCGATCTGCTGGCGATGGAGCGCACCCGGGAATATCACGGCGCTTATCACGTGCTGGGGGGCCTGATTTCGCCCATGGATGGGGTGGGGCCCGAGCTGCTCAAAATCCAGCCGCTGGTGCGCCGCATCGACCAGGAGGGGATTGAGGAGGTAATCCTGGCCCTCACCCCCAGTGTCGAAGGAGATACCACCAGCCTTTATCTGGCCCGCCTGCTCAAACCCTTCACCAGCGTGAGCCGAATTGCCTACGGTTTACCTATGGGTGGTGAGCTGGAGTACGCCGATCAGGTGACCCTGGCCCGCGCCCTTGAGGGCCGTCGCCCCGTGGAATAACCCCCCCCGCCCATGGCCCAAGCCAAGACCCGCTACAGCGACCAACTGCCCAGTGAACGCCTGCCCGAGTGGCTGCGGCGGCCGGTGGGGGATGCCTCCGCCCTGGAGGGGGTACAGGCCGTGGTGCGTGAGCAGCGATTGCACACGATTTGCGAGGAGGGCCGCTGCCCCAACCGGGCCGAGTGCTATGCGGCCGGCACGGCCACGTTTTTGTTGGGCGGGCCGGTGTGTACGCGCAGCTGTGCTTTTTGCCAGGTAGATAAGGGCGAGGCCCCGGCGCCCTTTGATGCGGCCGAGGCCGAGCGGGTGGCAGAAGCGGTGAGTGCCCTGAAGCTGCGCTACGTGGTGCTGACGGCCGTGGCCCGCGACGACCTCGAAGACCACGGCGCCTGCCTGTTCACCGGCACGATGGCGGCGATCCGGCAGCGGGATGCGGGCGTGCAGATCGAGGTGCTGACGCCTGATTTCTGGGGCGGCCACCGGGATGAGACGGAGGGTCGGGCGGCCCAGGCGCGGCGGTTGGCGTTGGTGCTGGCGGCGGAGCCGGTGTGCTTCAACCACAACCTGGAAACGGTGGAACGTCTGCAGGGCGAGGTGCGCCGCGGCGCCACCTACCGGCGCTCCCTGGGCTTGCTGGCGGCGGCCAGGCAACAGGCCCCCCATATCCCGACAAAGTCTGGCTTGATGTTGGGGCTAGGCGAAACGAAGGCGGAGGTGGAACAGGCGATGGCAGACCTGCGCGCCGTCGATTGCCAGCGGCTAACCCTGGGCCAATATCTGCGGCCCTCGCTGGCCCACATGCCGGTGGATCGCTACTGGCAACCTGAGGAGTTCGAGGCCCTGGCCGACACGGCCCGCCGCCTCGGCTTTGCCCAGGTGCGCAGTGGCCCCCTGGTGCGCAGCAGTTATCACGCGGCGGATACCTGATCCTGCCCCAGCTGGCGCAGGCGTTGCTCGCATTGCTCTAGAGGAGCCAGGTCGACATCGACACTGCTGCTGCCGTCGTATTCAAAGGGGTT
>CANGZM010000126.1 GCA_947458155.1 Synechococcaceae cyanobacterium | reverse complement strand
TAGCTACGATTGGTGAAATAAGTGATGGCCTTACGACCAAGCAGCACAAGATCAACCTCGTATCCCTGGCGCTTGAGCTCGGCGAAGCGCAGCTCGGTTTTCTTGATCACCTGGGAGTTGTAGCCCCCGCAGAGACCCCGATCACCCGTCACCGAAAGCAGGGTGATCTTGCGAACTTCACGGGTCGCCAACAAGGGCGAATCAGTGTTTTCAAAGGCGAGGCGCGATTCCAGGTTCTGTAAAACCCGAGCCAGACGATCGGCAAAGGGTCTGCTGCGCAACACCTGCTCCTGGGCCCGGCGCACCTTGGCGGCGGCCACCAAGCGCATGGCTTCGGTGATCTTGCGTGTGTTCTTGACCGAACTGATCCGATCTCGGATGTCCTTGAGATTCGCCATGGCTGGTTCCTCAGGCTGCCGCCAGCAGCGAAGCCTTGACTTCGGCAATGGCCTCCTTCAAGGTGGCTTCGGCATCCTCAGCTAATTGCTTTTCAGTCATCACCTTGCTGATGAAATCAGGTTTGTTGGTTCTGAGGTAATCACGCAATTCGCGAGAGAACTGGGTAACTTGATCCACAGGTACATCGTCAATCAGACCCTTGACGCCGGCGTAGACGATGGCAACCTGCTCGGCCAAGTTGAGGGGGCTGAACTGGGGCTGCTTCAGCAGTTCGCGCAGACGCTTACCGCGGCCCAACTGGGCCTGGGTGGCGGCATCCAGGTCGGAAGCGAACTGGGAGAAGGCTGCCAATTCGTCAAACTGGGCCAGTTCCAGCTTCAAGGTACCAGCAATTTTCTTGATGGCTTTGGTCTGGGCGGCACCACCAACCCGGCTAACAGAAATACCCACATTGATGGCAGGCCGCAGACCGGAATTGAAGAGGTCAGAGCTGAGGAACACCTGACCATCCGTGATCGAAATCACATTGGTGGGAATATAAGCGGAGACGTCACCGGCCTGAGTTTCAATAATCGGCAGGGCGGTCATGCTGCCCTTGCCCATGGCATCGGAAAGCTTGGCTGCCCGCTCTAACAGGCGGCTGTGGCAGTAAAAAACGTCACCGGGATAGGCCTCACGACCAGGGGGACGGCGCAGCAGCAGCGACATCTGGCGATAAGCCTGGGCTTGTTTGGTGAGATCGTCATAGATAACAAGGGTGGCCTTGCCCTTATACATAAACGATTCAGCAATGGCAGCCCCTGTATAAGGAGCCAGATATTGCATTGCCGCAGCTTCCGAAGCGCTGGCAGCAACCACTACGGTGTATTCAAGGGCACCACGCTCGCGCAGCACCTCAACCACATTGGCCACCGATGCGGACTTTTGCCCGATCGCTACGTAGACGCAAACGACATCTTCACCCTTCTGGTTGATGATCGTATCGATAGCAATGGCGGTCTTGCCCGTCTGACGATCGCCGATGATCAACTCGCGCTGGCCACGGCCTATCGGGATCATGGCATCAATTGCGGTGATCCCGGTTTGCATCGGCTCATGCACCGACTTGCGCTGGATGATGCCAGGCGCCATCGATTCGATCAGACGGGTCTCGGTGGTTGCGATCGGCCCTTTGCCGTCGATTGGTTGACCCAAAGAATTCACCACCCGACCCAACATGGCATCACCAACCGGAACGGCGGCGATTTTGCCCGTTGCCTTGACCGTGCTGCCCTCCTGAATGCCCCGACCTTCGCCCATCAACACCGCGCCGACATTGTCGTCCTCAAGGTTGAGTGCGATCCCTTCGGTGCCGTCCTCAAACTGGACCAACTCCCCTGCCATGACCTGCTCCAGGCCATAAACACGGGCGATGCCATCACCCACCTGGAGGACACTGCCGACGTTGCTGACGGAAACCGACTTGTCGTAGTCGGCAATCTGCTGCTTGAGGATGGCGCTGATCTCGTCGGGCCGGATGGAAACCATGGGTGGGAAGTCCCCGGAGGGGAGGTGATGGAGGGGTAAGGGGGGAGGAGAAGAGGCAGGAACCTCAGCTGGCCGCAGCCAGTTCGAGGGCCAAACGACGCACCTGGCCAGCCAAGGAGCTGTCGATCACCTTGGAGCCAACTCGGATCACGAAACCGCCAATCAGGTTGGGATCCACCTGCACGACCGTCTCGACCTTGTCGGTGCCAGCAACCGCTTTCACCTTCTCGACCAACTGGGCCTGTTGATCGTCACTTAGGGGTGTGGCCGCCGTGATGGTCGCCAGGGCAATGCCGTTCTGGTCGCGATGAAGCTCCAGCAAGCGCTCTAGAACCGCATCAAGAAAACCGATGCGCTGGCGATCAGAGAGGAGCTTGAGCAGATTGAGGAAATTGGGGGAAATCTCAGCAGCGAAGATTTTCTCCAATGCCGCCTTTTTGGCGTCGGACTCAAGCACTGGCGAAGCCATCGCCTCCCTTAGCTCGGATGAGCCATTCCAAATCTCAAGGACTTGACGGGCCTGGAGAATCACGGTTTCCGTGTCACCCGAAGCATCGCAGAGCTGCAGAAAAGCTTCGGCGTAAGGGGTGGTGATTGCGTTGAGCAGAGGCATCTCAGGAATTCCCCAGCGATTGGATGGACTGGTCAATGAGACTGGCCTGGGCCTTGTCATCAAGCTTGCCGGTCAACCCTGCCAGGGCCTGTTCGACGGCTTGGCGGGCCGTTTCACGCCGCAACTGGGCACTAACCCTGGAAGCCTCGTTGGCCAGATCAGAGCTGGCGGACTCCTTGATACGAGCGATTTCATCAATGCTGCGGCGCTCGCTTTCCTCACGAATGGCAGCAGCCCGGGCGGTGCCGTCCAGCACGATCTTCTCGGCCCGCTGCTGCGCCTGGGTAAGCCCCTGCTGGGCCTCGGCCAAAGCAGTAGAGGCACTGGCGAGCCTTTCCTCCGCATCTTTCAGGTCGCCAAGAATGCTGGTGCGACGACGCTCAAGAATTCCACCAAGAAAACCCTTCAAAAACCACACCGTAGCGGCGATCAACACCGCCAAATTAATAATATTGGTCTCAAAAAGATTGAGATTCAGACCAAAGCCAGCGTGACTGGCCAATAGGGGCAGAAAAGGGAAGGTAGACATCAGGCGGGCAGCAGGCGATCAACAATCATCTGACCCAGGCTTTTGGCTTCGGTGCCCAATAGGCCCAGGGCCTTCTCGCGTTCCGCATCAATTTCGCGACGGGCTGTTTCGCGAGAGGCATTGGCTGCGGCGGTGGCTTCGGAAAGGGCTACTCGATGCAATTGCTCCATCTCCTGTTCGGCTTCAAGAATCACCTGCTGGGATTGCAGGCGAGCTTCCTTGAGGCGATCCTTTAGATCAGCCTCCAAGCGTTCCGCTTGGGCCAGCTTTTCCTTGGCTGCAGCACGGCTGGTGTTGACGTATCCCTCGCGTTCCTCAACGGCTTTGCCGACGGGACGGAAAAATAGGGCATTGAGAATGAAGGTGAGAAGCACCACCTGCAACGCCATTAGCGGCAGGGTGGCGTCAAGGTCAAACAGACCTCCTTCCTGGGCACCGGCCTCGGCGGCGAACAGTAGCCAACTGGTCATGGAGCGGGGAAGCGGGCGGACGGGGTGGTGGCTGGGTCAACGGCGGCGGCAAAGCCAAGGAGGACAGTCGGGCGGATTCAGCATCCGCCCAACAGGAGACCCCCCTCAATCTCAACCGGCGAACGGATTGGCAAACAACAGCACCAGGGCCACCACCAGGCCATAGATGGTGAGGGCTTCCATGAAGGCCAGGGAAAGCAGCAGGGTGCCGCGAATCTTGCCTTCAGCCTCGGGTTGACGAGCAATACCTTCCACGGCGCTGCCAGCAGCGTTGCCTTGGCCGATGCCAGGACCGATGGCGCCGATACCAACAGCAAGACCGGCGGCCAAAACAGAAGCGGCGGAAGTCAGGGAATCCATGGGGGAACGGGGAATTGGGAGGTCGCTGGAGAGCCTGCGCCTGGGACATCTCGGGAGAAATGGGCCCGAAAGAATCGGACCTGCGCGCAGAGAGTTTGGCAGAACGGCGTCCCTTGGCGACGCCGTTGTGGCACTAGATCAATGGTGCTCTTCGTGCACCGCCTCTCCGATGTAGTAAGAGGCCAGAGTGGCGAAGATCAAAGCCTGAATGGCGCTGGTGAACAGACCCAGGAACATGGCCGGCAGGGGTACGACCAAAGGAACAAGGAAAGCCAATACAGCAACAACGAGTTCGTCTGCGAGTATGTTTCCGAACAAACGAAATGACAGAGACAAGGGCTTTGTAAAATCTTCAATAATTTTGAAAGGCAACATTATAGGCGTTGGTTCTACATAATATTCAAAATACCGCCAACCTTTACGGCTTAACCCAGCGTAAAAATAAGCTAGAGAAACTAATAATGCCAGGGCAATCGTTGTATTGATATCAGCTGTAGGGGCTCCCAATTCACCGCTCGGGAGATGGATCAACTTCCATGGAATCAAGGCACCGCCCCAATTGCTGACGAAAATGAATAAAAATAGGGTTCCAATGAAAGGCAGCCAGTCGCGATAAGCCTTCTCACCAATCTGCTCACGGGCAAGATCGCGGATATAAGTCCATAAATATTCAAGTAGATTTTGGACGCCGGAGGGTTCTCGTTGCATCCGTCTAGTGCCGTAGGCGACCAGAGCCAGCAAGGCACCGATCACGACCCATGAACTGAGAAAAACCTGGCCATGAATCTTGAGATTGCCAAGTTTCCAGTACAGGTGCTGACCCACCTCGAGTGCAGCGAAGGGAAGACTGAAAGTCATCGGAACCATCGGGGTCGGTGTCCTGAAGAAAGGGCCGAAGGGCAAAGGAGAGGTCTTGGGACGGAATTAACTGTCCAGGGCGGCCTGGACAAGCAAGGCAGGTTTATAAAGAAGAAAACCCACCAAGGCTGGAAACAGCTGAAGTTGGGGGATACGGGCACCGGCCAGTACGAGAACGACCGGAACCAGCAACTGCGCCTTGCTCAGGGAGCGGTTGGCTTCGCCCAGTCGAGCCACGCTTCTGGACAAGAGCCACAGATAGAGAAGACCGGCCAAGGTACCGATCAGGAGGCTCAGGCCAACAGCCAATCCGAAAGCGAAAGAAGCAATCGGCACTGCAAGAGCTGCAGCAATGGTCGTGGCCAGCAAAAGGCGCTGCTGAAGCCGCCGATAATCCCCCATGCCACTGGCATGACAGTCCCCTAAGGGCTCCTCGGCAAGAGGTAATGGCACCTCTGGATTCGGAGACGGGGCAATCGCGGCCGGCAACCGTATGAAGCGAATTGGCGACCAGAACTTATCACGCAGGCTTACGGCAGCGGGGTCTTCCGCCTCAGGGGATCAGTGGGTGAAGCAGCCGGAGAGCGATCAACCGGCGAGCCCGCAGCAGGCGTTCCTGCGGATCCATGGCCAGAGGCAAGGCGGCCAGTGCCATTCCCTCTGGAGACGCCTCAAGGGATTGGAGCAAAGCCAGATCGCCAGGTTCGATGTCCAAAGGCTCCAGATCCGGGCCCAGCAGCGCCGTCGCTGGCCAACCCCAAAGGCACCGATTGCGTTCCCCACCGGCGGCCAACAAATCTTGGTCCTTGGCCCATAGGTTTTTGATGGTGGGCTGCCGACTCAGGAAAAACTCAAAATGGCTGATATCGGGATCGAGAGACTCGACCAGTTCCCATTGCTGACGCTCAGGAAGAGCCAAGGCCCTGTCTAACAGCTCTCCTTGCAACAAGCGAGCCGGATCCCACTGGGAAGGATTGGAAAACCCACAGAAATGCAGCCCACATTGCTGCACAAAGGTAAAGAGACTAGCCAAATTGAAACTGGTTTCCTGGGGATGGAGATACATATCTGCAAAGTTTGAATCCGCCGCTGTGTCAAGGGCCCAACGGTTCTGATGGTGAAGGCGAAGACGATTATGGGCCGGCAGATCTTGGAACAATGCCCGGCCCAGCCTCAAACCCTCAGCTGAAGGGCCGGCCTGCAAAAGAGCCAAAGCCTTCTGCACCCTATGGATCTCCCAGCGCCCCCCATCAGCGTAAAGAAAAAGATGCAACAGCCCTTCTGGGGCAAGCCTCTCAGCCAGGGCCTTTAATCCCCGCTCAGGGCGATCAAGGTGATGCAGAACGCCCACGGAATTAATGTAGTCAAAACTTCCTGTTTCCTCAAGATTCAAGAGGCTGCGTTGCATCACCTGCAGGGATCGCACTTGGCCTGACGCCCCAGAGCGCCTTAGCCGCTCGGTGGCCACGTCAAGGGCCCCAGAACTGATATCCACAGCCACCACATCGGCCCCAGGGTTGAGGTGGCACAGGTAATCCGTACTGACCCCAGTACCGCAGCCGGCATCTAAAATGCGCCATGATCTGGGATGGCCATCAAGGCGAGGCGGTAACCCGCCCCTGACGGCTGCCACCACACTGTCGACACACCAACGCCAGTTGTATCCCGGTGGCGGTCCGTCCTGAAGGGGATCACCGGGATAGGGAAACCGGTCGTAGAAGGCACTGACGGCCGGCGTGGCGGCATCTCGGGCGGCGTGCCCAAGCTCTGTCGAGGCCTGGTCCTGATCCATGGGCTTTGCGGTTCTAGACAGGGTATCGGTGCTGGAGGGATGGCCCGCACGCTGGGGCCACGGGGGGCCAACGGCTGCAATCGGCACGAAGCTGCAAACATTTGTTCATGGCTGGCCGGAGGCCCTCAGGGCGAGCCGTAACCTTCCAAAGCCCGGCTCACTCCCGTGACATGACAGTGACCGCCAGCAGCGGCAGCACCAGGGTCACCCCTCAGCTCTACGACACTCTGCCG
>CANGZM010000125.1 GCA_947458155.1 Synechococcaceae cyanobacterium | reverse complement strand
TGCGCTTGCTGGCCCTGGCTTTCTTTTTGTTTTTCCTTTCATTCAATGGCTTCACGGCCATGCTGGTGCTGTTTCTGCGCCAGGCCTTCGCCTGGGGCCCCGAGCTTTCAGCCCTCGCCTTTTTGGTGGTAGGGGTGGTTGCCACGGTGGTGCAGGGAGGGCTGATCGGGCCCCTGGTGGCCCGTTTTGGCGAACGCAGGCTGTCCCTGACGGGGGTCGGGTTCGTCAGTGTTGGCTTTTTGCTGATCGCCCTGGCCCAACGCACGACGGCGGTGCCCTTGGTGTTTGGCGGTGTGGCCCTGTTGGCCCTGGGCACAGGACTGGTCACCCCCTGCCTGCGCAGCCTGGTTTCCCGGCGCCTGGAAGACGGCGGCCAGGGTGCGGCCCTGGGCAGCATGCAAGCCCTGCAGAGCCTGGCCGGGGTGCTGGGGCCACCCATGGCGGGCCTGGCCTTCGAGACCATCGGCCAACGCAGTCCTTTCTGGGTAGGACTGGCGCTGATGTTGGTGGTTGGGATACTCGTCGGCGGGCTACCAGGTCAAGCAAGCCCATCACGCCAATCAACGGCATGAGATTGCTACGTTAATTGAATTATTCAGCCCCCAACCAAATCCCTAGCAATGACGAAATCCAGCGTGCCACCCGAGCTATACATCAACCGGGAACTCAGCTGGATCGACTTTAATCAGCGTGTCCTTGCCCAGGCCATGGACGAACGCACACCCCTATTGGAGCAGGCCAAATTCAGTGCCATTTTTAGCAACAATCTCGATGAATTCTTCATGGTGCGAGTGGCCTCACTCAAGTCCCAACAAGAGGCGGGGCTCACCACCCTCAGCGACGACGGACTGACCCCACTGCAGCAATTAGAGGCAATCCAAACGAAATTGAGACCGCTGCTCGATCAACAACAGCAGCACTATCGCCTGCACCTCAAACGCTCACTGTCCGAATACGGCGTCCACCTGTTCGATTACAGCCGCCTTAACGAGAAACAAAAAGAGTGGGTGGACAACTATTTCCAACGCGCCATCTTTCCGGTCTTGACGCCCCTGGCCGTCGATCCGGCACATCCCTTCCCGTTCATGAGCAACCTCAGTCTCAATGTGGCGGCCCTGGTCAGTGATCCAGACACGGGCCAGCAACAGTTCGCGCGGGTCAAGGTACCGCAGAAAATTCTGCCCCGCTTCGTGCCGATTCCCACCGAGCTCTGCACGCGCAGCCCTGAGGCCCTGTTCACGGTGGTGCCCCTGGAGCAACTGGTTGCCTTCAACCTGCAGCACCTGTTCCCGGGGATGACGATCGAAGGCCATTACTTCTTTCGCATCACCCGCGACGCCGACCTGGAACTGAGGGATTTGGAGGCCGATGACCTGATGGAGGCCTTGCAGGCTGGACTGCGCAAGCGTCGCTTGGGGGGTGAGGTGGTGCGTCTGGAGGTGGCCAATGAAATGCCCGACGACATGGTGCGGCTGCTGATGGAAGGTCTGGATGTGGAGAGCGAAGACGTGTATCGCATCAACGGTCCCCTCGGCCTTGATGATCTGATGAGCCTGCTGGCAATACCCCTGCCCCAGCTGAAGGACGAGCCCTATCAAGGGCGGACGGTGCCGGCCTTGATGCGGGCCCAACGCAGCCAATTGGAGGACGGCTCGATCAAGCAGGAGGAATTCCAAAGCATTTTTTCCGTGATCCGCCGCGGTGATGTGTTGCTGCATCACCCCTATGACCTGTTCACCACCTCGGTGGAGGAATTTCTCAACCAGGCCGCCGACGACTCCTCGGTGCTGGCGATCAAGATGACCCTATATCGCACCTCCAAGGATTCGCCGGTGGTGGCTGCCCTGATTCGCGCCGCCGAAAATGGCAAGCAAGTGATGGCCCTGGTCGAACTGAAAGCCCGTTTCGACGAAGACAACAACATCCACTGGGCCCGCGAATTGGAGCGTTCGGGGGTCCATGTGGTTTATGGGGTGCTCGGACTCAAAACCCACACCAAAGTGCTGCTGGTGGTGCGCCGAGAGAAGGAGTTATTGCGCAGTTATGTGCACCTGGGAACCGGTAACTACAATTCAAAAACCTCTACTCTCTACACCGACATAGGCCTACTCACGGTCAACGAAGACTTTGGTCAGGATCTGGTCGAACTGTTCAACTATCTCACCGGTTTCTCCAAACAGCAGAGTTTCCGCAAATTGCTCGTGGCCCCTGTCACCTTGCGTCGCGGTATGGAAGACCGGATCCGTCGCGAGATTGACCATGCCAAAAATGGCCGCGGTGGCCACCTGCGGGCCAAGATGAATTCTTTGGTCGATCCGGCGATCATCGCCCTGCTCTACGAAGCCTCGCAAGCTGGGGTCAAGGTCGAATTGATCATTCGCGGCATGTGCTGCCTGCGGCCAGGATTGGCGGGCGTTAGCGAATCGATCAACGTTTCCAGTGTGATTGGCCGCTTTCTTGAACACTCCCGTTTGTTTTGGTTTGCCAACGGTGGCGAGTCCGAACTCCTGATCGGCAGTGCTGACTGGATGCCGCGCAATCTCGATCGCCGGGTCGAAGCCGTGGCCCCGGTTGAGGATCCGCGCTTGAAGGGCCATCTAGAAGGCTTGATGCAGCTTTACCTCGACGACAGTGGCGCCTGGCACATGCACAGCGACGGCAGTTTTCACCAATACCCGCTTGAAGGAACGGGCCAGCAGGTGCAAGCAACCTTGATGGATCGCTGGCGGGGCGGATTGTGACGGCTTATCCTGTAACCAAAACACAGACAGCCAAAAGACAGAAAAGCGCAGCACTTGGATCGAACAATTCTCAGATTCTGAACAAAAGCACTTTCCGAATGGTGCTATATTCCCCGCAAATTCAATCGGAGGCTTGGGGTGATGGGGACACCTCTGCATTCCGCTTTCGCTCTGCTTCGCGCTAAAAGCGCTGCACGGGGCGAAGCGAGCGCTGTTGACAGCGGCAGTCCAAACCAAAAAGACAAGACCAAACCATCTAGTACCCGGGCGGCAACCCGGACAGCATCCCAGCGATCCAGCAGCCGCAGTAGCCCAGATGCCATCGGCTGGTATCTGGGCACCATCGGCCGGGTGCCGCTGCTGACACCAGCGGAGGAAATTGAGCTGGCCCACCATGTCCAGTCCGCCAAACCGCTGCAACTTCTCGCCAACGATCAGCGCACACCCCTGCAGAAACGTCAGATTCGCATGGGTCAACGGGCCCGCGATCGCATGATGGCCGCCAACTTGCGCCTGGTGGTGAGCGTGGCAAAAAAATATCAAAATCAAGGCCTTGAATTGCTCGATCTCATTCAAGAAGGGGCCATTGGCCTCGAACGGGCCGTCGACAAGTTTGACCCCGGCATGGGCTACAAATTTTCCACCTATGCCTATTGGTGGATCCGCCAGGGCATGACCCGTGCCATTGATAACAGCGCCCGCACCATTCGCCTGCCGATTCACGTCAGCGAAAAACTCTCCCGCATGCGGCGGGTGACCCGCGAGCTTTCGCACCGCCTCGGACGCCAACCCAACCGCCTCGAAGTGGCCCATGCCGTTGGCATGACTCCCGAGGAATTGGAGGAATTGATCTCTCAAAGCACCCCCTGCGCTTCCCTTGATGCCCACGCCCGCGGCGAAGAGGATCGCAGCACCCTTGGCGAGCTGATCGCCGATCCCGGCAGCAACGAGCATCTGGACTCGATGGATCGTCTGTTGCAAAAGGAACACCTGGGGGCCTGGCTTTCCCAACTCAATGAACGGGAGCAGAAAATCCTGCGGCTGCGCTTCGGCCTTGAAGGCAGCGAACCGCTGACGCTGGCCGAAATCGGCCGGATCATCAACGTCTCCCGGGAGCGAGTGCGCCAGCTGGAAGCCAAGGCGATCATGAAGCTGCGGATGCTCAGCGACAGACAACAGGCAGCCTGAGACAGCGGTGGAATTCGCAATGGCGCTGGAGCCGGAATGGATTCGGCGCCAGCTGCCTGGAGTCGGCGCTGTTGGGGCCTGGCTCACTTTGGTCTGCTGCCTGGCCCTGCTGGTGCGTCGCCGCTGGCCCGACCAACCCGAATGGAGCCGCAAGGTGGTCCACATCGGCAGCGGCCCGGTGCTGTTGATCGCCTGGGGGCTGGGCATCGATCGCCGGATCGCCCTTCCGGTCGCCGGACTCGTCACCCTGCTAGCGGCCCTAAACCACCGCATCCGGGTGCTGCCGGCCATCGAAGATGTGGATCGCCGCAGCTACGGCACCATCGCCTATGGGGCCACCATCGTGCTGTTGCTGCTGCTTTGGTGGCCGGCCCAGCCCGCTGCGGTGGCGGCCGGGGTGCTGGTGATGGCCTGGGGAGATGGGTTCGCCGGCCTGATCGGGCCGATCTGGCCCTCACCAAGCTGGCAGGTGTGGGGACAGAAACGGTCGCTTTTGGGCACCGCAACCATGGCCCTGGCCAGCCTGGGGGCCCTCGTCGTGGTGAGGCAACTGGCCCTGGCAGCGGGGTTGATCGCGCCGGATCCTGGGGCCCTGGCCGCGATGGCGTTGCTGGCTACCGCCCTGGAACAGGTGGCCTGGCTGGGATTGGACAACCTCAGCGTGCCATTGGCGGTGGCCGCCCTGTGGCGCTGGTGGTCTGGGGGCTGAGCTGGGGTTAGGGGCTGGGGCTGGCGGCTGGCGGCTTAAGCGTGCAGGGATTGCTCACAGCGATGCATCCAGTCCTGCTGGCTGCCCAGGCCGGCCACCAGCAGGCGATCGGCGGGTTCGTCCCGCAGGCGCAATTGCCACTGGCGAATCACCTCGGCCCGCTCCATCCAGACATCGACAACGGTATGGCGAATCAACTCCCCATCCCAGCGACGGCAACGGGCTGACTCCAAGGCCCAGTCCAACAGGGCATCGAGCTGAAACGGCCGAAAGCCTGCGTAGACAGGGCCCAACCCTGCTGGGGTGGCATTCCTCTGTTCGAGATAAAAGATCTGCAGTGGATCCGAAAGTCCGCAGAACTGAAGCAGAAAGGCCATGTCCTAGACCCATGGTTTGACTGGATGCACACCTTAGGGATAGTCAACAAGAGAGATGTTCACCAAGAACATATCGTCGTCATCACCACTACCTGGCACTTACAAACAAAGAGTGCCAAAAAATAGCTTGCCCCGCCTGGCCGTTGGAATTTTGGGCCATCAAGCGGTCACCAGGTGCCCTTGGCGGGCCCTGCGCACCGCCACCGCCAGCTCGTCAAGCAAGGCCAAAGTGGTCTCCAGGGCAATGCAGGCATCGGTGATGCTCTGGCCATAGGTGAGCTGGCTGAGGTCGGTTGGAATCTTCTGACTGCCCTCCACCAGGTGGCTCTCCAGCATCAAGCCCATCACATGCAGGGAGCCGCCAGCCACTTGCTCTGCCACCTGGCGCAACACCTCCCCCTGGCGGCGGTAATCCTTATTGGAATTGCCATGGCTGCAATCCACCATCAGGCGGGCGGGCAGGCCCTCGGCGGCCAGCTGGGCGGCGGCGGCGGCCACGGCCTCAGGCCCGTAGTTGGGGCCGCCCTTGCCGCCGCGCAAAACCAGATGACCATCGGGATTGCCGGTGGTACTGACGATCGCGGCATTGCCCTGCTGGCTGATGCCGAGGAAATGGTGCGGTTTGGCCGCCGCCTCCATGGCGTTGATGGCGGTGCTGGCACTGCCATCGGTGCCGTTCTTGAAGCCAATCGGCATCGACAGTCCCGAGGCCATTTCGCGGTGGGTCTGGCTTTCGGTGGTGCGGGCACCGATGGCGGTCCAGCTGATCAGGTCGGCGATGTATTGGGGCACCACCGGATCCAACAGCTCGGTGGCGGCGGGCAGGCCCAGCTCGGCCAGGTGCAACAGCAGACCCCGGGCCCGCCGCAGCCCGGTATTGATGTCGTAACTGCCATCGAGATGGGGGTCATTGATCAGGCCCTTCCAGCCCACGGTGGTGCGGGGCTTCTCGAAGTACACCCGCATCACCACTTCCAGGTCATCCTTGAAACGGTGGTGCGCCTCGGCGATGGCGGTGGCGTACTCCTGGGCGGCCGCTACGTCATGGACGGAGCAGGGGCCAACGATCACCAGCAGCCGCTGATCTCCCGCATGCAAGATCGCCTTGATCCGTTCGCGGGCGCACTGCACCGTGCGGGCAGCGGTCTCGGTAATCGGCAGCTCCCGGTGCAGGGCCAGCGGTGGCACCAGGGGGCGGGTATCAACGATATGGAGATCGGATGTGGGGATCATGCGGCGCACTGGGCGTTCAGGCCGATTGACCAGCCTATCCACAGTCGCTCAAAGCAAGAGGCCCGTGACGGAGATCCCAACCGTCGCCATAAGTACGGAATGGGGCCAGATGAGCCCTGACAAAAGGCTCTCGCTTGATCCCTTTCAGCCGCCGACCTGCTGCTGGCCCACCGAGCCGCCTGGGCCGAGCGCCAGGCCCTCGGGTTGCCGCCCCTGCCCCTGAGCGCGCCCCAGACCCAAGCCCTCACTGAGCTACAGGCCGCGCCCCCGACCGGCGGAAGGTGTTCTTACTGGAGCTGCTCAGCGTGGTTTCGTGAATCAATCAGGCCCAATATGTGCAACTAGGATAGCCTATCTGTCACCTAAACGACAAAAAGCGATCAGCCTACTGACAGGAGATGGTTCGGGATCAGACAGCGATCGTAAAGGCAGATGATTTCGCTTTAACCCAGGGAACCAGATAATTTGCCGAGGTAATCAATCAATTGCCTACTCCATACTCACCTGAGACCAACTATGCCAATCTTCAACCCAAGCCCATCCTCCAGCG
>CANGZM010000124.1 GCA_947458155.1 Synechococcaceae cyanobacterium | reverse complement strand
TACATCTCAGTACAAACGACTCAGGACGAAATCAGGCAATGCCCTGAGGGCGCCGCGGGATTCCGAGGGCTGTAACCAGCTGATCGCTGTCTGGGCCTCGCGGGCAAAGCCTTCCGCCAATTGGCGCGAACGGGGAATGGCCTCACAATCGCGCACCAGGGAAAGGGCCTGCTCAAGGTCACCTTCATTACAAAATTCCCTCTCGATCAGGCCGGCCAGGGCGGGCCGCTCTTCGAGGGCATAGAGCACCGGAGCGGTCAGGTAACCAGCGGCCAGGTCGCTGGCGGCCGGTTTGCCCAGTTCCTGGTCGCTGCCGGTGAAATCGAGGATGTCATCGACTACCTGGAAAGCCAGGCCCAGTTGTCGGCCAAACTGGTGCAAGCTACCGAGCCGCTCTGGTTCAAGACCGGATAGAACGCCGCAGGCTCGGGCGCTGTTGGCCATTAAGGAGGCAGTCTTGCAGTAGCTCTTATCGAGATAGGTCTCGAGGCTCTGGCCAGTGTCGTAGCGAAACAACCCTTGGCGCACTTCTCCTTCAGCCAGGTCCATGATCACCCGCGAGAGGAGTTTGACAACTTCGAGATCGTCAAGGTTTGCCAGGTGCCAACTGGCCTGGGCGAAGAGAAAATCACCGGCCAACACGGCCACCCGGTGATTGAAGCGGCTATGGACCGTGGCAACGCCACGACGGGTGGCGGCCTCGTCTACCACATCATCGTGGACCAGGGAGGCGGTATGGATCATTTCTGTGATCTCGGCCAGGCGCCTGTGCCGGGCACTCAGAGTGCCGTCAGGGGAGATGGCTTTGGAGAGCAACAAAACAATGCCGGGGCGCAGCCGCTTACCCCCTGCGGCAAAAAGATGTTCAGCCGCCGCCTGCAGGATGGGATGGCCGGCACCAATGAGACTGCGAAGTTCGGCCAGAAGGGTGTCCAGGTCGGACTCAACCGGCTGTAGCAGCTCTGCAACCGTGGTCACGACTCCTCCCAGACGTGAAGATCCTAGAAGCCCCGCACTGGTGACTGGAGGCTGACGCTGCGAACCAGGGGCTCCGATCCCAGCCAGTCGGTGGCGGCGACCGCAAAATCCCGGGCCGAGCCGGTGACGCAGAAGCGGGTGCGTTCCATGGGAGGGGGGAGTGGTACTCCCTGGCTTTCCCGTTCCGAGGGATCCCCCAGGCTGGTGAGCAGGGGGCCGAGCCGTCTAGCAACGGCGGCGGCGGGATCCAGCAGCCGGACCCCCACCGGCACCAGTTCCTTGAGCATTGGGCGCAACATCGGGTAGTGGGTGCACCCCAACACAATCGCCTCCACCCGGGCAGCCAGCAGCGGTTCGATGTGGGCCTGGGCGGCAGCTCTCAGTTCCGCTCCGTCGCGGATGCCGGCCTCAATGGAGGGCACAAAATTGGGACAGGCGATTTCAAGCACTTCGGCCTCGGGACGCACCGCCTGGATGGCCCTGCGGTAGGCCCCGCTGGCCACGGTGGCGGGGGTGGCCAGCACCCCCACCCGGTCGCTGCGGATCTCGGCGGCCATGCTGTCGATCAGGCCCAACACCGGCACACCGGCTTCGGCAACGGCCACATCGAAGGCCACGGCATTGGAGGTGTTGCAGGCCATGACCAGCACTCCCACCCCTTGGTGGCGCAGCCAATGGGCCACCTCCGCGGCGATCTCCCTCAGATCGGCACAGGAGCGCTGGCCATAGGGCATCCGGGCCGTGTCGCCCAGATAAAGGCAGCGACTGTGGGGATAAAGGGAGTGGACCTGGCGCAACACGGTCAGACCGCCGAGGCCGCTGTCGAACAGTCCGATGAGGAGGCTCAAGAGGAGTGCGTCAGGAAGGACAGGATGCCGGCGGCGAGGGCCTGCGCAAGTTGGCGACGGTAAGGCCGGCTGGCCAACCGCGGTGCGTCGATCTCGCCCGTTACGAAGCCCATTTCAGTGAGGACCGAGGGCATCACCGTGCGGCGGATCACGAAAAACCGCCCTGGCCGGGCCCCCCGGTCGGGGGTGCCGGGGGAAATTGCCATCAGGCGTTGCTGCAATGCATTGGCCAGGCCGTAGGAAAGACCACCCTCGAAATAGAAGGTCTCGATCCCGTTCACATCGGGTCGATCCATGGTCAGGGCATTGGCGTGCAGGCTCACGAACAGGTCGGCCTGGCTGCGGTTGGCCAGTTCCACCCGGGGGGGCAGGTCCACATCCACCTCCGAAGTGCGGGTAAGCAGCACCTGCACACCCCTGGATTGCAACAACCTGGCGGTTTGGAGGGCCACATCCAGCACCACGTCGGTTTCCCGCAGGCCCTGGATGCCTATGGCCCCAGGGTCTGGGCCGCCATGGCCGGGATCGATCACCACCAGGTAGCGACCCCGTCTTAGACGGGGCAAGGGGGTGTTGGCCAGGTTGCTTTGGCCACGGCCAAGAATGGGGCTAAGGCGGGGGGCCCGCAAGTTCTGACCTGCCTGGGCGGGCCAGGCGGGGCTTTCCATCTGACCTTCCCCCAGGATGGGCAAGCTCCTGGGGGGAAACTGGCGCAGATCCATGCGCCAGCGATCCCGGCTGGTGCCCACCAAGCGCAATTGGCGCGGATCGAGCCGCAGGCCCGGTCTGAACTCCAGCACCAGCCGGGTGGTCCCCTCGTCGGGCTGCCCTACCCGCACCTCCTGCAGCAGGCCCGCGCCGGTCAGGGAGCGACGCCGCAGAGGGGCTCCGGGCAGGTCGAACCAGATGCGTGGCCCTGCCCCCTGGCTGCCTTCCTCGAAATAGGCCCGCACCGAGGTGCCCGGGGCGGTCCTCAATTCGATACCCCGATCCGGGCTGACGCGCCAGGCCGAGAGCGTGCTTCCTGCCAGGACAGGTGCGGGCTCCGCCACGGCGGCAATGATGCAACTGGCCACCCAGAGGCCATGGAGAAGGCCCCGAGGCAACCGTCGCGGCTGGGGTATGGGGCTTGGGAGGCCCGTTTTGCTGGCTGTCCCGACGCCCATCTGGCGCTCAGAACAACGTCGGATGACGATGGCGCAGGCTGGGCATCTGTTGCCGGACCCGTTGACTGTGGCCGGTATCGATGGGCCCCATGGCGTGGCCCGGTGCCAGCCCCGCATCCGCCAGCACCGTTCCCCAGGGATCAATCACCAGCGCATGGCCATGGGTTTGGCGACGGCCGTAATGGAGACCGGTCTGGGCTGGGGCCACCACGTAGGCGGTGTTCTCGATCGCCCGGGCCTGGAGCAGCACCTGCCAATGGTCCTTGCCGGTGTAGGCGGTGAAGGCGGCGGGCACCAACAGCACCTGGGCTCCGGCGGCAGCCAGGTGGCGGTAGAGCTCCGGGAAGCGGACGTCGTAACAAATAGAGAGTCCGACCCGGCAGAGCCCCGGTACATCCACCACGGGCGGCAGCTCCTGCCCCGGACGCACGGTCGCCGATTCCCGATAGGTGGTGCCATCGGGGATGTCGACATCGAACAAATGGATTTTGTCGTAGCGCGCCAGCAGCTGGCCTTCGGTGCCCACAAGTTCAGATCGGTTGTAGGTGGCGCCTTCGCCTGCCGGCACCGGAAAGCCTCCTCCCAGCAGGGTCACCTGATAGCGACGGGCCATTGTCACCAAAAAGCGACTGCAGCGTTCGGCCAGGGTGGAAGCCAGTTCGAGCCGCGTCTGGTCGGCTCCCATGAAGGCGAAGTTTTCAGGCAGCCCCACCAGCTCGGCGCCCCGCCGGGCGGCAATCTCGATCTGCTCTTCCGCTGCGGCCAGATTGGCGTCGGGATCCGGGGTGCTGGTGAGCTGGAGGGCCGCTGCCAAAAAACTGCTCAACGTCTTTGATTCGCATGCCTCAGGCAAACTTTAGGCGCCGTCCCAGGCCCTGGCCAGCTCCTTACTGGACTCTCCGTGCCCCAGCGGTTCAGCTGGCCCGCAGCACTCCCGCTTCGGCCTGCATCGGCACGATTTCAAGGCTGTCGACCGCTGCGCAGCAGGCGAAATCGGCGTCATGATCGCCAAGGCCGATCAGCCGTTGGCCGTGGCTGGCGGTCCTCAGGCAGCCTTCAGGGTCCAGGGACCACTGCTGCCAAAGGGCCAGGGCGGCGACCATCTCGTCGTTGCCGTAGCTAATGACCGGCTGGCCATCCTGGGTTAATTCCTGCAGGGCGGCGGCCAGGGCTCCCGCTGCCAGGCTGTCCTCCAGGGAATAATCGCCCTCCCAGCCGCTGCCGACGATCCAGACCCGCTGGCTGTCGCGTTCGATCAGGCGCCTGGCCACGGCTCGCCGGTTGGGCAGGCAGGCGGTGAGCAGCAAAGGCACAGCGACTACCGACTTCAGGGACCGGGTGCCGTTGGTGGTGCTCATGAAAATGCGTTTGCCACCCACCAGCTCCGGCGTGACCGCCAAGGGGGAGTTGCCCAAGTCATAACCGCTGACGCGCTGACCGCCCCGCTCTCCCGCCCGCAGGCACCGCTCCGCGGGCCAGGCGGCGGCTGCGGTTTCCAAGGCGGTGAGATCGGCGAAGGCCTCGACCGCCTCGGCGCCGTTCTGCAGTGACCAGGCGATCGTGGTGGTAGCCCGCAGCACGTCGATCACCACCGCCGCATCCGGTCCCCCTTCGGTCGGGGAGAGGACCGGAGGCACCGCCTCGGAGGTATGGAAATAGTTGACTTGCATGGCGAACAGACTGGGCTTCCTGAGCTGGTGCAGGCCAGTGTGTCAGCCCTCGCCCAGGGTGTTTACAGGCAACGAATATCCTGGATCGTCACGGATTGCCATGCGGGGGGCGCGGGAATCAACTTGGTACTGATGTGGGCCACCGCGAGCTCTTTCAGGCTGGAGTTGCCTTCGTGATCGCCCAGGGTGTTGATGTGGGTTTTGCGGACGTTTTCATGGGCCAGGGTTTCATTGGCCTGGCCGGGGGGCAGGTTCCAACGCAGCGTCAGATTTTGCTCCTGGCCCGCTTCCACCTTTGGTGTGTTGGCCGTGGCCAACAAAGTTTGGCCAGTGGAGGGATTCACCAGGGATGCGGAGACGGTGAGAAGATCGCAATCGTCACGGGTGATGACCTTGACCGGCAGGCATGTCTGGTCGGATTTGCAGGAGGGACGATCCCACAGGGACGAAATGATTTGGGGCTTCCAGGCGCTCGATCGCTTCCAGGCCCGATACTCGGCCGGGAACCAGGTTTGCTTAGGAGAGTTGAGGGTGGTGCTTGCCGCGTCGGCTGCCATTTGATGACTTAGGTGGGGCATGGCAATAAACGGGATCAGTCCCAAGCCAACGAGGGTGGCCAGCTGGATGGGAGGCCATTGGCTGAAGGATCGGCATTGGGATTGGACAAGCTTGGTACGCGGTTCGTCGTGCGCGGTTGCCATCCCAGGGTGACCTCTTAAGGATTTCTTTAGAATGTGCGGATGGTACGAGATTTTTAGGCCTTAAACCACCTTCACGAATGTTTACTCTTGACGCTACCGACCTGTGTATCAAGGACAACATTGGTAAGCGTTTGCCCATGTAATGCCTAATTTTGTCTCCATTGATACTGATTATTTGGACTTTTTCTTTGGTGTGATTCCCTCGGGTCTTGGCCCCAAGGGCGGGTGCGATGCGCCAAAGTGGAGTGGCACAGATGGACCTCAGCGTGCCTGGAGTGATGGCGCAACAGGGCCGCGATCTGCGGGGCTTTCTGCAGATGCTCGAACGTCGCGGCCAATTGCGACGAATCACATCGCCGGTTGATCCAGATCTTGAACTGGCTGCGATCGCCGACCGGGTTTTGGCCCTGGGGGGACCGGCCCTGATCTTTGAGAACGTCCGGGGCTCATCGATGCCGGTGGCCGTCAACCTGCTCGGCACCGTGGAGCGGGTGCTCTGGTCGATGGGTATGGAGCGACCGCAAGAACTAGAGGCCCTCGGCGAGCGCCTGGCCCTGCTCCAGCAACCTCGCCCCCCCAAGGGCCTGGCCGATCTGAAGCGCTATGGCGGCCTGCTTTGGGACCTGGCCCGGGCTCGGCCGGACCGGGATTTGACGCCGCCCTGCCGCCAGGTGGTGCTGCAAGGCGACCAGGTCAACCTGCACAACCTGCCCCTGCTGCGGCCTTGGCCGGGGGACGCCGGCGGCGTGATCACCCTGGGCCTGGTGATCACCAAGGATCCCGAAACCGGCACCCCCAATGTGGGTGTCTATCGCCTGCAACGCCAGTCCATCAACACCATGACGGTGCATTGGCTGAGCGTGCGCGGCGGAGCGCGGCACCTGCGCAAGGCGGCGGCCCTGGGCAAGCCCCTGGAAATCGCCATCGCCCTTGGGGTCCATCCCCTGTTGCTGATGGCCGCCGCCACGCCGATTCCGGTGCAGTTGAGTGAGTGGCTGTTTGCGGGGCTATATGGCGGCGAGGGGGTGCGGCTGGCCCGTTGCAAAACCCTGGATCTAGAGGTGCCCTCCCACAGCGAATTGGTGCTTGAAGGCACCATCAATCCGGGGGAGGAGTTGCCGGATGGCCCTTTCGGCGACCACATGGGTTTTTACGGCGGTGTTGAGGCCTCCCCCCTGGTGCGCTTTCACTGCGTGACCCACCGCCGGGACCCGATCCTGCTGACCACCTTCAGCGGCCGCCCCCCCAAGGAGGAGGCGATGTTGGCCATCGCCCTGAACCGCCTGTACACGCCGATCCTGCGGCAACAGATCCCTGAGATTGTCGATTTCTTTTTGCCGATGGAGGCCCTCAGCTACAAATTGGCGATCTTGAGTATCGATAAGGCCTATCCGGGCCAGGCCCGCCGGGCGGCCATGGCCTTCTGGAGCGCCCTGCC
>CANGZM010000123.1 GCA_947458155.1 Synechococcaceae cyanobacterium | reverse complement strand
ACCGATATGGCCGTGGTCGTCTCGGCCGCCCAGGAGTTCGCCGGCAGCGTTGCGGCCCTCAACAGCATCGCCGCTGCGATCCGCCTGAAGCATCACCCCAACCCGCCGGACATCAGCGCCGTGATGGGCCAGATCGGCCAGGTGCTCGATCATTCGATCACCGGCATCGCTATCCGCAATCAGGGCCCGCCCAGTATCGATCTCTCCACGATCGACTTCGAGGCGCTGGCCAAGAAATTCCAGCAGAAAAAACACAAGAAAACCGAGCTGGAGGAGCTCAAGGCCCTGATCGCTGCCCAGCTAGCCCGCCTGGTGCAGCTCAACCCCACCCGCACCAACTACCTTGACAAGTTCGAGACCCTGATCGCCAGCTACAACGCCGGCAGCCGCAGCGTCGAGGAGGTCTACAAGCAGCTGTTGCAGCTCAGCCAGCAACTCAGCCAGGAGCAGCAACGCCACATCCGCGAAAACCTCAGCGAGGAGGAACTGGCAATGTTCGACATCCTGTTGCAATCCGCCCCGGATCTTTCAGACAGTGATCGCGCCAAGGTCAAGCAGTCCGCCCGCGAGCTGGTGGAGCGGATCAAGGCGCTGCTGGTGCTCAACTGGCAGCAAAAATCCTCCGCCAGGGCCAAGCTGAAACTACAGATTGAGGAGGCTCTTGATATCGGCTTGCCCCGCGCCTACACACCGGAGTTGTATCTGCAGAAGTGTGAGGCGGTATTCGCGCACATTGAAAAGGCCTACCCCGAGCGCGATCTGAGCATCTATGGCAAGGACATTGGTCTGAATCAATCCGTGAGTCTGTGATGTTGACTCACCGATCAGGATCCCGGGCTGGGGCTTGATTCAGGAGGGCAAGAAAGGTTTGGAGCCGACCTCGGTTGGTGTCCGTTGGATGCAAACGGACCCCGCCCCCATGGGTCAAGGTCCCGATGCGGTCCTTAGCCGGGCTTCAAACCAAAAGGAAACTGCCCGTCGTCAAGGTGGGGAAGAGGGCGTTGGCGGAGGCGGTATCCGAGGGGAAGGCCGGATTGAACCGGTTTAAGGTGGCGATGCGCGTGGCGGCACCCACACCGATGCCATCGGCATCAAAGCGCAGATCACCGGTGGTCTGGTTGTAGATGAACCGTTGCTCCGAGGTGGTGGCCGCAATGGCTCCAGCCGCAGTCAGGAATTGGGCCGCAGTGATGCTGTTGCCACTCAGGCCCGTGTAGATGGTCTTGTTAAACACAAGCTTGTCGGCGCCCAATCCGAAATCGCGAATTATATCGGTCCCGGTCAAATTCAGCGGTTCGTCAAATACAAATCGATCATTTCCCCCGCCTCCGGTGATCACGTCGTTTCCATGGCCGCCGATAAGGGTGTCGTTGCCCGCCTGACCCTTCACCGAATCGGCGCCGAGGCCACCGGAGACCAGATCATCGTCATTGCCCCCATTGAGATCATCGACACCATCCTCACCATAAAGTTTGTCTTGACCTTCGCCGCCATACATGTCGTCATTGCCAGTGCCGCCATAGATCTCGTCGTCGTCGCCATCGCCGCGCAACATGTCATAGCCATTGCCGCCATAGATAGTGTCATCGCCCTTCCCACCATCGGCAAAGTCGTTGTCATCCCCCCCGTCCATCACATCCTTACCACCATCGCCCCACATGCAGTCATCTCCGCCGAGCCCTTTGAATTTATCCACGCCGTTGGTGCCCCCAAATAGCTCGCTGGCCTTACCCACACCGTTGGGGCTGAAGACACCACGGGCATCAAGGTAGTTGCCGTTGTTGCCCGTCAGCACCCCATTCACATAGCCAGCATTGCCCACTTGCCTGGTCACCCCATTGGCATCCACCACCGTTTGGGTCGCGGCAAACAGGGCTGTCTCAGAGGCAAAGGTGGCAAATGTCTGCAGAGACCTCTCATAGTCGGCATCGTTCACCGCAAAGATTTTGTGGTAAAGGTGTTTCACGCCGGTGGCTGCCATCACCATATCGGCCACAGTTTTGCCCTTGATTTCCTCCACCAAATCCGTGCCGGCCAGCTTACTCAGGTAGTAAGCCTCGTCCCCTCGTTGCAATTGCTGCATCTGGTAGGCGTAGATGAAATCATGGGTGGGGCCCAGCATGCCCCCTGGGGTTTTGGCTTCCGCCAAGCCACCGAGCCAGAGGGAAATTTTTTCAAAACTTTGGTTGCCACTGGGGGGGGCGGTGCTGCCGTCGTATAAAAACCCCATGAAGGCCTTATCCTCCATGGCCAAATCTGTTGCTGCGGAGAGCGCTGCGGCATAGCTTGCCGCCGCACCGGCTGCCGTACTGGCTTGAAGTGTACTCCAATAAGACAGGTTTGCGTTGTTCGAATAGACGCTGAGAACGTCATCACGGGCATAGGCCATGATGAATCCTTTGAGCGAGTCGGGATTGAGCAAATGGGCTCCAAAATCACGCCAGCTTACGTAGGGGCGTAGATTGTTCACCAGCTCAGCCAGGTTGCTATCGATACCGTTGTTGGCTTGCACCAAGTCGATGTTGCCATTCGTCGAGGTGGGGACGTTTCTCAGGAAGGTTTGGATTTGACGGCGGGCCTCATTGAGAGGGGTAAGACCAGTATCAAGGCCGCGACCGATGTTCAGAGCTGCCAGATCCAAAGGCTTACCTACTAAGGCATTCCTAAGGGTATTGGTGATGTATTCATCGGTGGCATTACCCACCTGCTGACTCATCCCTGCAGCGACTTGGCCTGCGGTGTAGCGGTTGTAAATCTGGGGGGCCAGAAAGGCCTGCAGTAGCTGAATGTCCTGTTGCCCGCCTGGATTGGCCAGGCCCGTTTGCTGATTCACCGTGGTGAGGGCCATCGTCTCGGTGAGCTGAGAGTGCCCGAAGCGGAAGGCACTTGAAGTAAATTCCGCTAAAATGCTGGCGTTGAATCCGGCATTATTGTTATTTGTCGTTGCCGGGCCAGTAAAGGCTCCGAGGTTCGGTGTAATGCGTCGGGCATATTCCTGCAGCACATGATGCTGATAGAAATTCTCATTGGCGAGCTTGGCGAGATTGAAGAGCTCCTCACCGGATAGGGTCTGATTGTTTCTATCGTCATCATCAATACTGTCATCATCATCAACGTACGGCATATCGTCGAAGTTTTTTTTGATCTGTTTGAGAATATTATTGTGCGTAGAAACAAAGATCTCATGCAGGCTGGTGAGGCCAATATTTTCATTCAGGCGCCCATCACCGCCTATGGCGTGCTGATTTAAGCGGGAGGGATCCTTCAGGTCGCCATTATCTAGAAAATAATCGCTGCCAGGCGGCTGCGGATTCCCCTTCCAATCTTGGGCCAAATCAATTAGGAAGGCGGAGCCAGCATTGACAAGCACTTGGTTGTCTGTAACAGCAGCCGTATCGAAGATGTAACTTTTCTGGCCCGATACCTTATCAAGTATCACAAAGGCATAACGACCCGCATTGGACAAGCCCTGGGGTATTCTCTCCACCATCGGCACAGACGAGACATCGCGATCACGCAGGGTGAGACCAATGCGCTTGGCATTCTTTTTCAGGTCATCCCAACGGGCTGTGGAATTTTGCGAATCGGTTAGCAACCGGCCCGTGAGCTCGCCATTGCCCTTGTATTCCCGCATAAAAATGCCATGGCTTTCCACTGAGCCATAGATCTGATTGAGATCCAAAAAGGCAGAGGTCTGGTTCATGCTCTCGCCGTTGCGAGGGGTGAGCTTCAGCACGTTCTGGCCGCTGATATTAGTGGTGGTGGCGGCCACCACTCCAGTAAAGGCCGTTTTTGCATTTATGGCGGTCACCACATCCTCAAGCGTTGCCCCAGGTGTGATCAGAATCAGCTGCTCGTTGAGCACCAGGGTCCCCCCATTCGTGCCGTTGAAGCTGGTGCCAACGGCCGCATTCTCCTTATTGACATTCCATTGGGTGGGGTGGCTGTAGCCCGCCAAGCCCAGTTCCGCCACCAAGCCGTCCTTGCTGCCCTCTCCGATCTTCACCTGCACAGTGTTGGTGCGGGAGAGTGGCATGAAGTTGAAGGGGGAACCGGGGTTGTAGAGGTTGTCGCCAGGAAGTAGGGGGATTCGCAGGGTGTCATCTTTTCTTTTTTCAAGAAAAGCAAGCCCGTGGTCGTTGTATTGGCCAAAAAGGGCGAAAAATCCTGAATTTGGCAGGGGGTTACCCGTACTTAAGCCATTCTCTCCATCGCCACCGTAGAGGATTGTTTCGTGGCGGGTGATGTTTCTTTGGCTCACCCGTTTGCCGGCCTGAGTTCCGGCTTGGGTCCACTCCCGGGCATAGGGATCATCCAATACTTGTAGAGATGTCTTGCCGCTTTGATTGGAAACTAAATTGCTGATCAGCCTGGGGCTGGCATCAAATATGTAGGGTTTGCTGGGATCGGTGCTGCCGCGAACGCTGTAATCAAGTTCATATTTTGAATCGTAGCTAACGGCACCAGTTTGATCATTGATCGTGAAACCACCAGCGACTTGCGAAAAGTTCTTGCTGGTCAGGCGGCGAAATATGGTGCCTGTCGACCCGGCCATGAATTTTGGATCCGTGGTGGACACGGGAAAGGGCGCCGATGCGGTGGGGTTGCCCCCACCAACCTGATAGCGCAACTGATCTGTGCCATCCACACTGCGGATGCCGCTGGTGGCCTTTGCCCCGATAATGTTGGGGTTGACGCCTGGCACAATGGCGAAGCGAGGATCATTATTCCATTCTTTGTAAACGCGATATTGATATCTTAAAAAGAAGAGATCCTCGCCCGTAAATGTATCAATCACGGAATCAAATTTTGGAGAAGTCATCAGTTGAATAAAATTTTGGTTTTTTCTTGTCAAATTTTCGCTTTTGTCCGGGCCCTGCCTGGTACAGCATGTACGCATTGTTGGAATAATTTACCTTTATCTCTCCTGCCCAGCTTTCGCCATGCATGCCAGGCCTCTTTCAAGGTGAGTTGCCAGAGTCCTGGCCCTTGCGCTTGCCCTGGGTTGAGATCGGCGGGATCACCTTGCTACGACCGCTGGAGCCAGAAGCAGGGCTGACGCCCGCCACGCCCTGGCCTCGACACCCAACTCCAGCCGAGACCTGATTAACCTCTGGCGCTATGCCTCGTCCTTACCAACCCTCCCTGTTGCGCCTGCTGCATGGCGCTACGGCGCTGCTGGTGCCGCTGGCCTGGCTCACGGGCTTGCTGGTGTACTCGATGTACGACGGGCGCTTTGGCCGGCTGCCCTTCAGCCTTGCCGGTGAGTGGATCGACATTCACGGCACGTTGGGGTTTCTGCTCTGGCCGATCGCCCTGCTGTTCGCCCTGTACGCCCTCACCGCCGGCCGGCTGCGGCTGCGGCAGCCCGCTAATGCTCTCGCCCTGGTGGCCCTGGTGCTGGCGGTGGGCAGCGGCAAATTGATGGACGAGGACTGGCTGCGCGACGGCCAGTTCCAGCAACTTGTTTACAGCGTCCATCTGCTCGCCTGGCTGCTGATCGCCCTCGCGGTGACCCTGCATGTGCTGACGGTGCTGCAGCGTGGCGGCCTGCCCCTGGCCCGCTCGATGGCGAGCGTCCAGCTCCGGCCTGGGGACTTGCCAGGGAATTGGTTTGATCAGATCCGCAGGTCTTTCAAGGGCAGAAGTTGACTGGGGGCATCTTCATCATCGAGGTGGCCGGCAGCTCGGGGCAGTGCCAGAACCAGCAGCCCTAACTACAGCCTTCGGTCTACGTCTCTTCCACCTTCATCGACCTGGAGGGCCACCGCGCTTCGCTCAAGACCGCGATGGAGAAGGCACAGCCTCGGCCCACTGCCCCACGGCCCCCGCGAGCTGGGTGACACGGTGGGCCTTTGCTGCACTCACACCCACCACGGTGGTTAGGGCATTGCTGGTGGAGGCGCTCGCCAGACCCGTGGCTGGATCCGGCTCCTGCTGCTTCCGCCTCAGGGGGTGCTGCTCTCCGGTGAGTTGCTTGCTGAGACCCGCGGTTCACGGTGCAGGTCCGCCGTGGCTTTCAGCCAAAGGTGCGGCGCCTGTTGATCCTGCAGGGATCACCGCAATCGGCCGCAGCGCCAGTCGAAGGGGTGGTTTTGGGGTGCTGTGGGGGTCCGCGTCCGCCAGGGAGAACCCTGAGGGATGCCTGGTTCAGCCAGCCGGATGGTCTTCGAACCAGGTCTGCAGGTCGGCAGGCTCTGCGAAATCGAGCAGGTCTTCCGCCAGCTGCTCCAACTGCTGCAGGGTCAGGGAGGAGATCTGCTCCCGGCTGCCCTCATCGAGGCTCCCGCAGCGGCGGCAGAGCTGGCGAATGGCTAAGGCAACGGCTTCCTGCCGGCGACCGGCTTCCAATCCCTCCTGGCGGCCTTCCTGGCGGCCTTCTTGCCTTCCCTCCTGCCTTCCCTCCTCCAGGATCTCCTGCACCGCGCGGGTGTGGCGCAATTCCTGCAGCGGCAACCCGGCGATCATCAGAATCTCCTCCTTGCTCAGCTGTGGAAACCGTTCGAACAGCATAGAGAAAACCACCGGCTCCAGATCCCGGCGGTTCGCCAGGATCCGCCGGCAGCGCTCCGCCAGCTCCTGCTCGGAACGCACCGGCAGGGTGAGCAGATCCACCGCTGCATCGAGGTTTTCCTGTTGACCGAGCTCCTCCAGGCTTACCCACTGCACCTGCTCCAGAAAACCCCGCAGGGGCATCACCGGCCCCAGCTGCAGCCGTTGGTGCGGCGTAATCACCACCACCCGCCAGTGCTCGATGCGGGGGTGGAGCTGCAGGAAGCGGTAGGTCTGGGCCGCCAGGCGGTGGTGGAAGCTGATGTCGGCGCGCATCTGCACCTCCAGGAGCACCACCGGCAGCTCTTCTGAGCCGGTCTCGCTTCCCAGGGGCCAGAGCACGCCATCGAGCCGATGGCTGCCCGCCTTGAGCTCCGGCGCCGAGAAGTGGT
>CANGZM010000122.1 GCA_947458155.1 Synechococcaceae cyanobacterium | reverse complement strand
GCCGCCGGCTCAAGCGCTATCAGTGTCGCAACTGCGGCCATCAGGCCACGCTCACCGCTGGCACGATCATGCAGGCGACCAAATTGCCTCTGGCCACCTGGTTTCTGGCCTTGTACATGATCGGCCAGGCCAAAACCGGGATCTCCTCGCTGGAGCTCAGCCGCCACCTGGGCGTGAACTACGACACGGCCTGGCTGCTGCACAACAAGATTTTGCGGGCGATGGCTGATCGGGAGGAGGCCTACCTGCTGCGGGGAAGGATCCAGATCGATGATTTTTACCTCGGCGGCGAACTCCCGGGCGGTAAGGCAGGTCGGGGATATGAGAACAAGATCCCCATCGTCGTGGCCGTCTCCTTGAATGAGGCGGGGCATCCGGTTCACGCCAGGATCACAGCCGTGAGAGGCTTCAGCTCAGTGGCAATCGCTGACTGGGCCAAGCATCATCTGGCAGCCGGCAGCCAGGTGCTCTCCGATGGCCTGGCCTGCTTCCGTGCCGTCACCACGGCGGGCTGCAGCCATGAGGCCAACGTCACCGGTGGGAAGCACCCCAGCGACCTGCCGCAGTTCCGCTGGATCAACACGCTGCTGGGCAACCTCAAGACCAACTTCAACGGCACTTTCCATGCCTTCAACTTTGACAACTACGCCAGGCACTACCTCGGCGGCTGCTGCTTCCGCTTCAACAGGCGCTCCTCGCTGGTAGCGATGACCGAACGGATCGCCAATGCGGTCTGTTGCTGCATGCCTTGTACCGAAAGGGATCTAAGGGTTCGCGGAGGCTTATGGGTAATCAAGCGAACCTAAACAGTGTAGCCCCGTGGCTACGGCCACGCAAGGGCCCGGAGCACTATCCTCGAAACGAAATCGCGATCCTTCGATTGCTGCCCCTGAGTGGCAGGCAATGAGTTTGAGGTGGCGAAGCAGGCAAGCTGTCAGTGGCATTTCCACTCGAGGGGCCTGTTATACGCCTCGCAAACAGAGGCTAAATCAAGAAGACGTCTAGCAACTACAAAGACTGAGTCCCCCGGAACTGCATCGTATGGTTCAGCATGAGGATGCTGATCATCTCGTGGCCGGCAGGGGCAGGAACTGTCGGTAGAAGCGATCCTTTAGCTCCGAGGCCCGCTGCACCTGGCTGATGGCGATCTGGAGGGCTTCCTTGCTGTCAATCAGCTCCGCCATGTGGCTGGCCAGTTGCTGGGAGTGGGTAAGGCCACCCAGGAGTTGCTCTTCGCCGATGTCGGATTGGCGGCGATCGTGAATCATGTGGTATTAGAAGAATTCAGAGCGATCTCCATCCACTGCGGGGCCATGGGCCAGGCGTTCCGATAGGCGCGGCCACAGACACTCGTACTCCACCGAAACCAGAACCTCCGCCCAGAAGCGCAGAAAGGTGATCAACCCTGGGTCGGTGTGGGGCTGGCCCAGGCAATTCTGCAACGCTTCTAGGCTGGCCAGCCGCAACTGCTGCGTGTCAGCGGATTCGCGGGTGCGGAGTATTTGCTCGCGGCTGGCGCCCAGATGCAGCAGGTCGCGAAACAGCAATTCGCGATGAGAAGCCAGTGGCATGCCACGGGTGTTGCGCGAGTATTCCTCATGCAGAATCAGCCGAACTGTGGCCTTGATTGCGTCGCTTTCCAAGGCGTCGATCACGCACTCATACACATTCACGATCGTCAGCGACAACAAGCGCCGCTGCAGCAACAGTGCCAGCAGGTCGTCCCAGGTGAGGGTGCCGACGTTGGCCAGCAGGTGGTGAGCCCGGAGGCTGGCGATGTGTTGCCGTTCCTGTCTGTTGAGAAGAGCAAGATTAACGAAGGCTGTCCAGCTGATCACCATCGACAAAGTGGCGGGGGGCATGGAGTGCCTGCCACCGATAAGAATCTATCGGCAAAGCAACCCAACGTGGTCTGTTGCAGCATCTTCCATTGGCTTCCAACTGGCAACGATTGACGCAGACCAAGAGGCCGCAGAACACTGTGCTCACCCATTGATTGAGGAGGGTTCTGATCGATGCAACAGCACCGATTATCCCGATGGCATGCAGCGCCGAGAAGCGTTGTTGTGCTGCTGGAAAGGTCCATGCAGGGTCGTGAAGGGCTGCTGCTCTGCTGCGGCCTTGGCCTGAGCACCAGCTTGGTTGTGGGCGCCCTCGGTCTGCGCTGGCCCGTTCTGCTCCCCGGCCTGCTGCCGCCCCTGGCGAGCCTGGGGGTGTGGCGGTGGGCCCAGCGCCGCCTGCGCCAACGGGCACCCTCGCCGCCGACGGCGTGCCTGCTCGACGCCGACGCGCTGCGGGAGCGGCTGCGGCTTGACGCCGAGCTGGCGCTGGAGGCCTCGCACCACTGGCGGCAGATCGGCCAGCGGCTGGAAGCGGTGCGCGTTCTGGCTGCGGCCTGCGCCGAGCTGGATCCCGGCTGTGCGGTGGCGCTGATGGTGCTGATGGAGCGCCTGGTGCAGCGTGCTCTGGCGATGGAAGAACACCTCTGTCGCCTGGGCCGTGCGCCCACCCCTGGCTTCCTGCTGCTGCGTGAGCGGCGACTGGATGTCCTGCAGGAGCACCTGCAGAAGTGCCAGGAGGCTCTGAGGCGCTGCTACGAGGCCGCCATTGAGGAGGCCCTGCGTTGTCCGAATGTGCCGACAACGGTTGTTCTTTCCACCCTGCTACTCGAATCATGACTCCCCCTACCTTGGTTGGCATATCCATGACCGCCGTCGTCGTCATCGGCGGTGGCGTGCTGGTCAACACCGCCTTGAACCCGCCGGTCAACTCCTTCGACTCGGCCATGGTGCGACTGGAGCGCCGCCTGCTTCCTTCGATCACGGTGGAAAGCGCCATGTCGCCTGCCGCCCTCGCCAGCGCCGTGGCACCGCTGCCCCTGGCCGAGCGGCTGCCTCAGGCAGCGGCCTTCCCCCTCCACGGCTCCCCAGCCGGGGGCATGACCCTCAGCGGCAACACCCTGCGGGTGGAAATCGTCAGTTCCCTCGAGAAGGCCGACAACCAACGCGCCAGCGGCCGCTGGCTGGTGGATGCGGCCGAACGCTTCAATCGGCGAGGCGAGCGGGGCAGCGACGGCCGCCGCATCGAGGTGGTAGTGCGGCCGATCGCCTCGGGCCTGGCGGCCCAGATGCTGGTGGCCGGCGGCTATCGGCCCGCCGGCTACTCGCCAGCCAGCCAGCCGTGGCTGGAGCTGTTGCGGCTCGACGGCGTCACCCCGACGCTGCTGCAGCCCTCACTGGTGGGCAACCGCTCGGTGATCGCCGTGCGCGGCGGCGCCTGGAAGCAGAGCGGCGGCGGAACGCTGGCGTTCGGGCCGGTGATGGAGCGGACCCTCGCGGGTCAGCTGCGCATGGGCACCTGCAATCCCTACCTGTGTTCCCCCGGCCTGGATTTCATGCACACGCTGCTGTGGACCACCGCCGGCCACACGGGCCAAGGTGGAGCGCTGCAGGCGGCGGAGCTGGAGCGGGGCTCGATTCAGAGATCCCTGGAGCTGTTCCAGCAACGGGTGAGCAGGATCGATCCCACCTACATCGAGCAGATCGAGATCTGGAAGCGCCGGCCCGAGGCCCTCGATGCGGCGGTGATGGCGGAGCAGAGCTACCGGCAACTGCAGCGGGAGCCTGGCTTCGGGGATCTGGTGGCGGTTCCCTTCGGCGCCGACCAGGGCTCGCCACTGGTGGCGTTGCCGTGGACCACGGGGCCGGAGCGGCAGGCGCTGGAACGCTTCGGCCGCTTCGTGACCTCCTCCCCCCTGCAGGCCCTGGCCCGCAGCCAGGACTTTGGCGACCCCAGCCCAGTCCCAGCCACAGCTCGCCCGCCCCGCGCGGATGGGGAGGTGCTGAGCAAGGTGCAGCGGCTCTGGAAGCAGCGCAAGGATGGCGGCCGCACGGTTTACCTGCAGCTGTTGGTGGATGTGAGCGGCTCGATGAACGAGAACGACCGCCTCTCCCAGCTCAAGCGGGCCCTGACCGTGGCCAGCGGAGCGATCAACAGCGGCAACCAGGTGGGGCTGATCAGCTTCAGCGACAAACCGACACGGCTGATGCCCCTGCAGCCCTACGACGAGAACAGCCGCGCGCGATTGCTGGCCACGGCACAGGGGCTCCAGGCCAATGGCGCCACCGCCCTGTACGACGGCTTGGCCGTGGCGTTGCACGATCTGATGCAGGCGCGCCGCCGCGATCCGAACGGTCGCTTCCATCTGCTGGTGCTCAGCGACGGGCTGGCCACCAAGGGGCTGCGGCTGGGGGATCTCAGAAGCGTGATCGAAAACAGCGACATCACCATCACCCCGATTGCCTATGGCGACGTGAACGACGGCGAGCTGCGCGAGATCGCCGCCATCCGCGAGGGCGCGGTGTACCGGGGCGACCCCAAACGGATCCTGCCGCTGATCAACGACCTGTTCCAAACCGCCCTTTGATCGCAAGGACACCATGGCGACAACTCTCGCACCCCTGGCCAGCCGACTACTGATTGGAGGCTGGCTCGGCCAATGGCTGCTGACTGGCGGCATCGCCCTGGTGGCGCCGATTCCGGTGCGCCCCCTGGTGATTGAACGGCGCTTCTGCAGCGAAAGCCAGCAGGAGGCCATGCTGGATCGCTATCGACAACTGGAGCTGCGGGACAGGCTCGGCATCGAACGGTTTCGGCCGGTGATTTTCTATAGCGTTTTTGGCAGACAGCACCACGATGCGCTGCCCGCCGCCAGCGCCCTGGGCCTGGCCAGCACGGCGGGGGATGGCAACCGCCAGGAGGCGGCGCAGCTGCAGGACAACCACCCCACAGCCCTGGTGTTGCGCTGCCAGCAGGCGCCGTGAAGCCCCGCACCTGGGCCTACAGGGAACCGCTACGGCGCAGCAATGGGCAGACAGCGCTGCCTTCTTGATGCCAGTGATCAGCCATTCTTTATCAGTGCAACATCATGAACTTCCATTTCTTTGGGTCAAGAGGATTAATTTCTTTCATCCCATGGGCATGCCTTTGGCTGGCCGTGGTCTGGGCCGGTTCTCAAGGCATAGAAAATCGCTTTGGCCTGGCTGGGATTCCTGCTGTTGTTTGTGTCGCATACTCTCAGGACTTTCGCAACAGCGAAAATCCTCTGCTCATTGCGGCTTATATTCATGCCATGAGCGCCTGGAATTGGCATCCCGTGATATCCTCCCTATTTGCCACTGGTCATTTGTTTTACAATCAGATTCGGGGATATTGCTCGTTCCGATGCTCGTTCCAAGCCAACCACACTGCCTGGGAAGCAGAATTGATCTCAGTCATGATCTTCAGCTTACTGCTTTGCCTCAAAGTTGCCGTGCTTGCGGCCGGCTTTGAGGGCATTGAAAACAGCATGGGCTTGACTTGGGCAATTGTAGCGCTTGCCGCGCTGATGTGCCGCTTTTCGATTGGTCTATTCGGAATTGGAGCTTGTTTTCAGATCACGAGTGCCTGGGGTTGGAACCCAACGATGGCGGTGCTCTTTGCCGCTGGTCCGACCATTTGCTTCCTGATTGGATGTCGCATCAACAAAACACTATTCCTGGGCCCTCTTCCCTTCCTGAACAAGATCTGGAGGTGGAGGTAACAAGAGACTAGTCACGGTGGGGACAACAATCAAAAAGCACTCAGCGCCAGCAGATCGCACCAGGGATAATGATCAATCGGTGAACAAAATCTTCAACTCATTGCGCCAGTTCCGATCGGGAGCGGGCAGGAACGGACGCGCCACGGTCCACATCCGCTCGAAGTCGTTCAGCAGCGTGCCGGTGAGCAGGGCATCGCTGGCGCAGGTCGAGCTCCGGCTGCAAGGTGTGGATCGCCAGGGCCCCATGCAGGAAGGGCCCCGCCAACAACGTGGGGCCAGCGCGGTACAGGGAAAGGGAAGGCAGGGTGTCGTACAGCCGGATCTCCAGATGGGTGGGATTGCAGCTGGCGCGGATCGTGGCCTCCAGGGTTTCCGGATTGCCGATCACACTGCCCTGGATGGCGAAATCCTCCGCCATCGGCTCGGCCGCATAGCGCTTCAGCACCTCCTCCCGAAGCCCAGCAGCCTGCGAATAGGGCCATGCCAGCAGGATGCGCACCCGCACCCTGACCTGCAGGCAGCGGCTGAGGTGGCTGCGGTAGTGCTCCAGGTTGGGCGCAAAGGTCTGCAGGATCGCCACCTCCTTCTGGTCTTCCGGCTGGGCTTGCTCCTGGTCGTGGATGAGCCGCTCCAGGGCGGCGGCGAAGATATCGGTGGGGAACGCCGCGTGGATTCGGCTGAGGCCAAACCGGGACAGCCCCGGCCCACTTTGCAGGTACTGCTGCGCCAAGAAACGCTGCAACTGCGGCAGCTTGTAGCCCCGGCCGCTGATCTTGAACTTGCTTTAGATGGTGCGCAGCCGCTGGGTGAAAGCCTCCTCCTCGATCGGACCCTGACGGCGCTGACAGGTCTCCAGCAGCTGCTGCTTGCTCTGGCCGGGCTCCTCGTTCAGGCAGAGAATCAACTCCAACTCATGGGGGTTAGGGCGTAGTCCTGTCGCTCGCCCAGGGTCTACAAAAATGCTGTCCAGCTCATCGCTACAGATGGGGTGGCGGGGGATGCGAAGGTTGGCACCAACGTAACGACATGATTTGCATTCAGAGGTCGGGACGCCCAGCCTCATGACTCCATGCCTGAAAGCTCATCGCTGAGCGATCAAGAAACAGTGCTCTGTGCTGCTGATTCAGAGATCGGGCAACACCGACGACACCACCCCGCCACGGTGATGGGCGATCCAGGCCTGCTCCATTAACTGCCAGACATCGCGACCCTGTTGCCTCAGGGTGGTGGTGACCGTGAGCAGCCTGCTGCGGCTGATCGCACCTGGGCGGGATTGGACGGCAAGGCTGATCTTGCGCTGGATCACCGACTGGCGCAGGGGACGCTCACGACAATGCCGCCAAAGGTGCTCCCCAGCAGCTCGATCGCGGCAGCCGTCGATCGACTCAGTCCTTGGACCGAACACCGTCACCACAGCGGTGACCAGGACCCACTGCCAGCCCCGCTTTCCGGTGGGATTGTTGCCGTCGGCGTTGCCG
>CANGZM010000121.1 GCA_947458155.1 Synechococcaceae cyanobacterium | reverse complement strand
CCGGCACCCGGTTGCACTGGCTCACCCGGCGGGCGCCCTTTGGGCGGGCGCGGCTGGCCGATGACGACCTCAGCGTTGATTTCGCCGCCGTCACCAACCCCACCGATGTGGTCACCATCGTCTGCACCGAGCCCCTGACCGCCGATGAAGCCTGGCAACCGTTGCAGGTGGGCCAAGGAATCCTGCTTAAAGCCGGCGAGATCGTTCAGGGCTTGTAGGGCGCGAGCCATGCTCAAAAACCGTCGGGTCGGCTTTTCAGCACATCAAGGGCCCCAACCCCAAGATCCTTTAGATTGTCCACAGATTTAAAACCTGCCGTTCCGCCCGGTTTTCATGACCCCCCGCCCCGGTCAATTCGTCCTTCTGGACGAAAATCCAGACAGCCACTTCCAGGTGATCAACGTCGACGCCGAGAAGGGCACCTGCTGGGTGCGTCGTTGGCCCATCGCTCGCAACGGCTCACCCCCTTTTTGCATTGATATCTCCAGGGTCAAGGCTCTCGACCTGGTGACCGCCTGAAGTCTTCCCCGGGCCTGGCCCTGGCCCATCACCACCAGAACCAAGACCCAGCGAGCGGGCCGCCATCACCGCCAGCACCAGGCCCAAGGGAAACACCTCGGTGATGTTCATCGTCAAACTGGCCAGCACCAGCACCGTCCAAAACAGGCGGGAACCCTGATCCCGAATCAGGCACCACAGCACCAGCCCATAGAAACTGGCCAGGGCCACCAGACCCCCCTGGGCCAGCAACAGCAGGGGCAGGGCATCGGTCGCTTCCACGTGGGCTGGGTCGTTGCCCTGCACCGCCGCCGCCAGGCTGCCCCCCCCGGTCACCCCGTAGCCCCACAGGCGCTCCTGCCTTGGCATCGGCTGGGTGACCCAGTCGCCAACGTTGTTGAGCCGACCCAGGGGTGAATGGAACAGGGAGGGTCGTCCGAGCACCTTGGGCAGTACTTGCGGCAGGGCACGCGGTCCCCTCGGACCGGCCATCAGCACCCCGGCCAGCGCCAGGCCCCCAGCCAGCAGGGCCGCCACCGCCATTCGTCGTCGCCGCGGGCTTAGTCGGTGGCCCAGGGTTTCCCCAACCAACCCCACCATCAGCACGCCCAACCCCACCAGTCCCGTGCCGGAGCGCGCCACCAGCACCAGCGCCAAGCTCGCCAGCAGCAGGGGCCAGCGCTGCCAGCGACGCTGGCTGACGCTGGTGCAGAAGGCCGCCGCCACCAGCACAAGCACCCCCAGGCTGTTGGGCAGGGTCAGCAACCCCGCCAAACGACCGGGCAACCAGGGGCTCGGCAGCCCGCCAAAACGCATTGGCAACCCCCGCATTGTCTCCAGCAACACAAAGGGCAATTGCAACAGCACCAGGGCCGCCAGGGCATCGGCCAGGACCTGCAGCCGCCGCGGTGCAGTCAGCCAGCCCGCCAAGGGAATCAGTGGTATCCACAGCAGGGCCGGCAAACAACGCAGGGCCAGCTCCAGGCCATCGGCCTGGATGCTGATCGCCACGGACACCAGCAACGACACCAGCAACGGCACTACCGGCAACAGGCGCCGCATGGGCAAATGGGTCGACCAACGGCTGAGGGCCAAGACAAAGGAGCCCAGCAGCAATGCCGCCATCACGCCGTATTTGAAGCCCTTCAAGGGCGTTTCCAGGGGGCTTAGCTGGTAGAGACGATTGGAGTCAATGCCCTCGTATCGCTGGTTTGGCAGGCGGCGGTGCGGCTCGCAGGAACGCGGCAGCCACCAGCTCTGCAGGGGAGTGCGGCAGTAGGTAGCCAACTCCTGCGCGTAGGCCGTCCGATCGATCAGGCCCACCCGCCGCATCCAAAACGGCAATCCGTTCAGCAACCCCGCCAGCACCAAGGCCACGGCCAGCACCCGTACGGCCCGATCCAGTCCGCAGGTCCTTTTCCCAAGCCTGCAGCCTTTCATGGTCTGGGCTGACGCCGCCGCCACAGGCGCAGGGCCAACAGCCAGGCCAACGGCAACCCCAGCACCTCCGCCGCCCCTACAGCGGCCAACCGGGCGCCGTAACCGGACCGTGACGGCAACCCCCAATCACGTCCCCACAGATGCAGCCGTACCGCCACCACGGCCAGCAGCCCCGCAACCGAGGCCAGGGCCACCAGCACAACCAACGCCCAGCCCGCCTGGCGCGCCACCAGCGCCGGCGCTGCCACCGGCGCCGGACCGAGGCTGGCGGCGGCCGCCAGCAGCACCGCCAGCAGCCACCCCCATCGCCAGGCCCAATCGCCCAGATCGGCGACAGAGATCGGTTGATCCACGTTGATCGGGGCCAGCAGCAGCACCAGGGTCAGGGCCGCCAACCAGGCCGCCGCCATCCCCAATGCGGCCGCCACCACCGCAATTGCCCAACGATCGCAGCCCCGCCTTCCCCTCATGGTCCCTTGATCCACGGGGATCGCAGCAGAGCGGGCAAGGAGCGGCCGGCGGCCTCCACCTCGGCCTGCCACCAGGCAGGTCCCACCGGGCCCAGACGCAGGGGCCTGGCCCCCATCGACGCCAGGGCCGGCAGCGATCCAGGATCCCGACTCGCCATTGCCCATTCGGGTCGGGTCACGGTCAGCAGGTGGTTGTCCGGCCCGACCAGCAAGCTGCCCTGATCGATCCCAGCCACTCCCCTTACGGTCGCCAGCCGATTGCCACGCATTCTCGCCTGGGTGAGGCGAGAGTCGTCCTGCCAACCAATCTGCTCGCCCAGATAGGTGTTGTCGAGCAGGCTGACATTACGGCTGGGCCCACCCATCAATTTCAGCAAAACTCCATAACCCACCGCCGGCGGATGGGGAAAAGCCACAAATACATTGTTCTCCACCACAAGCGGCCCATCCGTCACAGGACTCACGCCCAACACCACAAGGGGATCAAGGACCCCATTGCCTTGCACCTTTAGCTGGCGGGCCGGCCCATCAAATTCGAAGGCATCGTCTGTAGTTTCCGCGATCAGATTGCCCCGCACAAAATTCCGACCACCCAGCGGGGAAATCTTGATGCCGTCCCCGGCTTGGTTGACTAAATTGCCCTCCACCTCCAGATCGGCGCCGTGCAGCCAGGTGAGCGAACAATTAGAGTAATAGTATACTTCTTTCCAGCTCAACCAACCGCGGCGGCTCCATTCAAACAGTGGATAGCAACTGCTGAAATTGCGGCTCACCACCACCTGGTCCGGCAAGACCACACTGGGCGAATCATTCACGGCCACATCCGCCCCCTCAAAACTATTGCCCTCCAAACGCACATGGTGGGTATGCCATAGCTGAATGGCGGCCATCACAGCGAAATCAAAGCGCAGATCACGCACCTCCACCCAGGGCGCCTCGATCCAGAGACTGGCTACCTGGTGCCCCCCGGAGCGGCGGCGCTGGGGCATCGCCCTGTGCACCTGCAATCGCTCGGCTCGCGGCGGGCCGCCCCTGGGCAGACAGAGCACCAGCCTCGACGGGCTGGAATTGAACGCAGGCCAGGCACCAGCCCGGGCACAGATCTGACGCAGGTGGTCTGTGGAAGGGCTGCGATACGCCATCACCCCATCGACCCGCAGTCCATCAACACGCCAGGCCACGGCTGTGGCGTAAAGGCCCCCGCCCAGGGAACGCCATCGCCAGGCGCCTGGCACCCCAGCTCCCGCCGCCCCAGTGATCACCGCCTGCCCCGGCAAGGCGGCCCGCAGCACCAAGGGTTGGCCGGGACGACCGCCGCGGCGCAGATGGATTTCCTCCGCATAGACACCCGGCCACACCAGGATCGTTTCCCCGGGGCCGGCCAGATCGGCAGCCCGTTGAATCGTGCGCAGGGCATGGCGCCGCGACTGGCCCAACCAGCCATCGAACCCGTCGGGGGCCACATGCACCACCCCATCGCGCAGCCAATCAGTGGGCGGCCGCAAATACACGACGCTCACCAATACCGCCACAGCCAGGGCCACTCCCCGTGACACCGCCTGCAGCCCATCGTCCTGAGCCACAGGCGGGCGACTGGAGAAAGCGCGGGGAGGTTCCAGAAGAATCTTCAGCCGACACCTGACCTTCCTACAGCCGGTGAGCGGGGACAATGCCTGGACTCCCCTCGGGTTTCCGTGCAACGGCCCCTTTCCTTGTGTCGGCACCTGGTCGCCGAAGCCGGGCCCCGCCGCACTGTTCAGCTGCTCGCCCTGGCCCTCCTTGGCAGTGCCCTCGAAGCCTTGGGGCTGGGGCTGGCCGTCGGGGTGTTGCTGGGGGGCCGGGGCCCCGGCCCAACCCTGTCCCTTCCCGCTGGTGCTCAGGGCCTTAGCCCCGGTGCCGCCATTGCCCTGCTGGTTGCCGTCATGGTCGTGCGGGCCGGCTTGCAAGCCCTGGGCACCATCCGCTTGGAAGCCCTCCGCAGCGGCTTCACCGATCGGCTGCGGCGCGAATTGCTGCAGCGGGTGGTGTTCGCCCCGGCCACCCGCCTCGATCAGGTCGGCCGCGGCGAATTGTTGGGCTTGATGATGGACGACATCGGCCGCAGTGTCCTGGCTCTGGATATGGGGGTCAGGGGGGTGCAGGCCGCCCTGGCCCTGTTGATTTATGTCTCCGGGGTGGTGCTGGTCGGCCAGACCCAGGCCATACCCCTCCTGCTCGGCTTTGCGGCCACTGGTACCGCGGCCCTGTTGCAGCGCTCCGATGCCTGGCGGCTCGGGCAATGGCACAGCCGCCTCAACAGCGCTTTGCAGCGCACTGTGGGGGATGCCCTGCATGGCCTCAAAGCCGTGCGGGCCGCTGGCGCCGAGGGTTGGATGCTGGACCGCTTTCGAGCTGAAACCAGTCAATACCGCCAGATGTTGCTCAACACCGTCAGCCGCCAGGCCGTGTTTGCCGCTCTGCGCGATGCCCTGGTGGTGAGTGTGGTGGGGTTGTGGCTGCTGCTGGGCCGCGGCGCCCTGGCGCCGCAAGCCATTGCCACCACGCTGCTGCTTGCCTACAAAGCCGCCGGCTCCCTCGGGGCCGTCGTCACCAACCTGCGGCTCAGCGTCGGGGCCCTGCCCGGCTATGGCCAACTGCGGCAACTGCGGCAGCAACTGGGACCCGCCGGGGACCCCGGGCCAACCGATCGCTGCCTCACTGCGGGTCCTGCCCTGCCCCCCGCCCAGTCCCTGCGGGCAGTCCACTGGCAGGAGCGGCCCCCGGAACCAAGGCTGGCGGGCCAGCCCCCCAGCTCCGCCGAGGTGCTCAGCCTGCGCCGGGGCGAACTTGTGGTGCTGAGAGGCCCCTCCGGCACCGGCAAAACCACCCTGCTCGATCGCTGGGCGGGCCTGCTGGGCGAGGAGACCAGCCTTTGGGACCTGGAATTTTCCCCGGGCGGGACCCTTCGGCTGGCAGGTCAAGGGGGGGTGCGCAGCTGGCGTTCCCTGGTGGCCTACGCCCCCCAGGAGGCGGTGCTCTTCGAGGGCAGCCTGCGCGAAAATCTTCTGCTCGACCGCAGCGAGCGCCCCGATGGCCCCAGCGACCAGATCCTGATGCACTGGTTGCGGCGCCTGGGCCTCGGCCACTTACCCGAGCGCCCCACGGGCCTGGAGGGTCGCTTGAATCTGTCGCTGGATTGCTTTTCCGGCGGGGAGATCCAGCGGCTTGGTCTGCTGCGCGCCTGGTTGATGCAGCGACCGGTGGAGGTGCTCGATGAACCCACGGCCTTTCTCGATTCCGCCACAGCGGCCGTGGTGCGTCAGATCATCTTGGAGCGGGCCCATGACCATTTGGTGCTGGTGGCCAGCCACGACCCGATTCTGCTGGAGAGTGCCGATCGTCTGCTGATTCGACATCCTTCCGACCGCCTCAAGGCCAGCGCCCTGCACCAGTCCCCTTGAGCGCCTTCAAGGTTCCACCCAGCTGACCAGATTGCGGCCGATGCGACCCAACCGCTGAGTCAGAGCAGCCGTCAGGGATAGGTCCATGCCGGTCTCGGGGTCATTGAACGAGCCTGGCAGCAACACAAAGTAGGCCGTCGTGCGGATCCAGTCGGCCGGGGTGCGGGCCAGGAACAGGCGATGGCGCCAGTCGGTCAAACGACCAAGGGGATGCCAGGCCAGGCGGCCCCGCTCATCTACTGGCTGCTCCTGGGACCAGCGGGCGACGGCCAGGGCGCGGCGGCCCGGACGATCCGGCGCAACCTGGCCCCAAGGCTCCAGCCAGGGACTGCCCGTGACGCTGTAGGCCACCAATCCGCTCAGCTGCACGGCCTTGTAGTGGCTCAAGGCCTGGCGATCGTCTTCGCTGAGCAGCCGGGCCAGGCGCTCAATGTCTACCAGGCTGCGCAGGCTGATCCAACGATCTTTGGCGGCGTGGTCGCAGGAATGCAAAAAGCTGTGGCGCCGGCCGAGGGTGGCCAGCTGGCGGCCCTGGTAGGTAAGCAGCTCCCGTTGCTGCCACAGCGTGTCGAAGGTCGGCAGGCTGGAGCGCAGGGGGCCCAGATCCCAGTGCAGGTCAATTAGCAAAGGCCCCCGCTGCAGGGGCAGTTCGTAGCCGACCCAGCGGGCATATCGACCCCAAGTGGAAGCAAGGTTCATCGGGGCCATGCCGGGCAGCCGCCTGAAGCCAAGACCTTCCAGGGTCTCGATCGCCCGCATCAACCGGCAGGGATCGACGAGCACATCCAGATCGCCGCGGCCTCGGGCGGTGGCGTCTCCGGTCGTTTGGAGGGCGAGGGCGGGTCCCTTCAGCAGCAGGGCCCGCACCCCGGCCGTCGCCAAAGCCTCCAGCACCTCCATCGCCCCCGCCACCAGCGGCAGGGCCGCCAGACGCTGGTGGCGGGCCCTCTCCAGTAGCCGCTGTGTCAGGGGAGCCGGCCATCCCAACCTGCTTTGCCAAGGGGCAAGCACAATTTCAAGACGCTGGCGGTTGATGGCGGGCCAGAGATCTTGGGGATCCACCGCTTGGACCGATTTATTAACGCGTGGCTGGGCTTCGCTAGAATTTAAGTAAGAATTCTGTCGCCCGCTCTCCCAGGCCAAGCAAGCTTGAAGCGCCTGCCGCAGTTGGCCCATGGCCCCGGATGATTCGCCCAGCCGCGTGTCAGGCAAAGCAGAGGGAGATCAAAGTTCTGTCTGATTAAAATGCCCCCT
>CANGZM010000120.1 GCA_947458155.1 Synechococcaceae cyanobacterium | reverse complement strand
GCTTTCGGGTCTGGCCACTCCCCTACCGGCGATCGCAAAGGCGGTGCCGTGGTCTGGGGAGGTGCGTAGAAACGGCAGCCCCAAGGTTGTGTTCACGGCCGCATCGAAGGCCAGCAGCTTCACCGGGATCAGGCCTTGGTCGTGGTATAAAGCCAGGTAACCGTCTGCCGCCGGTCTGCCGCCTCGCCAGGCTGCCGCTGCTTCCAGCCAGCAGGTGTCGGGGGGCAGGGGCCCCTCCAGACGCACCTCAGGGTGCTTGTGGCTCCAGCCCGCCAGGCAATCCCGTAACCAGTCTTCCTCTTCTCGCCCCAGCCGGCCGGCCTCACCGGCATGGGGGTTGAGGCCCGCCACCACCAGATGGGGCTTCTCGCTGTAGCGCCGGCAGAACGCCAGGAGCCGCTCCAGTTGGGCCCTCACCAGCTCCGGGGTGAGTTGCTGGGGCACTTGGGCCAGGGGGATATGGGTGGTGGCCAGCAAGGTGTTGAGCCGCCAGCCCCCCATGGGCGACAGGGCGGTGAACAGCATCGAGGCCCGGGGAACACCGCAGAGCTCGGCTAGCCGTTCGGTTTGTCCCGGATAGTCATGGCCGGCCAGGTGCCAGCTCGCCTTGGCGATCGGTGCCGTCACCAGAGCATCCGCTGCACCTGCCAGGACCAATTCGGCGGCCCGCGTCAGCCAACGAAAGCAGGCCGCGCCCGCCGCCGCGTCGCTGTGGCCGCATCGCACCGCTTCGTCCAGGGGCAGGTTCACGACCTTGAGCTCGGCCGGGTCGGCCAGGGGAGCAGCCCCCTGGTGCTTGAGCTGGACATAGGACTGTTCCAGCCACTGGCGACAACCCACCAGCGTGATTTCAGCGCCGGGGGGCCAGGGCCGGGCCAGGGCCTTGAGGGTCACTTCGGCGCCGATGCCGGCGGGATCTCCGAGGGCCAGCACCAATCTGGGTGGATTTACAGTTGGGTTGAATTGATGGGCAGGGGAGGAATCCATGGTGAGGTGGTTTTTGCTGGCATGTTTGCTGTTGTGGTTGGGGAGGGGCTTTCAGCAGGGCTGGCTAATAGTCCGCTGGGACAAGATGGCCGAGGATCTCCACATACCCGTTGAAAAGTTGGATCCTGAGCAATACCTCAAATGAGGTTGATGCTGGCGCGCAGTCCTTCCCGATAGGAGGGATAGCGCAAGCGGTAGCCCAGGCTGCCGCAGAGGAGTTCGCTGCTGGCACGCCGGTTCTCACTCCAGAAACTGCGGGCCATGGGACCCATTGTGGCGCTGACGTCCTGCCAGCGCTGACAGGGTGGCAGCTTGCAGCCCAACAGGTGGGCGGCGAAGCCCAGGGTTTCACTGGAGGGGCAGGGCTCCCGGTCCGCCACGATCACCGTCTGCGGGCGCTCTCCTGCCGGCATCGCCAGGCAGTGCATCAAGGCTCCGACGATGTCATCCACATGCACTCTGGAGAACACCTGGCCGGGTTTATGAATCAGGCGGGCCGTGCCGTTGCGAAGGTTGTCAAAGGGGGACCGCCCCGGCCCGTAGATGGCCGGCAGCCGAAACACCTGGACCGGCAGGCCGCTGCGGCGCCAGGCCTGTTCGCAGGCCAGGCGGGCCTGGCTGCGCTCCAGTCGGGGGCGCAGGGCACTGTCTTCGCGAACCCAATCGCCGCCGTGGTCGCCGTACACCCCCGTGGTGGAGAGGTAGCCGACCCATTGCAAAGGCAGGCTTGCCAGGGTGCCGGTCAGGGTCGCCAGCACGGGATCAGCTCCCTGGGGGTCGGGGGGGATCGTCACCAGCACATGGGTTACCCCTGCCAAGAGGTGCCTCTCCGGAAGGACGCCCTCTTGCGGATCAAAGCGGAGCCAATCGCCGGTCTGCTCCTCTGGTTGGGGGCCGCGGCGGTCCGTCAGAAGGACCCGTTGCCCGCGGTTGCGCAGGGCTTGGGCGAAGCGGCGGCCGGTGTAGCCAGCGCCCAACACCAGACCCTGTAGAGGCGGCCCATCACCCAGGTTGACAGCCCCATGGGGATGCAGTACATCTGTATCAGTCCCTGAGGATTCCACCGTGACCGTGTTCCTTGGTTCCGCTCCGATCTCTACTGCATCCGCCCCCGCCAGCCGCTCTCGCCGTTTGGGTCATGGGTCTCGGTTGCAGTCTGCCCGCAGTCGCCACGGTTCAGGGCCCTGCCCATCCCGTTTCGGGGTGGTGGCGGAATCCTGGAAAGATGCCAGTCCCATGGCAGCCCCCCTCGTCTTGGTGGCCTTTCTGGTTTTGGTGGCCCTGTTGCTGGCACCGGAGCGCCCTGAGGCTCAGGAGGCCATCTGCAAGCGCCATGCGGGTGTCGAGGCCTGTCGGGTCTGGTGAACGCTGGGGGAGGGCTGGGCGGTCGGTCGGACCCACTCCAAGAGCCGAAGCGCCAGTTTCATATCTCCTTCACCCCAGGCTCTCAGGGCCATGGCCCGGCGTGGGTCGTAGAAGGACTGGCTGCGGTACCAGATAAAAATCTCCGTATCTCCCTTCTGGCCATTGCAGGACAGGCAGGCGGGCACGCAGTTTTCGGTGACGCTGGACCCGCCGCGACTACGGGGGTGCATGTGATCGATCGATTCCGACCGTTGCCCGCAATAGACGCAGCAATGGTCCGTCAGATCGTGCAGGGATTGGCGCCATCGGCGCACTCGCAGCTTCGGGCAGAGGTCTTCAAGAAACACCCCATCCCTCAGCGGCATGCCTGCTTTGCGATTGAGGAGACTTTGGCAGTGCTTTCCCGCTGTCATTGTGTCCTGGACTGCACTTCCATGGCTTGGCCGAGGCGGCGATCCAGATGCGGCTGGGCCCCACCGGCTTGATTGAGGTGGTCAGCCCCTTCGATGCGGTCACCCAGTCCCAGCTCCGCGCCCTGCGCCCCAGCGGTCGTTGGTTGCCGGCCCGGGGGTGTTGGGAGTTTCCCCTGGAGGCTGCCGTTGCCCTGGAGAACCAGCTGGCGGGGCGCTTCCCGATCACCGACGAGCTGGCCCAATGGCTGCTCTGGCTGCACCAGCCCTTACCACCCCTGCCACCGCATCGCCAGCTGGTACTAGCGGCTGGTTTGGCGGATTCCCTGGCGGACGGGCGGTGTCTGCTGGGGCACCAGCGGCTGGCGGTGCGGTGGTTGTTGGCGCGACGCGGCGCCGTGCTTGCCGATGCCATGGGTTTGGGCAAAACGCTCACGGCCCTGGCGGCGGCTCGCGCCATGGTGCGGCTGGCGGACTGCCGGCTGGTGGTGCTGGCCCCGGTGGGCCTCCATCTGCATTGGCGTCAGGAGGCTGCGGCCCTGGGGCTGCGGTTGGAGTTGCACAGCTGGGGCCGGATTCCAGCCGCCCTGCCTGGGGCTGGCACGGTGCTGATCGTGGATGAGGCCCATTTTGCCCAGTCCCTGCGGGCTAGGCGTACCCAGGCTTTTCTGCGCCTGGCGCGCCATCCCCGCTTGCGGGCCCTGTGGTTGCTTACCGGCACCCCGATGAAAAATGGCCGCCCCGTCCAGCTCTTCCCCCTGCTTGCCGCCATCGGCCATCCCCTTGGCCGTGATCAGCGGGCCTACGAGGAGCGTTATTGCCAAGGCCACTGGCGTGAACAGGGGGGAAGGCGCCTCTGGCAGGCCCAGGGGGCCAGCCAGCTTGACGAACTTCGCCAACTGGTTAGGCCCCTGGTGTTGCACCGCACCAAGGCCCAGTGCCTTGATCTTCCCCCCAAGGAGCGTCTTCACCATGACGTTGACCTGGGGGAGCATGCCGCCAATCGTTTTGATGCCCAGCTGCAGGCCGTGGTGCAGGCCTATCGGCTGCGGGCGTCCCGGGGCGAAGTGCGCCGTGACGCCGAGGCCCTGGCGGTGTTTACGGCGATGCGGCGCCTTGGCTCCGGCGCCAAGGAAGGGGCCACCATCACCCTGGTGGCCGATTTGTTGCGTCGGGGGGAGTCGGTGGTGGTGTTCAGTGCTTTTGTGGCTACGGCCCAGCGGCTTCAAGCTGGGCTTGCCAGCGCCAGTCCCGGGGGGGCCGCCCTGTTGATCGGCGCCGTGCCGCCGGCACGACGCCAGGGTTTGGTCGAGGGTTTCCAGGGCGGGGCCCAGGGGTTGTTGGTCGCCACCTTCGGCACCGGAGGCCTGGGTTTCACCCTGCACCGGGCCCGCCATGTGGTGTTGGTCGAACGCCCCTGGACCCCCGGCGATGCCGAGCAGGCGGAGGATCGCTGCCACCGTCTTGGGATGGCAGCCAGCCTGAGCTGCCACTGGATGCGGTTGGGGGCCACTGACCGCTTGGTGGATGACTTGATCGAGAGCAAGGCCGAGCGCATCAATGCCCTGCTGCGCCCTTCCCAGGAGAGGCAGCGCCGTCAGGCGTTCCCGGCTTTGGTGCGCCAGTGGCTTGAGGATTGGTGAGGCCCCCTGGGGCAGTGGGGCAGTCGGCCAGCCTCAGGGCCAGATCGTGGCGTAGCTGCTGGTCCATTTTGCCGGCGGGCAGGGCCCGGGCCAGGGTTGCGGCCTTGCGAATGTCCTGGCAGGCGGCGGCATCCTTATCGGCCAGGGTGAGCAGCAGGAAGCGGTCGTTGAGGGGCCCCGGATCCTTGGGGAAGGCTGCCACCACGGCATCGCAGCGCCGCAGGGCTTCAGGCAGATGGTCCATGTCGATCGTGCCCAGACAATCCGACCGGTTGATGCGGCGCTGGGGGAGGGGTTCTTCGGCGCAGCCCGTCAGCAGGGAAGCGGTGACAAGGACCACCAGGGCGGGGAAGCGTTGGGGCTGGCGGCGCTGCGCTGCCCCGTTGGCACGGTTGTTCAACGGGGGTAGGGCATCGCGGCACCGGGAATGGCTGCCCCAGCGGGCGCCCCCGGTGAGCCAGTGCCATCCGGGGTGGCCAGGGCGCCCCTATTTACACGGCGGGAGTAGAGGTCCCCGAGGTAACGGGCACAGTCGGGGAAGGAGGCGGAGTTGTAGACCACGGCTTCGGTGATCAACACGGCGGCCCGTTCCGGGGGTGGCTTGAATACTCCGCTGGTTTGCTTGACCACGCCGTAGGCAGCGGCCCAGCTGACTTCATGGTTATTGCCATTGCTGCGCATGAAGCAATACACCTGGGCGGCTTTGGCGCCTGGGGAATCGATCGCCTGGGCGGGGTTTGCCAGGCTGGCGGCAGACCCGGCCGAGAGCGCCAGGCCGAGCATTCCTGGCAGCAGGCGGCGGAGGTGGGTGGGGTGGACGCGCATCGGCGGGGCGGGATGGACCGGCACAAGCTATCCAGCCAGGCACAACTGTCCAGCCACAGGACGGCTGCGAAGGTCTGGGTTTCAGCCGCCAGGTGGAGCCGCGCTCGCCGGCAACACCAACCGCACGAGCAGCGGCAGCACCAGCAGCACCGTGATTAAGCGCACCGCATGCAGGGCAGCCACGGCGGCCCCCACGCCGAACTCGGCCCCCACCAGGCTCATGCCACTGATGCCCCCCGGCGCGGCCCCCAGCAAGGCCACCACCGGATCAATGCCCAACAGGCGGCTGCACCACAGACCAACCACCACTCCGGTCAGTACCAGGGTCACGGTGATCAAAAGTGCCGGTTTCCACAACATTTTCAATTCGGCCACGGCAGTGCCGGTGAGGCTGGTGCCGATGACGGTGCCAATCGCGATTTCAAGAATGGTGCGGGTGCCCGAGGGCCATTGGGCCGTTTCGAAACGGCCACTCATGCTCAGCAGGGCCGCTCCGATCAGGGCTCCCGCCAGGGGGGCCGCAGGGATGCCCGTTCGCAGGGCCACCAGTCCCCCGGCAATGCCGGCAAGGCCATAGAGCCCAAGCAGCCAGGGAGTCATGGGTTCAGCTATTCAACTAACAGCCAGTCTGGAAGATTCGTTGCCAGCTTGAGCACCTTGCCTTTTTGTGTTGTGATGCGGGTCAGTGTTGACGCGGCGCATCGCCGTTTGGCCATGGCTTCTGCTTCAGTTCCTTCGGTGTCTTTCCGCATCAGCCGCCATACAGAAGACTTGGCTATCACCCTGCATGCCCTGTCCCAGCGCTTGGTGGCCTTGGAACAGCGGCTGGATTGCCTGGATTCCGAGTTGCATCAAGAGCGCGCCAATGGGGCGGACGCGGAGGATCTGGCCCGGCTCGACAAAGCCGAGTCCCTTTTGCGGGATTGCCGGCAGTTGTTGGCAAATGAATCTGCCGATGGCCTGGCAGCTGGAGGCAGTCCAGGTTTGGCATCGTTCAAGGCTGGGGCCCTTGATCCTGGTTCGACTGAACCCAAGGAGAACGTTCGCGAATGGGATGCAGCCTGATTGGCCCCGTGGGCGGCGCCAAGGCGGTCGTGTTGCCACCACTCCTGCTTGAACCATGCCAAAATAACCAGAAAGTGACCATGGCATTCCCTTCCTCCCATTCCTTTGCTTCAGGACCAAGCTCTTTTGCTCCTGTGCGCCATCCAACGGGGAACCCTCGTTGCTCGCTCCAGGCTGAGCGCGATCATCAATTGGAAAAGCTGGAGTTTGCCCTGGCCGTTGCTCTCACCCGCGGAGATGGTGAAAGATCCCTTGCGCTTCGCCAAGCGATCGAAGCCCTGGGCGGTAATGATGAAGAACCAGGCACCTGAAAGGCTTAGCCTGGATTTGTATTGCGCAAACTTTCTGTTAATGGGCCAATGATCCCAGGGAAGCCTTTCTTTGACTAGTCTGTGCCCTGAGACAGTCGCTCGCTTCCCTGGTTTCCTAAGGTGCTTACCTTGCTTGTAATCGTGACTTGATCGTTCACGCTTTTGGTATCAGCGGCTTGATCGTTTCTCCTTACCCCTAGAAATTCTTGACACCACTTACCCTTTCTCGCCCCGTCTCTGCCGTTCCTGCCCGACTGGAAGTTTCTGTTCAGGCTGGCAAGCAACCAGCATCCCGCAGTTGTGACGAGCGGGGAGACCATCGCCGCCAATTTCTTGACCAGGCGAGTAGCTTTAATCAGCAGGCCCGTCAAGCGGCTGATGAGGGAGATGTGTCCGGCGCTGCCCGTCTGATTTTGATGGCCCTTGATTGTGAACGTCGTGCCGGCGGCCTTGGTCTTCAGGTGATGCAGGTGATTAAGCCCCGCTAGGCCGTCTGTTC
>CANGZM010000119.1 GCA_947458155.1 Synechococcaceae cyanobacterium | reverse complement strand
TTCTAATCAACAAAGTGACTCGATTGCGAAGTAGTGAGTCGGCAGAGATTAAGGGTCTTGATCATTCGTATCATGGCGAATATGGGTATGCGATTCCAGCGGTGTCAAGCGCTCAAGCGGTGACCCCGGTTCCAGTCTCCTCTATCACAATGGAGACTGTAACGTTTGAGGCTGGAACGTTACAGTCTGTGGTAGTGGTTGATGAAGATTCCAGCGATGAAGAATTGGGTGATCTTGAACCCAATGCAAAAAATGCCGAATTGTATAGAACGAATCGGCAATCATTACTTTGAAATCCATCGACAAAATCAACCACGCCTCGCTCTCATTCTTGCTGATAAGATTTCAACTGCATCCAAAAGAATGAACCGACATCGGTAGTTCTGTGCTTCTTGAGACGTTCGGCACGAATATGGAACACTCCAGGTTGAACTCTAAAGGAAGTTCGGATACTCTGGTGTAAGTTTAACACGCCTGTAGAGCCCTGGAGTCAATCTCAGATTAGCCTGAATCATCATCGAGTTGATTGTTGTGGGTGTAAGAATTCACATCAATCTCGCCACTGGCCTGAGAAAGAAGTAAACTAGAAAAGCATATGAGGATTTTGTGCATCAACTGGATGGTTGCGGATCCGTCATTTGCCCATCGCTATCGCACACAAAATCTTGCAGAAGAATGGGTAAGACTAGGTCATAGAGTAACAATTATTGCTGGAACGTATTCCCATCTGCATACTCAAGAAGTCCCTGGGGATGAGAGCATAGTCGAAACCGAGTGCAATGGTGTTCAATATCTTCACCTTCGGGCTGCAATCTATCGAGGTTCTGGACTGGGACGGGTAAAGAACATTCTTGCTTATGCTCTTCTGTCCCGAAAAATGGAGAGACTGGTTCACTCAAAAGGTCCATATGACCTAGTCATCTCGGGAACGGTTTACCAGATTGACAATTTCTCAGCTCGAAGGCTTGCCCTCGAGAGTCGGTGCCCTTGGATCAGAGAAACCCGTGACTTATGGCCCTTGACGCTTCATGAAATTGGTGGAATGAGCAAGATACATCCCTTTGCCCGATGGGTGCAAATGGGGGAAGACCTGGCTTGTAGACACGCTGACCTGGTAGTTTCGACATTGCCAGGTGCTTTCGAGCACCTCAAGACGCGGGGACTCACAGAAGATCGATTTCGCTGGTCCCCTCAAGCAGCAAACCCTGTCTCTCCAGACCCTGCCCCCTTGCCGTCAGAGCACTATGAATTGCTCGATTCCTTGCGAGAAAATGGAAGAATCATTGGCGTAATGGCGGGCGGTTTGGTCCCCGCGATCAACCTACCTTTGCTGCTGGAGGCAGCCCCAATGGCCGCATCAGCAGGTGTGGATGTAGTGATTGTTGGATCTGGCGAACTTGAAGACCTGGCTCGCAAAGCTACAGGCAAAAATGTCCACCTTCTGCCTCGCATTCATCAAGCGGCAATGCCCAGCCTGCTTGCAAGCGTTGACTTTGGAATCTCTGGCTCGCAGAACCTCAACCTCTACCGTTATGGAGTAAGTCCAAATAAAGTGACTGAGTATATGGCAAGTGGTCTGCCCGTAGTTCTTTCTGTGCCATGTGCAAAGAATCTTGTGGAAGATGCTCAGGCCGGCTTTGTTACCGGTGCAGAGTCGCCCGAACAATTGGCCTCTGGCATGATCAAATTGGCGGCTATGTCACAAGTTGAGCGGCTAGCCATGGGCAAGAAAGGCAAACAATACATTGAAGCAAATGCATCTATTTCAACTATTGCAAGACAGTACTTGAACTGGATAAACTAAGGAAAATTTCTTGGAGTGTTAACTTCAGGGGATTCAGACTCTAATTCGATAGACTTCAAATGCCTCAGCGAATTTGGTTCCTGATTGCAGACCGCGAAATCGAGACCACTCCTCTACAAACTCAGGCCTAAAATAGTCGCGATTTACTTGAATCTGACTCTCATATTGCATTAAAGCTGATTTCTTTGAACTCACATCCTCCAAATTCAGCGAAACGAAGAGGTCACAGCAAAATCTGGAGTCGTTCCAGGGCAACTCGTATCCAAGTAGTGTACAGTGCTTAAAAGCCCTCTGAGCTTCTTCCGAAACAGTCCTATGATCTTGATGAATATCGCCAGGTGAAGGACAAAAGACCGTGTGAGGCTTGAATGATCGATTTATGGCAACAAGCAGATCGAGAATTGACTGTCGAGAATCACAGAACCGTCTCACCTTATATGTTAAGATATCTATGTTGTCGCTTGGCACACTTAGACACGATAAAGCTGCTAAACACTCGAACTCCAGAGCATTCTTGGGTAGTTCAGGCGGCAGACTATCCTCACAACGGGAAAAAACAACAATCTTAACCTCTGAACCCTCTCTGATGAGACGAGCTATCGTTCCTCCGCAGCCTAGTTCAGCATCATCTGTATGGGGAGACAATACCAATATCCTTTGTCCACCAAAAATCAAGATCCCATCCCCTATGCGCCATTCCTATCCTACCCTACACCAAATCCAACCAGCATAATTCTCGTGCCATTTATTCATTGGCTTAGTGAAAAATGAGTAGATTGTAGTCATCTTAGATGCTGCCACAACGAACCGATAGTGCATTGACGGCAGGCAGCATCGTTTCAAGAGTAATTGAGAAGATTTCAGCGCCATTCATTTTGATATTGTTTCGTGATTTGACATTTACAGAGTCGTCTGCCATATCAATTCCGATATATTCACTGGGCCCTTCACTCATTCCCCCTGTTGGCACAATTGAATTTGCCACTTCACGGCCATCTTTTCCGTGACTAAATGGACTAATTTGAACTTTGTTCGAGTCCATGTAGAGCAAATTTGCGGATGCACCATCTCCACGAATTGTCCTTACACTTTTGTTCAGGGGGTGAATATGCTTGCTATATTTTTCTGATGTAATCAGGAGTACTCTTTCGGGCTGATTTGTTTCCATCAAACCCTTAGCAAAACCTAATCCATAAGTGTAACCTGAACAGCAACAATTTAAGTCCAATGCGCCTGAAGAGGGCGGAACACTTAGCCGATCTTGAACTTGACAAGCTGTTGTTGGCAAGAAGTAGTCTTGATACTGCGTGCAAACCAGGATGAAATCAACATCAGAAGCCTTTAGATTGAATGATGAAAAGTGGTTTTCTTCCGCTGCTACCGCCATTCCGGACGCATATTCAACAGTTCTTGCGACTCTTCGCTCGAAGATTCTGGTCTTGCTTGCAATTTTCTCTGCAGACCACCCAACAAAGAGTTCGGAAAATTCCTCGTTGCCTTGCACTGGCTCCAGAAGATAAGTTGCAATACCGATAATGGACGCTAACCATGCCATGTGAGGTATGCAATGAATATACGCTGAGGCATGTCCCCGTGACCAACTTTGATGTCGATGCAAGCAAATAGACCGTGGCCATCCCAACGTCTTCTGGTTCGCTTAGCCCAAGCAGGAGCAAATCAGTGATCTTCTTGCATTGACAGGCAGATGGCGTCTGTTGTATTTCCGACTACATCACAGCTTTTACGAAGCCAGAAGCGATGCAATTGACTCTGATGTGTTCCCGAGCCAGCTCATGACTATGGGCTGCACTGCTTCCAACAGCGCAGCCTTTGTTAAACACTAACCAGTTACTCCAGGAGTTCCTACAAGACCCATCTCTGAGGTCCCAAATACTGTGGAACGGTATTTCGCGCCCCGTCCTTTTGCCGCAAACTATTCACTTAAGCCAACGTTACGGTTACATTCAAGCGAATAATTTGCTCGATTGCATCAAACGAAATGTTTTGCATAAGGTGCAGCCATTCGAAATCCAGCAAAGTTTGCCAAAAGATCAAGTGAACTAATTTGTCTCATCCAGCCTGAAATGGATTCAATTCTTGATACTTCAAACTCAAACACCGAGTGGGCGCTACTATCAAGTCCATCTCTGATATTCTCTAAAGCCTTAAGACGTCTGTCGATTAAAACGACTTCGCCGTTTGCCTTTGACATGCAATGAAAAGACTCAGCAGCTGAGCTACCGCCAGCGCCGGTAATCAGAATTCTGCGGTCTTAAAGCGAAAAATGATCACATATCTATTCCGACAAGATCACTCAAGTTTTTGAGCGTCAGCTATGACGCAATATGCTGTGCGCTAATCTTCGTGCCAAACTTATCATCAACTAGTAATCCCATTCTTCCATATCTGCCAAAAACTCGCCATCAGTCAGTGCCCCAGTTTGAATCTCAAGTATGTTTTCAATTTCGCCAACGAATGATGCAAAATCCATAAAACTTGCATATCTACTCAAATTCTAGGCGAAACGTTCACCAAGTCCTCGATTCCGAAGATGTCTTGCTGGTTCGCCGATGACAACTTCATTCTCTTTAAGATTCCTTATGACAGTGCTACCCAGACCGACCAAAACACCGGAGCCCAAACTCAATCCATTGAGAATAGATGTATGAGCACCTATCCAAGAATTCTCGCCAATCTCAACGCTTCCAGCAACTGTTGCTCCTCCAGCAATGACAGTGTTTTTGTGGATAGTAACGTTGTGCGCAATGAGCACTAAATCATCGATTTTGACTCCATCGCAAATTTGAGTTGGTCCAAGAGTTCCGCGCATCACTGAGGTAAATGATCCAATCTCAACGTTATCCCCTATGATAACATTACCTAAGTGCTCCATTCGAAAAGGTTCATCGCCGTTAAATGCAAATCCAAATCCTTGTTCGCCGATGACTGTATGTGACTTTAACCAACAGTTCTTTCCTAAGATTGTTCCATGTCTTATCACCGAATGAGAACCGATGATTGTGCCCTCTCCAACCTCCACGTTTTCTTCAATTAAGCAAAAGTGCCCCACACTGACCCTGTTACCTAACTTGACAGATGAATGTATGACTGCAGTTCGGTCAATGACAGGATCTGGTCGCAACGCGAAAAATTGTTGAAGTGCCCGCGCAAAATCATATTTAGGATTTGAACTCAAAACATGGGCTGTTTCAATTTTTCCTTCACATGCCGAAGGCACAATGGCTAAGCAGTCTATTGAGGCATTCACATTTGCAATTCCTTCCGTGGTGGCGCTTTTCAGCCACAACATTGAGTTTGGCGTATGGCTTTTTAGGCTAGATGCCCTCACGATTCTCGGATTATGTCCAACAAGGTCAAGACCAAGGTAATTTGCAATTGTAGAAGCGCTAAAACTCATCCCTCTCACATGCAAACTTACCTTAAAATTGCGCCCCTGTGCTTCTAGAATGTTGATGACCTCGAATCTGAGGGAAATTTGCTGCTCCTGACTCGGTTCTGAAACTCTTCACATCAGATACATTTTCGCAGATCATCTGCTACATCAATGACTTACTCTACTTCGCGCCTAAGGGACAGGTTGTTTAGCCCATTGAATATTAGTGCAGAACCAGTGCATACCAAACTATTGGCTTGAAATTGCCTATTAAAAGGAACTTTTGGAGTCAGATTAATGAATATTATTGGAGTTGTTTCAAGCTGTCGTGAAATCCCAAAGTTGCATATTTTAACGCATAAGCGGAGATTGTAGAAATATAAGCGGAGTATTGCTACCGGACAGTTTGCCTGTTCGAAACTGGTACTTGTCTTTACTCTTAATTCACAGGGAAAGATTGTCCACTTAAGTGATACATTTTTTTGATAGGAATGTAAAATGCTATTTAACTGTGGATATAAGCCATGCAAGGAATTTAAATTAATGAACATCTTTAGCCAGAAATTTCGATTATGGATTAAGATCTGTCGGTCTGAGACTCTGCATTTCAAAAAAAATACTTGGTTAAAAGTTCGGAAATCGACCATTATAGATGAACCCAATTACTCGGTAGATTGAACCCTAGTTGGATTTCTAAATTGTGCACATAGAAGATCATTCAAGATTCAGGAAAGAAATGCTTATATTCGTCCGATTAATTGGGAATTAGATTTTACCTTCACCGTCTAGAACCTACAAATGCGAGTCATGTTTAGCCATATTGTCTTGTTATCCACTGTGTAAACCCCGAAAGGGTTGGGGCCTTCAGCCAGGAAAATCTGTCGTAACCTAACCGAACTTTAGTGAGAGATTCAGAATTCGAATCCCTTTCACTATTTATAGCGTTAATCCTAGGCTATGCAAGGTTAATTTTATGATTAAGTCTTGCTCAAACTTTTTGGGGATCGAGATGCACAGAGAAAATCGCCTACATGGGTGTTGGTTAATACTTAGCCGATGCAAAAATTCCAGGCCCGTTACTATAGGGCTGATCGGATATTTCTTTAAGCAGAAATAGGGAATTAAAGCACCAATCGAATTGTTTATTTTTTATCTTATTCTTTACGAATTGGAGGATTTTCGACCAACTAGAAGCACTTCGCGTTACGTCACAGAGGATTCATTTCCACTTAGTTGCATGTGGAAACTTATGGCAAGCCAAATGCTTCGCCAACAAATATAGATAAGTGCGGCTCTGCCCAATACACTTATCATTGGTGACAGTCAATCTAGTGATTTTTATATGTTTTATGTTAGAGCCGAACTTGACCACTGCAGGGGTACTTGTGACTAATGCTGTGTAGAGTACTTCTGAATGAACTCCTAGCAGGAGTAGCTTTAAGTATTGAACACAATGCTTTACTAAGAGCAGCATTCGCATTCCAGAAGAAGCAACTAATTCCAGAATGTTTGACAACGTTTGCGGTAGGTATTAGCAGTAGGCGTTAGACTATATTGAACCAAGTGCAAGCTTTCGATGGTTCATGCAGCGGCTTGTAAGATCAATTCACTACAAACTATTAGGTTGGAGGATGTTCGGACCTTCGAACAGAACGTAAAAGAAGTTGCATTCTTCAAATGCATGTACGTAGCACTAGCTGGAAGAGAGGGCGTCCCAGGTTTTGCTATGTTTTCAGTAAAGCGACCGAGCAGAGAAATTTTTGGAAGCAATTACTATAGAAATCGGTCGAGATCTTGATTCAGACGCCCTGAGGAGTTTTTGGGAGGGTTAGTAGGCGGCATTCTCACCGGAGTCTTTGCGACTGAAAAGGTGAATCCTGCGATTGCGGAGGTACTAAAAGCCGGACGTGGTGCACTGATGTT
>CANGZM010000118.1 GCA_947458155.1 Synechococcaceae cyanobacterium | reverse complement strand
ATTGATGGAAGTGCTGCGGGGCTACACGGGCGATCGCTCCGCCCCCCAGCTGCTTGCCGACGACGAGACCATCCAGGCCGGCCCCCTGCCGCCGCTGCGCGGCTCGTTCTTCGCCCGCGCCGGCGGTAGCGGCTTCCAGCGCCCCTTCGAGCTGGCCACAGTCCGCCTGCGCAACATGACCGAAGTGCTGGGCCACTGGCGCACCTACGTGCCCCGCGATGACTTTCTGACCCAACGGGGCGGCACCTTCCTGCTGGACGGCGACGACACTGTTTTATATGCCCACCGCGACCGGGGCATCCTCGGTTTTTCGGAAACCATGGCCCGGCCGCTCAGTTTTCTTGATGCGTTCCTGGGGTGAGGCTTATAGATAGACCCGCAGGTTATGATGCAGGTATTGTCCGACACCAACGTGTTGGCGTAGGCGCTGCTGGCACACTGTAGCAATTAGATCTTATAAAGTATCGCTATAACCTCTATGCGAATATAATCGATGAGTATACGCAATGCGATCTAGGTGGAATCAGCTGATTCTCGTGTGCTAGTTGCATTACCTTCCAGAACCGAAGCAGATGCACTTGTTACACGAAGGATGCTCGCTACCGCGTGGGCAATTTCTGCAACGCCAGATGGCACCCGATTTATGGGGAAAACGTCTGTTCGCCGAGCGAGTGCAGCATTGGTCAGCGAATTGATACTCACAAGTTAGTTACGGTTAGTTAAATTCCATGTCGCCCGATTGTTGTCAAGTCGATGCGCCATAACTCTTATCTTCTTTGTGGCCCTAGTCTGGGGCACTATTGGTCAAACGGAAAACCAAACTTGAAAATGTGCGCCCATGCGAAAGCATTGCGTAAAACTGATATGTCACAATATTAATCCATTCGTCACTGTTGCTTCCGGGGCATCACAATAAAATCGCAATCAAGGAGAATCCTGATGACACAAGAAACAAGGCGGCAGTGGATCTGCTCAACACTTGAGGTGCCGGATGGCGAGCGTATTGCTGGATCGCCAACCCAGCTCGTGTCAATGGGCGTTGCGGCCAAGAAAAATCTTTGGAATAAAGGAACAAGCTTGAAGGTGCGTTTCCTTGACGGCACTCCGGCACTGCACGATCGAGTGATGAAAGCCGCTCGGTCGTGGCTTGTCGAAGGTGTTCGACTTGATCTCACTGTGGCAGCTTTGGGCGAGCAAGCGCACTTTCGGATAGCTTTCGACCCAAACGGCGGATCTTGGTCCTATGTGGGGACGGACTGTATTGGTATCCAGCCCTCACAGCCCACCATGAACCTTGGATGGGCAACCCTGGAGACGTCCGATCAGGACTTCTCGAGCGTCGTGATTCATGAATTCGGGCATGCTTTTGGCCTTCTTCACGAACATAATCACCCTGAAGCACTGATCCAATGGAACCGAGCGGCGGTCTACGCAGATCTTGAGGGGGCACCAAACTATTGGAGCCGTGAAACGATTAACAGCAATGTATTTGCTAAATTCGATCTCTCTCAAGTCATCGTAACAGACTTCGACAAGGCCTCGGTAATGATCTACACGATTCCGACAAATTGGACGTTAGACGGCAAAAGCTTTATGCCCTCTTGGAAATTATCGGCGGGGGATGTTGCCACTATTAAACGGCTATATTCTTGATGTGTCCTCAGACATGTGGCAAATGAAGCACGATGTTGTATCGCTCGGCCCGCTTCGGCTTACGGTACAACGAATTGCTTACTCTCATTGGAGCCCACATGAAACCTTGCGCAGTTGGGGTCAGGTTCCGCTCCATAAAGAATCTGACGTTTTGCTGGCGCCTTGTGCTCCGGCAGAGGCACTTTGGCTTGGCGTCTGGCTTGAGGAGGGAGAGGGGCCCGCTAGCATTACATTAATCGATCCGATCTCTGGGTATCGTGGATTAGCTACCATACCCATTGACTTTCAGATTGGCGTGCTTCATCGGACTAGCGCGCCGGACCTGCCAATTACCTTGCCAACAGGCAGCTCCTATAACCTCAGGCTTGAGCTGGTCTGCATCGAGAAACAAGCCGTTGTACCGTTCCTTTTGCTTAGACCCATGGAATGGTCTGACCGTGCCGGACGTGATGCGCCTTGGCCGCTCGACAAGCCACCTCCACTTCCACCCCTCCTGGGCTGAATCACTGCCATGTCGCTGGAAATCGTGAGTCAGAAACCAGGGTTGTGGCGCGATCCGAGCTGGACGAAGGGCATGCCCGGTGTCTACGCGCTTGTGGTTGGTGTGAGCGCTTATGCCTTCCTTGAGGGTGGCGAGACTCCCGCACCCGAATCCTACGGCCTTGGGCAGCTAGTATCCTCTGCAACCACAGCAGCCAAGGTGTTTGTCTGGCTGAGGGAATCATTCCTCCGGGAGAATTTACCGGTGGTGTGGTGCTGGCTAATGCTCTCGCCAACCACCAAAGAACGAGAGGCCTTTGAAAAGGATGGTCTTACGCACTACTGCGAACCCACCTACGAGAACCTGCGCATAGCTATTAGTGCCTGGACTGGTAATATTCCCAATCAGTCACCGGCGTCCGATGTTAGCCGTTCGTTCTTCTTTTTCAGTGGGCATGGTGTGCAATCGAACCGTAAGGATGCGCTGCTTCCTTGCAACTATCTTGATACCACCCTGGGAAATCCAGACTTGCAGAACTGCATTGGTGTACTAGATCTCAAGGAATGGATGGTAGAGAGCCCGGTGGCCGAACACATAGCTCTGCTGGACGCCTGCCGCAATGAGTTTTCACCACTCAAGTCTAAAGGAGCTAATGCCCATCCTTTGTTCCCAGCTAATGATTCGTCCTCAAAAGGACCACGAGCTGCCGCCACATTGAAGGCCACCTCACCGAATGCGGTTGCCTACCAGTTTGAAGGCCTACCCTATACTTTCTTCGGACAGGCAGTGCTAGACGGCCTTGACGGCTTGGCTGTTAGTAAGAACTCAAGCCTTGAGTTCAACGATTTCTTCGATTACGTGAAACAACGCGTCAACACCCTATTGAAAGACGCAGCTAAGGTGCCGCTTGAGCAGTCAGTTCATAAATCAACCGACGGCAATGATGACTTAATTATTACTGAATTTAAGCCTCAAGCGATCCCCTCCCCCCCTATCCCCTCTGTCCTTAGGGGTATTGACAGAGCTGGCGAGACGCGAACGAGGTCTAATGAAATATTTGAAATGACATTTGGCGCACCAAATCATGTTCAAGCCAAGTTCCTGAGCCCACAGTCTCAGATAAGGGAAGCGCTGCGTTTGCGTTTTGATGATGCCTTAGAGGTGAGTGATTGCATCCCATTCGCAGTGCTTGCCGATGGAAGTAATGGGGAGGCCCATCGCCGCTTTGGTCACGAATATGCAAGCTCAGTTTGGGTGAATAGCCGTGCAGAACTCTACTCACTAAAAGACCGCCATCCCTGCCCCGACGCTGCCACGATCCTCAGGGTAAAGCGTAACGATGATAGTTCCATCATTCAAGTCGACCTTGCCCTTGAGCCACGTAGCGGTGGCGTGTTGCTGGTGTTTCAAGATTCGGATTTCGTGGAGCGCGAGCGCTTGGCGATGAAACTCCCGACCGACGACAAGGAGAAAGTGCCCATTCGGCTGACGCTTACGATTGAACGTGTGGGAGCGGAATCTTTCCCTAAGCTGCAGAACATCGAAGGCCGTCTTGGCCCTTGTGACTGGAACAGGCATTACGAATATCTATGGGGCCTTTCTCGTGAAGCTGATCTAGGTAGCCTGCGGAAAGCAGCAGAACGCGCTGATACCAACCAGCTTAAGGAAGCTGCTTATCAGAAGCTGCAAGCTGAGACCGCGGCAACGGCGGGCATGCTGTTGCTGGCTGAGGCGGGAACCATCGCAGCGGTGGGAGATTGGCCACGCAACTTGATGGAGTGGTTCCCTCTGATTCCCGATGGAGCGGTGCTGTGGGCCCAAGCCCTGCGGGATGCCATGGTGAGCGAAAGGGGCCAGCCCTTTGAAGTAGCTAATCCAATTGAGGAGATGCTGGCCGCCCTGGAGGTTGCATCCAAGCGAGGCGTGCCTTTTTTTGCCGAGTCCCTTGAATTGACCGATTCCATGGTGCGTTACCTTCGACGTGCCGATCTCACCAACGCCCAACGGGAGCGGCTCAATACGGTTGCGCAGTGGATTGACACGGCTATGGCCGTTACAGTTCCCGCAGGGCATTTTCTGTTAGTGCCTGGTTTACCTCGGCCAGAGGGAATGGCCGGCGGACCAGGCGCATTCACAGTGCCTGAGATTCTGGATCTGTTGCAAGGTGGAGTGTATTAACCACTGCCCGGCGTCATCGGCCTGGCACCTGCGCCACCCAGGGATTCAGGACAGTCACCGGCAGACCCGCCAGGTCCTTGAGGTGGCGGGTCACCAGCACCAGGTTGTGGTGCTAAACAGTGGCGGCCAGCAAGCTATTGATGGCCCCTAGCGAGCTGCCCGCCTCCGCTAGCAGCTGCCCCCACTGCTGGGCAACGCCGACATCAATCGGCAGAAGCTGTTCTGCTAACAACATGGGCTGCTCCCGCTCCAGCTTCTCCCTGCAGCACGCTTGACCACCCTGGATAAGCTAGCGACTCCACCCCTTTATCGACCTGGGTGGTCCCGCCGGCTGCCTGCAGGCCACATCAAGCAGGGGAACGGCAGTGCTGGCTTGTGGACCCCGAGGCAGGCGGGCTCCCAGCCGCAGGTTTGCCCTGCACGGGGAAACTTTGAGGCTGACACTGCAGCCCAAGTCTCTCAAGGCCCGGTTGATCCTCGTGGGGCAGGGGTTCCCCCGGCCGGCCATGGGGTGTGCATAAAACCCACACTGCTTTGAGCCAAAACGGGCTGATCTGTGCCTAAACATCGCCAAGCAAGGACCACCGTTGCAGCTCTGCTTTGGCTTGCGACTTCCTCAATAACTGGGTTTTTGGCAATGGGGGTCCCGAGGATCGAACTCGGCTAAGGCGAATTATGAGTTCGCTGCATTCACCAGATTGCTAGACCCCCAGCCGCCGCTCTATGAGAGAGCCATCCCGGTGCATCATCTGGGCCCTCCGGGACTCGGCCCCATGGGTCTGGGGCGCGGCCCTCGCTGATGACGGACTGGCCGTCGAAACCTTCTCCGCCGTGCCCAACAGCACGGCTGCCAGAGGCACTGCCGCCAGCGTCTTTGGCCCCCCAGCGGCACCCTGCCGGAGGGTGTGCCCAGCCAGCACTGGCAACCCGTCGGCGATGGCAAAAGTTCAGTGGACAGACTGTCAGAAACTCGCGTAGTTTTCCGACACAACAGGGCCCAACAGGCAGGACCCATCCAGTCGCCATGGCCGTGCTGAGCGAACAAATCCTTGCAGCGGCGGCCCTGCGTCCGGAGTGATCCCTGCTGGCGGCCAAGCAGTTCCTGGCACTGGGTCAACGGGATGCGGTGGACCAGGCCCTGCCGCGCCTGGCGGCGCGCGGCAAGCTCGTGAAAATCACCCGCGGTCGTTACGCCTTGCCCGTGTGCAGTCGCTTCGGCACCAGGCCACCGGCGCCGGAGCTGGTGATCGACCAGCTCAACCGAGAAGGCGCTCAGCAGTTGGTCAGCAGCGGCGCCGCTGCGGCCAATGCCCTGGGCCTCACCACCCAGATGCCCGCGGTGCAGACCTACCTGGCCCGCACCAGGAGCCAGAAGCGCTACGTCTTCGGCAAGCAGCAGGTCAGCATCCGTCCGGCAGCCGCCTGGAACTTCCTGCTGGCCGATCGCCCCGCCGGCCAGGCGATCCGCGCCCTGACCTGGCTCGGCCCTGATCAGGCCTCAGCGGCTGTACCGCAGCTCCGAGCCGTGCTGCCTCCCCAGGAGTGGGAGTCGCTGCTCTCCGTTAGCGCTGAGCTGCCCCAGTGGCTGGCGGAGCTGCTCAGCGAACAGGCGCACTAGGCCTGTCTGCAGCCCAAGAGAAGCGGGACTCCTGCGGCGACAGCGTTGGCAAGGACTCCCGAGAGCATTCATGATCAAAGTTGCAGCGCCTACCGAGAAGCAGCTCGCCAAGGTCCTAACATCAAGCACCGCCATCGCCTCCCTTCCCCCTGAATGGCAGTCACCAGCCCCACCACAAAAAAACCGGCCGAAAGCCCCAGACAACTGTCGCGAAAGCAAGTTGACGCTCTTTTGAGGGAGCTGCGTGACCCAAGCCTTGCACGCGAATTCCTGATTGATGCAGGCCTAATCGATGCTGACGGCCAACTGAGCCCTCCATATCGCAGCCAGGATGCCCAATCGGCCTAAAAACAGTCTTGGCCCCCTAGTTCTCTATCATGGCTGTGACAAAGTTACCGCCGAAACAGTTTTAAGCGGAAAAGAGACACTACAGCCAAGCGAAAACGATTACGATTGGCTTGGTCCAGGTATTTATTTTTGGGTTGACAGCCCAGAACGAGCACTCGAGTGGGCTAACGATCGTAAAAAGCGCCGCCCCCGAGAGATGGGAGAACCATCTGTACTAGGGGCTTTCGCATACCCAGGTAATTGCCTCAATCTGACCGACTATGGGGTCATGGACGAATTGGCCCTTGCATACAGGGCAATAAGAACCCTGTACAAAAGAGCTGGCACTCCAATGCCCGTAAATTCAAGTCGCGCAAACGGAATCTACCTAAGGCGCCAGCGTGACTGTGCAGTGATTCAAATGGTACACAAACTTAGAAAGCGAATAGACGAGACGCCGTACGACACAGTATACGGAGTCTTTGAGGAAGGCACCAAGGTTTATCCGGGATCAGGCTTTAGGAATAAGACTCACGTACAAATATCAATCTGCAAACCTGAGATGATTCTTGGCTACTTTCGTGTTGACGGGATGACTTGAGTTCTGATTCTTCAGAGCTCCCGAAGCGGTTCAGCACTGCATCGAGCAGCACCTGCTCCTGGTGGGCCCGGTTCAGAAGCCGCTGTCGGATCGATGAGGCCAGGTTGGCGGAGAAGGTGGTGGACAGGTCGGCGGTGCGCACGGGAGTGGGATTGCTGTAATAAATGGCCCGCATCCCCCACTACCAGGAAAGATGTCACCCCTCTCAATCGCAAACCCGGGGGCTTGATGGAGCAGAGCAATGCGTCGTTACAGCGAGGCAATCAAGGCTGATGTCAGAAGGCGGATGAGTCCGCCGAACAGGCAGAGTGTGGCCCGAATT
>CANGZM010000117.1 GCA_947458155.1 Synechococcaceae cyanobacterium | reverse complement strand
TCTGCCTCGATGAAATCACCCAACCTGGAGTCTTCCTCTTTGCCGATAGGAGTTTCGAGGGAAATGGGCAGCTGGGCCGATTTGGCGATAAAGCGCAGCTTCTCAATGGTCATCTCCATGCTTTCGGCAATTTCCTCTTCGGTGGGTTTGCGGCCAAATTCCTGGGAGAGGGTTTTGGTTGTTTTCTTAATCCGAGAGATGGTTTCGTAGAGATGGACCGGCAGGCGGATGGTGCGGCTCTGGTCGGCGATGGCGCGGGTAATTGCTTGGCGAATCCACCAGGTGGCGTAGGTGGAGAACTTATATCCTTTCTCGTGGTCGAATTTTTCGGCGGCGCGAATCAGGCCGAGGCTGCCTTCTTGAATCAGGTCTTGGAAAGAAAGACCACGATTCATGTATTTCTTGGCAATGGAAACAACCAAACGCAGGTTGGATTGCACCATCTTTTCCTTGGCCCTTCGCCCCAGCATCAACCGGCGCCGGAATTTGATCAGGGGCATCTCTAAAAGAGCCGCCCATTCTTTCGTGTCGGGATAATGGCCGTGGTCGGTTTCGAACTGGGTGGCCAGTTCCTCCAGCTGCAGCAGGTCGGCGATCTTGCGGGCCAGTTCAATTTCCTCGTCCGGCCGCAGCAGGCGGATGCGGCCGATTTCCTGCAGATAGACGCGGATGGAATCCTCGGTGTAGACACCCTTGGGTCCTACCTTGATGCTGCTGAGGGCCTTGGCACTGCGGCTGTCTTTACCCTCGTCGCTGATTTCTTCGAGGTCGCCGTCCTCATCCAGGCTGGCCTCAACCTCAACCGCATCGACCACCACCAAAAGGTCATCGGCCGCCACATCCAGGCTGGGAGCGTCGTCGCTCAGCTCGACGGCTTGGCTGGTTTTGCGGGCAGTCTTGGCTTTGCCGCCGCTGGTTTTGGCCGCCGTTTTGGGGGCGGCCTTTTTGGTGCCGCCGGCCTTAGTTGCTGCCTTTGTCGCGGTCTTGGTTGCGGTCTTGGTCTTGTCGGAGATCAGCTCCAGTACCTCCAAGGTGGAAGTCTCGCCGACCAAGTCCGTGGTCAGGGTTTCGCTGGCAACGGCGACGGTGGAATCAACCTTGGCGGCTACTGGGGTCATGGAAACTCAGATGGGGTTACAACCTGGGCAGGGCGGGAGCCTCACTGCCGATGGCGATCGCTGCAAAACGATCGGAAGCGACGCAGGAGTACTTGGCTTGGGGGATGATGGTGGGGAGGCCAGGGATCCGATGGGCACGCGGATCCTCCGTTGCGGAGGGCATGGGGTCGGCCATGAAGTCAGGGGGGAATGGCGATCCGGTGGCGCTGACGAGTCAGCGTTTCAAACCCGGCTTCAGGGCCCCGTTGAACTTCTTGATGGACGGAACTCTGCCTGGTTCCGACGGCAGTCTGTGGGACTGCCCAACAGCAACATTCTAGGAATGGAGTGAGAGGTTTGCAAGATTGGGACGGCCTGCCGTGAGCGCACCAGCGGTCGCCCCCTCTGCGCCGACCTGGGTTGAGGTCTGGCTGGAGGCCGGAAGGGAGGGACGAATCTTCACCTATGCCAACCCCAAGGAGTGGCCCCTTCGGCTTGGGGACCTGGTGTTGGTGCGGCTCCAGGGGAGACGCCACTCCGGCCTGGTCGTTGGCTTCCCCACCACCCTCAGCGGTGAGCTGGCGGAGCTGGTCCTGCAGCCCATCGAAACGGTGTTGCAAGCCGCCGCCATCGATCCAGGTTGGCAAGACCTGGTGGCTGAGGTGGCCCAGGCCACCCACACCAGCCTTTTTCGCACCTTGCGCAGTGTGCTGCCCCCCGGATGGCTGGGCCAGCGCTCCGCAGCTCGGCGGGATCCGGTGGCGGCGGAGCCGCAGGTGCTGACGTTGCGACTGGCCGATGCGGCGGACACCACAGCGGACGGACTGGCCGACCTGCCGGAGCGCCAAAGGCAAGTGGTGGCCCATCTGGCCACTCACAAGCAGGCGGTGGCTCAAAAGGATCTGCTTGCCGCCCTCGGATGCAGCGCCAGTGTGTTGTCGGCCCTGGAGCGCCGAGGACTGATCGAGCGGCAGCGGCTGAGCCGGTCCGCTGCCGTGGCGGGGGGGCCTGGGGCAGCCCGGCGCGATGGTGGCCCGCTGGAGTCGCCCCCCCATCCCAGCCCTGCCCAGGCTGAAGCCGTTGCGCTCATTAGCGCCGGGACGGGGCTGGCTGAGTTCCTGCTTTGGGGGGTGACCGGATCGGGCAAGACGGAGGTGTACCTCCAGGCTGCCGCACGCCAGCTAGAGGCAGGCCGCAGCGTGCTGCTGCTCGCCCCCGAAATCGGCTTGATCCCCCAGCTTTTGGATCGCTGCCGCCGCCGCTTCGGCAGCTTGGTACTCGAGTACCACAGTGGCATGGCCGAGCGGGAGCGGGTGGCGGTTTGGCGAGCCTGCCTGGAGGCCGCCGGGCGCAAGCCCCTGCTGGTGGTGGGTACCCGCTCTGCGGTTTTTCTGCCCCTGGGTGCTTTGGGGTTGATCGTGCTCGATGAGGAGCATGACGGCTCCTATAAACAGGAGAGTCCCATGCCCTGTTATCACGCCAGGGATGTGGCCCGCCTGCGGGCCCGTCGCTCCGGGGCCCGGCTGGTCCTGGGCAGCGCCACCCCATCTCTGGAAACCTGGTGGGCCAGCCACGAACCCCAGGCCCAATGTCGCCTGTTGCGCTTGCCGGAGCGCATCCAGGGGCGCTCGTTGCCCCCGGTTCTTGTGGTGGACATGCGTACCGAGTTGGCGGAAGGTAATCGCCGCCTGATCAGCTTCCCTTTAAGGGAGTCCCTGGGCCGTCTCGCAGGCCGCGGCGAACAGGCTGTCGTGCTGGTGCCACGGCGGGGCTATCGCACCTTTTTGAGCTGTCGCAGTTGTGGGGAGGCGGTGCTCTGTCCCCACTGTGATGTGGCCTTAACCGTGCACCGACGCCGGGATGGGCACGAATGGCTGCGCTGCCATTGGTGCAACCACCGCCAGGAGAGGACCGACAGCTGCGGCCATTGCGGTTCCACCGCCTTCAAGCCCTTCGGGACGGGAACCCAGCGGGTGATGGAACAGTTGGCCAGCGAACTCCCGGACCTGCGGCTGCTGCGTTTTGACCATGACACCACCAGGGGACGGGATGGCCATCGCCGCCTGCTCGAACGCTTCGCCGCTGGCGAGGCCGATGTCTTGGTGGGCACCCAGATGCTCGCCAAGGGGATGGATCTGCCCCAGGTGACCCTGGCGGTCGTGCTCGCCGCCGATGGTCTCCTGCACCGACCTGACCTGCGGGCTTCCGAACAATGCCTCCAGCTGTTGCTGCAGTTGGCGGGTCGGGCGGGCCGGGGCGAACGCCCAGGCCAGGTATTGGTGCAGACCTACAACCCCGATCATCCCGTCATCCGCCACCTGGTAGATGGTCGTTATGAGCGGTTTCTTGCCGAGGAACTGGCCCTCAGGCGCATGGGGGGCCAGATCCCTTTCGCCCGGGCTTGTCTGCTGCGGCTGGCTGGGGTTTCTGCCGCCACGACGGCCACCACCGCCACGGCCCTGGTGGAGATGATTCGCCCCCGGCTGGAGCAGGAGGGTTGGTTGGCGATTGGCCCCGCTCCCGCTCCCGTGGCGCGGGTCGCCGGTCGCAGTCGCTGGCAGGTGCTGTTGCACGGTCCCGCTGGCTCCCCCTTGCCCCTGCCGCCGGAACAGGAGCTGCGGGCCCTGTTGCCCCCAAAGGTTTCCCTGGCCATCGATCCGGACCCGCTCAACCTGTGAGGGGTATGGGCAATGGGCTTCGCTGCCAGGGGCTAGGCCGGCAGTTCGGGTAGGCCGAAGCCAAGGCTCACCCGCAGCCGTTGCAGGGCCAGGGAGAGCACCAACAACAGGGCGATGACCAGGCTGCCCAGGCCCAGTGGACTCCACCGCCAGCATTCCAGTTCCAGAGTGTTGCGGCGGCCGCTTTGCAGGGGCCAGAGCACCCTCCCCAGTCGCTTGCCAAAGCCGGTTTGCCGGGGGTAGCTGGCCGAGCTGTTTTCCGAATCGGTTCGGATGGCCAGGGGCTCGGCCCGTTGCACATCCCCTGGTGCCACAGGATCAAGCACTACTTCCAGCTGCAGCCCCGGCAGGTTCGGCACAGCGGTGAGGTCCAGATCCAGGAGCAGATGCTGGCGCACGCCCACCAGCCAGTTGCGCTCGCGCAACTCCAGGGTGGGCGGGGCAAGCGGCGTGGCCGCCAGCTCGCCGATCAGGCTGAAGCTTTGGCCTAGGGCTGCCAGGGCCTGGGGGGCAGCCAGCACACGGGTTTGCAAGATTTCCTGGCCCCCTTCACGATGCCGTTGAAAGCCGCCGTTGCGGCTTTGCCCCAGGGCCTCGACGAAACGTTGTTGCAGGGGGGAGGGGCTGCCGCTGGCCGGGCGGAGGGCATGGCTGATCTGCAGCCGACCCGGCCCGGCGAAATGGATTTCGCTTTGCACCCGCATGCAGCCCCCCAACAATTGGGAAAGGAGAACGGACAGCAGCAGGGCCACCACCAGGGCGGCAAAGCCGCGCGGGGCCTCAAGGGGACCGACTGGAGGCGGGGCTTCCGGCTTCGGCGAGGCGGCGCGGCTCTGGCGCCACCTCCCCCGGCTCAGCTTTTCCAGGGGCGGGGCGCTGGCCAGGCTCGGCAGGGTGAGGGACCATTCCCTGGGTCGGTTCAGCTCAGGGGCCTCCAGCACTTGCAGCAGATCCCGGGCCTGCTGGCGCAGCTGCTGGTCGTGGCACCCCTGCAGGCTGCGACAGCAGGCGGCGGCGCTGTCGGTGCGGCCTTGGCCCATCAGGGCAGTGGCCATAAGCAATCTCAGACGCCCCCCCTCGGGGCTGGTGGCTGGGTGACTGGCACAGAGGGGCTCAAGCAAACGCAGCACCTGGCCGTACTCGCCACGATCAAGGGCGACTCTGGCCAGTTGGAGGGGGTCCGTCGTCATGGCCGCGTCAGGAGCAGGGCGCGGGGCCGGAGGCTTTGGTCAGGCCCTTGGCGGAGGCCACCACCATCGTGCCGATGCCCGCGTTGGTGAAGACCTCAAGCAGCAGGGAATGGGGTACCCGGCCATCAAGGATATGGGCGGCCCCCACACCCTGGGCCAGGGCACGGATGCAGCATTCGGTCTTGGGGGTCATGCCGCCGGCCACGACCCCGCTGGCGATCAGCCCACGGGCTTCGGCCAGGGTGGTCTGGGGGATTAGGGAGTTCGGATCATCCTTGTCCCGCAATATGCCCACGGTGTCGGTGAGCAGGATCAGTTTTTCGGCCTGGAGCGCCGCAGCCAGCTCGCCGGCCACTGTGTCGGCATTGATGTTGTGTACCTGGCCGGCCGGGTCGGGGGCGACGCTGGAGATCACCGGCATGTAGCCGTTTTCCAGCAGCGGCAGTAGCACGCTTGGATCGACATGAGCCACGTCCCCCACCAGCCCGTGGGTGCCATCCCCGAGGGTGCGGGCCGTGACCAGGCCGCCATCGCCGCCCGCCAGCCCAACCGCCCGGCCCCCCACCAAGTTGAGCCCATTGACGATGCGTTTGTTGAGGCGCCCGACGAGCACCATTTCAACCACATCCATGGTTTGCGAGTCCGTCACCCGCAACCCCTCCCGGAACTCAGGCTGGATCTGGAGGCGTCCGAGCCAGGTGTTGATCTCCGGCCCACCGCCATGGACCACCACCACCTTGACGCCAACGCAGCTGAGCAGCACCAGGTCCCGGAAGATCGCCTCGCGCAGGTCCTCCCGCACCATCGCTGCACCGCCGTACTTCACCACCATGCAGCGTCCCGCGAAGCGCTGGATGAAGGGCAGGGCTTCACTGAGGACGGAAACCCGCAGGCTGTCGGCCTGGCTGACGGTGTGGTCTTGACTCACGGAGCGGCGGTGGCGGGTGGGCTGGCGTTGGGCAGCAGGGTGAGCAGCAGGTGGGCCGAATCCGGTTGGCTCAGTTGCGCCATCAGGCCAGGTCCGAAGAAACGTCCCAGCCGATCCTGCCGGTCCTGCCACCGCTGGAACGGCACACCCTGGCAGCTGAACAACAGGCGGAGTCCATAGCCGTTGTCCTGCTGGATCTCCTCAATCGATTCCAACTGGGGAGGTTTGTCCTCATCCCAGAGCTTTAGAGCCTCCAGGGACGATTCCAGGTGGGCTTTCTGGCCGTAACGCCAGCGGCTCACATCCTCAAGCAACTTGCGCAGACTTTCGTTCTCGGGCAAGTCGCGCAAGGGGCGCAACAGGGTCGGGTCCGTGAGACGGCGGGCCGGGGGCAGCTCGGCTGATTTGAGCGCCAGACCTCCCAGCAGCACAGGTATGCCATAAAAAATGGCTGGCAGGCTGAGGTTCGGGCTGTCAGTGAGGTAAGCAACCGAGCCAATCACGGTAAGAACCGCTCCAGCCACGGTGATCAGCGAACCGGGGGAAAAAAGGGCTTGCATGGCCCCATCCTCCTGCAGCAGGGGGCAAGATGGCGACATCCTCTGGGATCGGGATCACTTTCCATGGCCAGCTCCTTCCCGTCGTCCCAGCCTGCCCCCGATCCAAAGGGCGAGCAACCCGTTGAGGCTGAGGACACGGCAACCCTGATCGCCTTGCTGGCCCAGGACCGTCAGTGGCTGCTGCGGCAGTTGGATGGTGGTCGCTGGTCCCAGTGGCGCCTGGATCTGGCGGCCCTGGAGCGGGAGTTGGGGCAGATGTTGGACCAGGCCAACGAGAGGTTTCCCCTGGGTTGAGATGGCTAGGGTTGATATGGCGGCTCGACGGGGTTCAGAAGGGGATGTCGTCGTCCCCATCGAGCAGGTCATCAGCCACCAGGGGCGATGTGTTCCACACGGGTGGCTTTTCGGCGGCCACCGCCGTACTGCGACTTGTGGCCTCCGGGGCTGGCCGGGGGGCTTGGCTGGTTTGGGGGATCGGCCGGGGCACGTTGCGGGGCGCGGGAGCCGCCGTCGGGGCCGCTTCTGGCCTCGCTGCAATTCCCGCCGCATTGGCTGTGCCCTGATGGGTAGCCTCCCCAAGGGGATGAAGCCTCGCCAGGGTGAGTTCGGCCCGCTTCTCTTTCACTCCATCCGCCCGGCTTACGGTGTTGATGCGCAGGCGCCCTTCAACCACCAGTCGCTGGCCCGCTTGGGCACGGTTCTGCAGGTCCTGGGCCAGATTTCCCCAGCCGACCACTTTGA
>CANGZM010000116.1 GCA_947458155.1 Synechococcaceae cyanobacterium | reverse complement strand
TCAAGGGCCGCATCACCGGTTTGGCGCCGGCGTCGGGGGCCCGCTTCACCCTGCTGCCCCCGGATAACGCCAGCGGCAACTTCACCAAGGTGGTGCAGCGGATCACCGCCCGCATCGCCCTGGATCCGCAACAGACCAAGGGGCTGAGGTTGGTGCCTGGCCTGTCTGCCAACGTGCGCGTGCGGCGCTGATGACCGCTACGGGAGTCGATTCGATGTACTGGCCCTCCCTCAGCCTGGTGACCCTTGGCCCCTTGCCCCGCGAGGACATGGGCGCCGGCACTGGCTTTTACAACCTCACTCGCCTGTTGGGGGGCAGCTTTGGCATCGCCCTGTTGGCGGTGATTTTCGACCAACGCCGCTCGTTGCATCGCAGCAACCTGGTGGAGCAGCTAACGGTGACCAATCCGCTGCTGCAGGAACGGCTGAGCCAGTTGCAGGCCCTGGTGCACGCAAGGGGAGAGGGCCCCGGCCGGGTCGCCGATCAGGCCCTGCAACTACTCAGTGACCAGGTGGGCCGCCAGGCCTCGCTGCTGGCCTGCAGCGATGTGTTTCGGGTGGTGGGGCTGTTGTTTCTGCTGGCCTGCCGCTGGTGCTGTTGACGGGTGGGCGGGCGCGGGGTGGTGCCGAAGGGGGGTACTGAATCACGCTGCGGGTGCGCTCTGTTCGGCTCAATGTGTATAGCGAGCATGAAGCTCAGTCGCTACTTCCTGCACCGGCCTGCCGGGACCGCTGTTGATGCCTTGCTGGATATCAGAGCGGAGAGCCTCCAACTTGGCGGCCCGGAGCTGCTCGCGAACTTCAAGGGCCCGGAGCCCGTCACGGAATACCTCCCTGGCGCCGGTGTAAGGGCCCTGCTGGATTTGGCTCTTGATGAACTGCTCGAAATGTTCCCCGATGAGGTAGCTCGACGGCATGGCTGGTTCCGGTGGCCTCGCTTTTAGGTTATCAAGAATTGATAGTGGCGGCAAGCGGATTCCGGCCAGGCCTAACGCAGCTGACTGTTGAGCGGTCACCATCGGCAAATTATTATTATTTGACGATGTCATCCCATTTGCTAGCACGTTGAAGGCGGTCATTGTCCTGCCAACGCTTATCATCACTCGCCTAGCGCCCTTCCAGCCAGAGAACACAATCTGAGGATGGGTCGGGTGATTGATGAGGTTAGATAAATCAGTACAAATAGCATCGAGCCGAGTTTCGAAATATTTTCATTCAAGGTTTAATTTTTAGGACCGTCGAATACCAGTTATCATGGTGCTAAAGTATTAACGAACTCGCGGCCATCAGTGCTTACACCAAAAAGGTAAAGGCGATTGTTAAAGACGGTAGTTGTCAACGGAAGATTGGTGGTACCACCGCCACCGACTTCGCTCCATCCACTCCAAGATGAGGGGAATAACCGATCATGCCATCCAATCTGACCACGACACCATTGACAGATTTCCAGTACATTGCCATCCATCAAGCACGATACATGTGACCCGTGACAGTTTACGCAATTGTTGTTGGGGACACTAAGATGGCCATAACTGCCACCGCAAGTACATTTCCCATACTCATCGGCAGCACCAAATATGTGGCAAGTTTCATGAGCGAAAACTCTGTTAATTTGATCGGGTCCCCATCCATCATTGAAATAGTTCATGCATACTTTCTCGTCAACTGCGTAAGCAAAATTGTGCAGGGGATACTTAGTGAAATATCCAACATAAGCCAAGTTAGTTTTTCTGCTACTTTATAGATTATGAACATATTGCACAGAGCCTAGACGATTTGCCTGAAAACCCATTTGCTGCAGCGCAGCGTCACGCCAAGGTGATTCTGCATTTTCATAGGTGTCAGTAGAACCGGGCAGCGAGGATACTGTAACAAGACGAATATCATAAACAAAGGAAATGTTTGCACGAGGTTCAGCACTCGCAAGAAAGTTGAGACTTTTTTGAACTTCTTGAATCACACTTCCTGCTGTTCCGCAGGTGAGAAAGTAAGATTAGAATCAATACCTGAAACAATTATAACGCCAACTGCTATTGATCCAACCATATAGCGGCTCGTTGAGGTTCCAGTGGACTCTTCATAAGCATTTTCAGTCAGGGTGGCGGAACGATTAACTGCATCAGATTGATTATCACCATAACTAGGTGGCGAATATCCCGGGCGTGTCCCAGCTGAGACCTTCTGTAGCACTTGGTGCGTTCACAGCTAGTTTCTTTTCTTGAAGCCCATTCCAGGCATTTTTCGCTAGTTGTGACACCAAGTCGAGTGACTCGTGTGGAACAGTTATGGATTTCTGTAAAGTCTCAGGTTCAACTGAGTCTGGAATATTAGCAAGATCAAGTCTCGGTGTACTGCTGGGTAACCCTGCCGCCATAATTTTCAATCTCTAGCTTGGCTTGTTGCAAATTCTGAGTATATAAAAGTAGGTCTTTGGGCATGTGGGTTTCTCTTACATTGAAATGAAGTCTAACGTTCCAGAACAGAAGCCGGCGGGTCTTCTGACTGAGACGCCATCCCTTGCTCCCGTCTTTTGGATCTGGTTGTTGGTAATGCCGCAAGATGTCATGCTATTAGACGGTCAATGGCCTCACCTAGCATCTTAATAAAATTCTCAGCTCTTTCCGCGTCATCAGGTAGAATCTCCATTTTTGAACCCGAGGCTGGATCCCAGTCAATCTCATGAACTATTAAGTTCCTGCGTCTGTAAAGATTCTTTAGCTCAGTGATAACCGACTCACGATTGCTGTCCATTTCAATTGCTATGGCTTGCCACTTGTGCTCTTCATTCCATATCAATGCCAAAGCATCGACCAGTTTAGGGGGATCCATAAATGAGAGGTGGGCTATCTTTGATTTAACTATACCTTCAAAGACAATTTCAGGGGGAGGCAGGACAGCGGACGCTAGAGCCAAATGATGCTCAAGATTAATTGTTTCACTTTTGTATTTAGTTGTTGCCACTCTGCGATTTGCAAATATCTCAACCATGTTATGAACTACTAAATCATGAACAAGCTTATCCAGTGCACTCATGCAATATATTAGAGACATGCGTAGCAGGTCCCCATAATCACCTGGTAGGAATAAGTTGTTAACGCAGTGATTGTAAAGCGCGCGCAACCGCATGGAATCCTTGATGCTCTCATCAAACATCTGAATAGCAGGCATTATACAGTAAGGCGACGTAGCTCATCTGCTAGGTCTGTAAACAAGTTGTTGAATCTAGAACGATTGGACTGCATTTGCTCAAGTACATTGCCGGTCTCATTAATTTCCTCATCAGTAACCTCGTATACTGGGACGCCAGCGGCAATAGCCTTAGGCAATAAACCTTGGAAGTCAGATATCTCAGATAAGCAAAGACCATTATCTATCAAGGTATTTCCATATTTTTCACGCTCAAGGAGCATCCCAGACACCTGCAAAGCTGGCATAAGATCCTCAACTACCTTGCGCTTTATCTCCTCAATATTATCTCTGTACGGAAGAGCAGCCCTTCCTTTCCTGACATTGAAACGCTGAATTACAGTACCCAGTAGTTTTGGAGGTGAAAGCTTAATCGGATATGAAGATTCGGCAAATATAGGCCCATTTTGTTGAAGCCAGCTGGCCCAACGGGGTAGGATTGATTTGAGTGTTTCAAGTGCCATAACCGAGAAAGGGTCAGGATTAGTTGGCACAACCAAGTAATCTGAAGTGAGTACGAAGTTCTGATTAATTGAACTTAGGCCTGGGTTGAGATCAATTACTGTATATTCAATGTCATACGCTTCTTCTACCCTCTTCATCAATGCGCCAAACGCACCCGGCAAGTTTTCGAGTGTAGAAATAGCGTTATTTGAGTTTTGAGCAAAAGTAAGCGCTGCATCAAACTCTGAGAGATTGGGATGCCCAGGAATCAGATATAAACCTGGTTGGCGAGGGGATCTAAAGCAGGTTATTGATGTTATCGGAGCCGGTCTCCCTTTAAATGCGACTTCAACACCATCTCGTAGATTGTTAAGCCGTGTGTCATCGTCGAGGTAGTACCTGTCAAACTGATCAATAAGAAGACTCGTCAAATTGCACTGTGGATCTGCATCTACAAGAAGAACCCTATTTCTCCCCGCAAGTTTCCATGCAAGATTATATGCAGTAGTAGTCTTGCTTACGCCACCTTTATGATTAAAAAAGACAATTCTCTTTGACATGCTTTGAGATCAGGGGACAACACAAGCATAGTCCAGGTTAGGCCGGACATCCCAACGCTTGCCATCGCCGCTGCATCTTGATGTTAGCTTGATTGTCGACATATTAATGGCTCACTTCGAGGAGCTTACTTGCCTACCACTATCGCAGAATTAGCCTGCATACTGTCCTAGACGCATCTCGCCGCCCATAGTCACATACCCACTAAGCCTGGATTCGTCAAATCAGACAGAGGATCAATGATCTGGCATGAGCATTGCTAGTATTCCCTGATTGCTTGATAAATTGCAAAGAAAGGATAGAATCTGCAGATATTATCGCCAGCTGAGATGGCGATGCCAGCGAGCTTCGTGTCAGAGGCTTCTGGCATGAGGTTAACAATAGGGCCACCACTCATGCCATTTAGGCAATCATGATTTGCCTCGGACTCGGAGACATCAAAGGAAATCAGCATTTCATGGTTATCCTCAATGAGAAGAACGCCGGTAACAAGAGTTTTGTGAACGGTGGTCATATGTGTGAACCTTTCCCTGGTATCGTCATGCGCGAATTTATTAAGGCGGAAGGGATACCCGCAAACAGTTAAGAATTGACCCTCGAAGAACTGATCCTGATTAAGGTAGGGTGGCGTTTCAGCGTCAAGGTCGATAAAGCAGTCGGGAGCAGATCCTGGTAAGGGATTAAATAGCTCGATTAAGCAAATATCAGCGTGATCTACAAGTGGTATTTCGTGACTGATTCGTTCACTAATATTCCACAGCCTCCTTGGATACATAAAGTCTAGGAGAGAGTCCCATCGTGAACGGGTGTGCATTGAGACCCAGAACGGAGACTCATTCGGGAAGCCCTCGGGCATATTGTTGGTCAAAACATGTTTAGCGGTCAACAAGAAGAAGACCCCACCAAACCTAAGTAATACTGAGCTCCCAGCCCCATACATCCAGTCCACATGAAAGTAGCCACGCTCAGCTAAAGACTGTTCCAATGACGTAAAAAAGAGTCTTCGTGCAGATTTTGCCGCATTCGACAAAGGCGTCTGCTGTAGAAGGCTTGCAGGGTCAATCTGGGTCATTGCTGCTTGGCTAAAAGATTGGTCAAGCTAACGCGTCAAATCCGCGACGCTCAGCAGCTTATCAAGGCAGATACCCTTATTTCGGTCGGCTCGCTGCATTTCATTGTTGGGAGGAAAGCTCGATCAAAGCCATCTGTACTATGTCAACTCACATGCTTCATCAGTGTACCTCTGGCATTTAGCCCAAACTTTGGCTATTGTGCCTGCAATAGCAGAACCCCTTCAACGATGGATCATGCGCAGTTGCTTCAGCTGGTTAGCAAGTATCTCCTTAACAAATCACGGAATGAGCTGGCTGAGACTGATGTTAACGAAGCAGAGATTAGGCTGCAGTATGTCGACCCATTATTGGAGATATTAGGGTGGGATATTCGCAATCATGCTGGCAAACCCTCTCACCTTCAAGATGTAATTGTTGAACGAAGAATTGACTCGGACAGACCCGACTACCAACTTATGGTGAAGGGTGAGCCTGTACTGACGGTTGAGGCCAAGAAGGCATCACTAGAGCTTTGCATGTCCAGGGAATCACTCCTCCAATCACGTAGATATGGTTACTCGCTGGGCCATGCCTGCTCTATATTAACTAACTTTAGAAATTTGGCAATTCTAGATTGCAAAAATCCACCATCAATTAATGACGATCCTCGTGCGTTCATCATCAAGCATATCAGTGTAGACGATATTGCATTGCCGGAGAATATAGAATGGGTTGAGCGGCATCTGACAAGATCAGCAATATCCGCTTCTGAATCACCACTCATACAACTTGAAGCGGATGCCATCACCGTTGACAGTCGATTTGTTGATGATCTAGCTCGATGGCGCCTGAAAATCGCAAATACTCTCTTTCAGGCACTGATTCCTTCACCTTCGATTGATGAAGTTGAGAAAGATGTTCGCCGTCTTGTAGACCAAATCGTTTTCCTGCGCGTAGCTGAGGCCAAGTCAGGGCAGATTTTCCTTCGCCATTGCTTGGGTCCTGCTTTTGATTTTGAAGAATACAGATCAATTCTGAATAGATCACGGCAAGTTTTTAACTCTGAACTATTCAACAATTTCCCAAGTCTACCAGCTCGACTTGGCGTCGAGCAGAAAGGTCTATTTACCTTTGTTCTGAGGGAAACAATCCGCGAGATGTATCCCCCGGCTTGCCCTTATGAATTTAGCCTTGTACCACATGATATTTTATCCCAAGCTTACGAGAGATTTCTTGGGGCCACGCTTCGCGTTAGCACTGCAACTAATGGGCTTGCAGAAATACGTGATGGAGAACGCCGCCGCAACTTCGGCATATATTATACTCAAAACTATGTTGCTAAATATATTACCCAAAGGGCATTGGAAGCTGTGGTTCTAAAACGTAAATATAGGATTATAAGGCCCAAGACAAATCCCACAATAGTATTCCTAGAGTCACTGCGTATCCTCGATCCTGCATGCGGTTCCGGTACATTTTTGGCAGAAGCTTATCAGTGGCTACTAGACTGGTATTTAAATGCATATCTTGCAAGCGAAGAAGTGTCAGATATTCTTCGGTTCACGCCAGCGCAAAGGCCTCGCGGAATTGAATTACCTGTTGAAAAGGACTACAAAGGTGAACTCAGTTTAACCATAGCAGAAAGAAAGCGCATACTTGAAGAACACATTTATGGAATTGATATTGATAAAGAAGCATGTGAGACTACTCGGCTTACTCTTGGCATTCAACTTGTATCGGGGCTTCATGTGCTTCAGTTTGCTAATCTAGACGGAGCAATTCTTCCCGACTTATCTAACAACATAATTTGCGGCAATACTGTTATCCTTGATTCAGAGATCACGCCTCATCTTGCCAATCTCTCTGACAGTAAGATTATAGAACTAAATCCACTCACTTGCACCCTAAACGGGCTAGATTTGCGACAACCATGCTTTGACGTAATAATTGGAAATCCACCATATAGAAGAGAACGCGACTATCCCCCACTACCAGGAAAGATGTCACCCCTCTCAATCGCAAACCCGGGGGCTTGATGGAGCAGAGCAATGCGTCGTTACAGCGAGGCAATCAAGGCTGATGTCAGAAGGCGGATGAGTCCGCCGAACAGGCAGAGTGTGGCCCGAATT
>CANGZM010000115.1 GCA_947458155.1 Synechococcaceae cyanobacterium | reverse complement strand
TCCATTTTGGCGCTGATGGCTCTGAGCGTGGTGATCTCGGTGTGCTCGAGCGTGGATGCTTTTCTGGCCCTGAGCTTCGCGGCCCAGGTGACCCCGGGGGCCCTGCTGGCCTTTCTGTTGCTGGGCCCCGTGATCGACCTGAAACTGGCGGGATTGCTGGGCCTGCTCCTGCGGCCACGGGGCCTGGTGCTGGCCTCGGTTGGGGCCGGCTTGAGTGTGCTGCTCATCAGTCAGTGGATCAACCTGTGGCTGCTGTGAAGTCGCACGTCCCGCAGGCCGTCGCGCTGGCCCTATGGGGCCTGGTGCTGCTGCGCTCAAGCATCGATGGACGGCTGGATCTGCTGCTGCGCGGTGTGTTTCACCCATTGGTGAGCATTGCCGGGTTGCTGCTGCTCGTGTGGGCGATGCTGCTGGTGCTGCCACTGCAGGGACGAAGGAGCAAAACCGCTGCCCCAGTAGTCGCTGAAGCCCTGACCTCCCGCCACTGGCAGTCGCTGGTTGCCACAGCCCTGATCGCCGTGCTGCTGATCTGTCTGCCTCCGAACCCTTCTTTTGCCGATCTGGCTCAGCGCCGCCCCGGCGACGACAGCAGCGAAGCCGAACTGGCTTTTGTACTGCCACCGGCCCAACGCAGCCTCACTGACTGGGTACGGCTGCTGCGCACTCAGAGCGACCCGCGGCTCTATGTGGGCGATCCTGTGCGCATCAGTGGATTCGTGCTCCCCCGCAACGATGGCCCGCCCCTGCTGGCACGGCTACTGGTGCGCTGCTGCCTGGCCGATGGCACGCCGATTGGCCTGCCGGTGCGCTGGCCCGCTGGCAACCCTTTGCCAAAAGCGGATCAATGGCTGCAGATCACGGGATCGATGGCCGTGCAACAGGGTCTTGACGGGGAAGAACTGGTGGTGATTCCGCAACGGATCTCAGTGATCCCGCGCCCACGACGGCCTCTGGAGCCATGAATCGGCTGGCGCTGGCCCTGATGGTGCCGCTGGTATTGGCAGTGGGCCAGCAACAACTGCTGCTGCGCCTGCCACCTCGACTCGTGGAGCTGCAGCAGAGCGAGGCCAGCAGCGGCCCCGCCTCCCTGGAGCTCCAGTTCAGCCGGCCGATGGATCGCGCCAGCGTGGCCGCCAGCAGCCGGATTGAGCCGCCCTTCAACGTGCGCTGGCTGGGTAACGGCAACCGACTCAAGTTGAGCCTGGCGCCGGGTAGCCGCATCAACGGCCCGATCAGCCTCACCCTGGCAGGAAATGACCGCCGCCAAACGGCCCTGCCGCCCAGCCGCTGGCTGTGGGATCCCAGGCCCCGCATCATCGCGGTGGTACCGGTGCGCGGCGGCGAGCAGCTGCAGCTGCGCCAGGCCGATGGGCGCTGGCAAGCCATCTCACCGGTGTGGTCGCAGATCCTGGCCGTCGAGCCCCTTGGCGATGGCTCGGGAGTGGCCCTGGTAAGCCCCACTCCCGCAGGGCAGCAGATCTGGCGGATTCCTTTGCGCCAACGCAACCTGGCGCCGGCCAGCCAGGGGTTGGCGCCGGTGCAGGCCCAGGCACCCATCGCGCTGGGGGATGGGCGCGCCCTGTTTGCCCATCTGAGCAGCAACCGACGCGGCGATCTGCTGATCCAGAGCGGCGGCCCTGAGCCCATGAGCGTGCAGACGCTGCTCTGGCCCAAGGGGCAAAGGCCCCGTTCGCTGGCGATCGAGGCCAGCGGTCCGATGCGACTGCTTCCCCAGGGGGGCGCCGTGGTGGTTCCAGCAAGCGAAGGCCTCACCCTCCACGACTTGCCACCGCGACCGGCGCGACTACAGATACTGCCAGGCAGCCGCGACCTGAGCAGCTTCTGCCCGCGTGCTGGGCGCGCCCTGCTGGTGCGCCACTGGCCCGACTTTCGCCGTTCGCTCGAGTTGATCGAACCCGGGCAGGCACCGCGCCAGCTCTGGCTCGGCAGCCAGGCGCTGGTGGCCAGCAGTTGCCTGGGGGGCGGTGAACGGCTTTGGCTGGCCCAGATTGAGGCGATTCAGCGCCCTGATCTCACCGTGCTGGAACTCAATCGCAAGGGCTCCATTCTGGCTCGCCGCAGCCTCAACAACTGGGAGCTGGAGCCGGGCACACCGATCAGTCTCGATCCAAGCCGCAACCAGCTGCTGTTGGCCCTGCGGCCTCTGGGCAGCCCTGGCGCCAGACCGCAATCCCCCGAACTGATGCTGATTGGAGACCCGGATCTGGCCCTGACACCGGTGGGACAGCGCGGCCGCCTGGCCCTATGGCTGCCTCCCTGAGTGGAGGAAGACACCTGCTTGAGAGCAGCGGGTTGTTTTGCTGACCAGCAGCGCCAACAGGAAGCCCGCAAATTGCACGATCACCACGCAGGGCCCGGATGGCAGGTTGGTGAGGCCTGAACCCAGCAGGCCCAGCAGGGCACAGCCACCGCCGAGGCAGGCGGAGAGCAGGGCATAGAACGGGAAGTGGCGACTCACCAACCGCCCCCCGCAGGCCGGAATCACCACGAAGGCACTGATCAGCAGCACCCCCACCGCTTTGATCGACACGGCCACCACTACCGCCAGCAGCACAATGAAGGTGAGGCGGTGGCTGTTGCTGCGCACGCCAAAGGCTCCGGCCAGATCGCTGTTGAGCGTCAGCAGCACTTGGGCGCGCAGGCTGAGGGCGAGATAGATCAAGGCGCCCATCAACAGCACCGCGATCACCGTCAGATCGCTCCAGCTGATGCCGAGGATGTCACCGAACAGCAGCTGCTGAATGCCGCCGCGGTAGGTCTCCACCAGGCTCAGGGCCACCACCGCAAAAGCGAGAGAGGTGGAATAGACAATGTTGAGCAGGGCGTCGGCCGGCAGGCCGCTGCGGGCCACCAGCTGATTCACCAGCAGGGCGAACAGCACCGCGAACGGGATCAGTACCAGGGTGGGATTGATCCCCAGCAGGATGCCCAGGCTGATGCCAAGCAGGGCCGAATGGCCCAGGGCATCGCTGAAGAACGAAAGCTGACGCAGCACCGCGAAACTGCCCAGCAGCCCGCCCAAGGCGCCGGTGAGCAGGCCGCCGAGCAGAGCCCGCTGCATGAACGGCTGGCCCACAACCTCCAGCAAGCCTGCGGCATCAGCCATGGCCACCAACCCCGGCATGTTGATGGCGGTAGGGCACCACATTGGGGCCGTAGAGCTCAGCCAACCGCGCTGGACTTAGCGCATGGTCGGGGGCACCACTGCAGCGCAGGCGGCGGTTCAGGCACAGCACCTGATCGCAGCTGCGGCGCACCATCTCCAGATCGTGCGACACCTGCAGCACGGTCCAGCCCTCTTGGCGGCGCAGCTCCAGCAGCAGCTCCTGGAACTGCTCGCTGCTGGGGGCATCAAGGCCAGCCTGGGCCTCATCAAGCACCAGCAACTGGCGGGGCCGCACCACGCAGAAGGCCAGCAGCACCCGCTTGAGCTGACCACCGGAGAGCTCGCTGAGCCGGCGTTCCGCCAGGTCCTGGCAGCCGGTTCGCTTCAGGGCAAATTGCACGGCCTCGGATCGGCGCCGGCACCCCAGCCAGGCCAGGCTGAGGCCCGGCGGATCAAAGCCAAAGCCCACGAATTCCCCCACCGTGAGCGGAAAGCGGCCCTGTAACGCCAAGCTCTGGGGCAGGTAGGCGATTTGTGCACGCACCGCCCGAGGCAACTCGCCCGCTGGGCCGAGGGCGTGGCCCAGGATCTGCACGGTGCCTGAGGCCGTGGGAAGCAGACCGAGCACGGCGCCCACCAGGCTGCTCTTGCCGGCACCGTTGGGACCCACCAGCGCCGTATCGGTTTCGCGGGCGAGCTGAAAACTCACCTGCTCCACAGCCAGCTGCTCACCACGGCGAACGCTCAGGCTCTCCACCAGCAGCACTGGGGCGTTGTCTGTCATTGCCCGAAGGCCTGGCGCAAATCGGCTGCGTTGCGGCGCATCAGCTTCAGATAGGTGGAGGGATCGCGCGAGGCCTCCTGCGTGGCCGTCTCCAGCGGATCAAACACCACCACCTTCACTCCTAGATCCTTAGCCAGGGCATTGAAGGAGCGGTCGCCCTCCTGGGGTTCGCTCAGCATGGCATTGAGCTGGCTGCGCTTAACCTCGGCCGCCACCCGCTGCAGATCCGCCGGCGAGGGATTGAGCTCGGGCACATCCACCAAGTACTCGGCCTTGAGGCCATAGCGCTGGGCGAAGTAGGGGGCGAAATCGTGGAAGGCCACAAACGTTTTGCCCCGATAGGGCTTGAGCTGAGCGGCGATGTCGCTGTTCAGTTGTTTCAGCTGTGCGGTGTAGGCGGCCGCGTTGCGCCGGTAGCCGTCAGCGCAGCTGGGATCGGCCTGGATCAGACCATCACGGATGGTTTCCACCTGCTGCACCGCCCTTAGCGGATCCAGCCAGATGTGGGGATTCACGGCACCGTGATCATGGCCATGGCCATGGCCGTGGCTCTGCTCCCCGCCATGGCCGTCGTCATGGTGCTCCGTGTCCAGGGTGGCGACGCCGCGGCTGGAATCGATCACCTGCAGCTGGGGATTGGCGGCGGAAGCGATGAGCTTGCCCAGGAAACTCTCCATCTCCAGGCCGTTCTTCACCAGCACCCGAGCCTGGCGCAGGGCGGTCAGGTCTCCAGGCTTGGCCTGGAAATCGTGGGGGCCCAGGTTGGGAGGGATCAGTGCGGTAACGGTGGCGCAATCGCCCGCCACGGCGCGGGTGAACAGGGTGATCGGCAGGAAGGTGGTGACCACTTTGAAAGCCTTGTCAGCTGTTGCATCAGGGGCGTTGTGGCGGGGTGCGCCGCAGGCCGCCAGCATCAAGGCCCCGATCACCACCCCGCTCAACTTCGACAGGGCCTGGAGCCCAGCAAAAGAACGCATCAGCAGCCATGTTGTGATAATGATTCTCATTCTAAGGTTTGAGTCTGAAGCCGGCCCCTGCGCGCTGCCCCTGCCGTTCGCGCGGTGGCACAGCCACCGGCCACAGCCACCAACGCCCCTGGGCATCACCGGCAGCCAGGTGGCGGCCATCCGGTCGCCAGGCCAGGGCATTGAAGCCGCTGCCCTGCCCCTCAAGCGGCTGCAGGATTCGCCCTCTGCCATCCCAGAGCGCCACGTTGCCATCGCTGGAGGCACTAGCCAACAGGGTGCTCCCGGGCGCAAAGGCCAGCGCATTGACGCGCTTTTCGTGCCACAGCAACGGTTCGGGTTGCCAGGCCTTGGAGCCCTGCTTCACCTGGGTCCACAGGATCACGGCCTCTGCGGCGGCGCTGGCCAGCAGCGGTGCCAGGCGGCCGGGCTGCTCGCTCCAGGCCAGCTGGCGCACCTTGGCGGGGAAACCGCTGAATTGCCAGGGCTGGCCCTGGCAGCCCTGGGGCCACACCAGCAGGGAGCGATCCAGCATGCCGCAGGCCAGATGGTGGCCCGGCCCTGAAAAGGCCAGGGCCAGGCCGGCCGAGGCCATCGGGTTACGCAGCGGCGGATCGGCCAGCGTGCTCAGACCCGGCTGCCACAGCACCAGCTCACCGTGGCAGCTGGCAGCCAGCCGCACCCCATCGGCGCTCCAGGCCAGAGCCTGGATGGTGCCGGGCAACGGCAGCGGTGGCTGGCGCCACTGGCGGCTGGCCCCATCCCAGAGCCGCAGCTCGCGCCCGGCCGCCACCGCCAGCAACAAACCACCCGGCTGCCAGGCCGCCGCATCTATCCAGCCGCCCCCTAACGGCAAGGGTTCCATGGCCAGCGGCCGCACCCCGCTGCCGCCCAGCTCCCAGAGCAGCAGCTCGCCGTCCTGGCCAGCGGCCATCAGGAATTGGCCATCGCTGCTGAAGCCCACCACATCGAGGCTGCTGTCGCGGTCGCCCCGCAGCAGCTCCTCACAGCCGGCGCCGAAATCGAGCAGCAGCAATTCACCACCGGCGCTGGCGATCGCCAGAAACTCTCCCTCGGCCGACCAGGCCAGGGCCGAGATCGGCTGCTGCAGATCGCCGCAGAGCCGTTCGCTCACCAGCGGGGCCGAGGTTGCCATCGACAGCTCAGGCGACACAGGCCAGGAAGCCGGCTCGCAGGGCCTCGGCATCGAGATCGCGGCCGATGATCACGAATTCGGTGCGGCGCCGCTCCGCGGCTTTCCAGGGGCGATCGAAATCGCCATCCAGCAGCATGTGCACTGACTGAAACACGTAGCGACGCGCTTCTCCCTGGAGCTGGATGATGCCTTTCATCCGGAACAGATCAGCACCGCGCTTGGCCACCAGATCAGACAGCCAGCGCCCGAGCTTCTCAAGGTCCATCGGCCGTTCTTCCACCAGGGCAACCGAGCCCACGGCATCGTCGTGTTCGTGGGCGTGCTCGTCGACCAAAAAGCCCGGATCGAGGCTCAGGGCACGCTCCAGCTCAAATGCTTCCACCCCCAGCAGCTCGTGCATCGGCACATCGGCGTTGTGGCTGGTGAGCAGGCGGGCCACGGGGTTAATGGCGCGCACCCGTCGCTCGATGGCGTCACGCTCAGCGTCGCTCACCAGATCGGCCTTGTTGAGCACCAGCACATCGGCAAAGGCCAGCTGCTCCTGCACCTCCTCTGTGTCCCAGTGCTGCTCCACATGCTTGAGGTCTACCAACGTGACCACCGCGTCCAGCCGCAGCTCATCGCGCAGGTCTTCATCCACAAAGAAGGTCTGGATCACCGGTGCCGGGTCGGCCAGGCCGGTGGTTTCGATCACCAGGTGATCAAAGCGATCACGGCGCTTCATCAGGTTGCCGATGATGCGGATGAGATCACCGCGCACGGTGCAGCAAATGCAGCCGTTGTTCATCTCAAAAATCTCCTCATCGGCATCCACCACGAGCTGGTTATCGATGCCCACCTCGCCGAATTCGTTCACGATCACCGCCACCTTGAGGCCGTGCTCATGGGTGAGGATCCGGTTGAGCAATGTGGTTTTGCCGGCACCGAGGTAACCGGTGAGAACTGTCACCGGCAGGCGCTCGGCGGCGGGAACAGGGCTGGAGAAGGCCATGGCCAGGGAGGAGCCGGGGCCCCATATGCTGAGAATGGTTTTCGTTCTAGCAGGTTGCGTACCTGGCGGTCCGCCCATGGCTGATCTTGTGATGGTCGGGGCCGGACCCCAAGCTCTCGCCCTCAGTTGTCTGCTGCTGCAGAAAAGGTCGCGGCTGCACCGCCGGCTACGCATCGTGGATCCCAGCGGCCGCTGGTTGAGCCGCTGGCAGCGTCAGATGGAGCGCTTCGAGATCCCCTGGCTGCGATCACCCTCGCCCCATCACCCCCATCCAAACGCCCATGCCCTGAGGTGCTTTGCCCACCGCCAGCAGCGCCATCGCCAGCTGGAAGGAGCGTATGGCTTGCCGCACACCGATCTCTTTGCTGCCTTCTGCCGTGAGGTGATCGCCGAGTTTGCGCTGGAGGAGCGTGTGCAGGCGGCGAGCGTCGAGCACATCAGCCTTCCAGCGAACAGCAAGTGCCCGCTGGAGCTATCGCTCAGTGATGGGACCAC
>CANGZM010000114.1 GCA_947458155.1 Synechococcaceae cyanobacterium | reverse complement strand
CTAGATCCCCATATCAGCGGCCAACTGGATTCCGAAAACCAATTCGCCCATCTGTTGGGTCGGGTGCGCCTGGCCCAGAATCAGCCCGCCGCCCTGTTGATCCTCGATGCTGAGCTGGCTGAGGGCCAGCACGAACCCGCCAAACTGGCCTGATTCTCAGTGGGCCCAGTGCCCCTCCAGCGGGGAGCGGTTTGCTATCTCGATCAAGAACTCCAGCGCCAATTCATCCTTGACGCCGGACTGCTTGCTCCAGGATGTGGCGGTGCGCAGCAGTTCGCTGCGGCGTTGCTGCAGCTGGCGCAGCTCCAGCCCCAGCCGGCGACTGAGAGCGGCGTCCTGACAGGAGCGCATCGCCAGCAGCAGCTGGCTGGCGCGCCTCCTGATTCCATCCACCTCACGACAGAGGCTGCCCACCATGGAATCGGCCAAAAATCGCCTTGTTGAGAACAGATCGCAATCTAGGCCCCCGAGCTGCTTTCTTGCAACCTCTTCTCAACAGGGACCTCTTCTCAACGGGGACCTGGTCTCAATAGGGACCTGGTCATCAGGCCGCCCGGTGGCTGCCCACTTCAGCCTCCTGCCATGCCTGGTTGAGCCGATCCAGTTGCCGCACCAGCAGGCTCAGGAACAGCCCCACATCCGTCACCACGCCCACCGATTCCAGCGAACCGCGGTCGCTGAGCTTGGTCACCACCGCCGGGTTGATGTCGACACACACCAGCTTCACCCCGGCGGGGGTCATGTTGCCAACGCCGATTGAATGGAGCATCGAAGAGAGCATCAGCACCATCTCCGCCCCCTCCAGGGCCTGGGCATAGGCGGCTTGGGCGCGGATCAGGTCCATTTCGGTGTCGGGCAGGGGGCCGTCATCGCGGATCGAGCCGGCCAGCACAAAGGGCACGCCCCGCCGCACGCAGGCGTGGAAGATGCCCTGGTTGAGCACCCCTTGCTCGACGGCCGCCGCCAAGCTGCCGCAGCGGCGAATCGTGTTGATCGCTTTGAGGTGGTGGCGGTGGCCGCCATGGACCGCCAGCCCCTGCTGCAGATCCACCCCCAGGGAGGTGCCCATCAGGGCCTGCTCCACATCATGGACGGCGATGGCATTGCCGCCCAACAGGGCCTGCACGTAACCCTCGCGCACCAGCTGGGCCAGGTGGGCGCCGCCGCCGGTGTGGATCACCACGGGGCCGGCCACCACCACCACCTTGCCGCCCCGATCCCGGATGCGGCGCCACTCCCAGGCCATTTGCTCCACCACCAGCTCCACCCGCCGCTCGCTCGACACCCCCGCCGCCATGAAGCTGAAATCCGCCTGCCGCGCTTCTCTGCCCTCCCGCGCTGGCTCCGGTCGCAGGGTGCGCAGACCCTCCACGCCCACCACCACCTGCTCTCCGGCCCGCAGATCCCGCAGCAGGCGGCACTCCACTTGGGCCAGCGCGGCTGATTCCGGCACGTCTGGCCTCAGCACCAGAGCCCCATCCATGCGTTGCCGCCCCACCCGATGCCAGCGGCCAGCCAGCCGCACCTCGGTGGGATAGATGGTGCTGACATAAAAGTCGTCCGGCGCCACGCCGTCCTGCAGCACCTCCGCCAGGGCGGCATCGCACTCCCCGTCTGCCGTGGCCAGGGCCCCTAGGGCAATCAACCGCGCCATCAGGTCGGCCATCACCTCGCCATCGGGGGCGCTGACCCGGATCGCGGCGCTGGAGGGGCTGTGGCGCTGCTGGCCCAGGGCGAAATCCAGCACCTGGAAGCTGCCACCTCCCTCGACGATGCGATCCAGGGCCCGGTTGATCAGGCCACTGTCCAGCAGGTGGCCCTGCAGCCGGATCGTGCGGCTCAAGCTGGACGGGGGTGGGCCCTGGAGACCCAGCCCCGCCCCTGTCGCCGTCTCGGTGACCAGGCGGGGCTCATCGAGCCGCAGGGTGAGGCATTTGGCGGCACCACCCGCCTTGAGAAATTCGCTCAGCGGCGTTTCCACCACGTCGTAGCCCCGCGTTTCCAGTTGGTGCCGCAGCCCGGCGCTGGCCTGGTTGAGAATCACGCTGCGGCCCACATTCACGGCGTTGCAGGCGAAGGCCAGGGCGTCGGCTTCTCCCACCACCAGCCGCTTTGCGGCGGGCACGCGGGTTTCAATCAGGCGGTTGGAATAGAAATCAAACGCCGGCGGGTAATAGAGCAGGGTGCCATCGCTGAGCGGGCAGAAGCAGGTATCGAGGTGGTAAAAGCGTTCGTCCATCAGGCGCAACGACAGCACCTCCACCGCCAGGGCCTCGGCCAGCAGGGGATGGGCCGCTAGTTCGGAGCGGAAGCCATAGCCCGCCCACAGCCAACCGCCGCTGCGATCCAGCAGGGCGTCGCCGGCCCCCTCAAAGGGCAGATCGGCGGGTAGCAGCGTGACGCGGTAGCCCTGGCTTTCAAACCACTGTTGGAACCAGGGCTCCTCCCCCTGGCGCTCCGGGTGGAAGAAGCGGGCCACCACCACCCTGTCATCCACCACCACGCCGGCATTGGCCGTGAACACCAGATCGGGCAGGCCCGGCTGGGGTTCGAGCTGCTCCACCCGGGCATGGCCGGCCAGCACCTCCTGCAACTGCTGCCACTGGGCCGCGGCCACCGCCTTGGCGGAGCGATGCACGTTGCCCTCCATCCAGGGGTTGATGACGTAATCGACGTCGTAGTGGGTGGGGGGGCACATCAGGAATCTGCTTTCGCCCATCGACGCCTGCGCTGCAAGGTGGCGCGATCGTGGCCTGGATCCGGGCCGCGAAGGGTTCACTGCGCACCGACTAGATCTCAGCTATTGGGCAACCCATTGAGGGCGGCGCCCGATCCCATCACCACCAACAGCTCGCCCGCCTTGAGCACGTGGGAAGCCGGCGGGTTCACCGTTAGCTGGTTTTCCGGGCCCACAGCCAGCACGGTGACGCCGTGGCTCTTGCGCAGGTTCAAGTCCCGCAGCGATCGGTCCACAAAGGAGGGTGGCACCCGGATTTCCTCGATGCTGTTGCGATCATCGAGCCGCAGCCGTTCCAGCAGGTTCGGACGCACTAGCTCCAGTCCGAGGCGGTGGCCCTGCATTTTGGACGGATAGACCACCCGGTCAGCTCCCACCCGCTGCAGCATCTTCAGGTGCAGATCACTGGTGGCCCGGGATATCACCTGCTTCACCTTGGTGTCATCGCTGTGCTTGACGATCAAGGTGGCGGTGATGCTGGCTTCGATCGGTTCGCCGATGGCGACCACCACCGTGTCGACTTCCAGGGCCCCTGCCTCGCGCAGGGCCTCCTCATCGGTGCAATCCACCACCCTGGCTTCGATTGCGGGATCGATCAGGCTGACGGCGTCAATGGCGCGCTGATTGGCATCGATGGCCAACACCGAAGCACCGTTCTGGGTAAGTTCATCGCAGACGGCCGATCCGAACCGTCCCACCCCGATCACCGCAAAGGTGCCCTGGACTTCCGCTTCCTTTGGCCCCCAGGGCCACCAGTTGTTGCTTGCTGTCATTGGCTCAGGAATTTAGAGGAAGAGATCGGCGCGGGGGTAACCGACCCTGGACTGGGGACGGCTGCCGTAGAGGGCTGAGAGCAACAGCATGATGCCAATCCTGCCCACGAACATGCCCACAATCAGCACCAGCTGGCCCCAGCGGTTCAAGTTGGCGGTAACCCCAACATCGAGGCCGACGGTGCAGAAGGCCGACATGCAGGTGAACAGCTTCTCAAGGAAGCTGAAGGACTGGCCGCTCGGTGCCCCACCGGCTGTGGGGCCGATGCCGAGCAGCAGGGTCATCATGATCACGAACAGCCCCGAGGCCAGGGCCACACCCACGGCCTTGAGCACGATGTCGCCGGCAAGCTCGTGCTTGTGAATGATCACCGACTTGCGACCTTCCAGGGTGGAGCGGGTGGCCCCCATCAGCACGGCGAAGGTGGTGGTCTTGATCCCACCCCCGGTGCCGCCGGGGCTGGCACCGATGAACATCAGCACGATCATCAGCAGCAGGCCCGCATCCGAGAGCGTCTCGATTGAAAGCGGCACCGTATTGAAGCCGGCGGTGCGGGTGGTGATCGACTGAAACAGGGTGACCTGCAGCTTTTCCCAGAGGCTGAGGGAATGCACGACCCCATCGGGCGCGAACCTTTCGGTGAACAGCAACCCAAAGGCCCCCAGCAGGATCAACAGCAAAGTGCTGCGCAGCACCAGGCGTGTGTGCAGACTGAGGTGGCGCAGCGGTTGCCGCGAGAGGCGTTTGCGCCAGAGCTGCCAGAGTTCGTTGGTGACGCGCCAACCGATGCCGCCGCTAACGATCAATGCGCCGATGACGCCGTTGACGACGGGATTGGCCTTGTAGCCCACCAGGTTGTCGCTCCAGAGACCGAAGCCAGCGTTGTTGTAAGCACTTATGCAGTGAAACATTGCCGCCCAAAGTCTTTCGGCGTGGTTGCTGATGTCGGTGAAGCCGAAGGTGTAGAGAATTAATGTGCCTGCCCCCATAAAGCAACCGGCGGCGATCAGGATCTGGTTAAAGGTGGGACCGATGCCGCCGACGCCGAATTCATCGAGGGCCCGGCCCTTGTCGAGGCGTAGACGCAAACCGGAGCGACCTTGCACGAAACCCTGCAAAAAGGTGGTGATCGCCATCAGGCCGAGGCCACCGACGACGATCAAAGCGGCCAGGGTCACCTGCCCGAAGAAGGTGAGGTCCTTGCCCACATCAATGATGGAAAGCCCCGTTACGGTCAGGGCCGAGGTCACCGTGAACAGGGCCTGCCAGAGACCCACGTCGTCGGTGGAACAGAGGGGTGAGGCCAGCAGCAGGGTGCCTGCGGCAATCAGCAGGGCACCGGTGATCACCGTGAACTGCGGCACCGAGAGGCGATGGCGCCAGCGCAGCAGGCGCATCCCCAGGGCTTCAAGCGATCTCGATGGCATCAATTTGGGGGCGTTGGTCCACTGGGAAAGACCTCAGATCAAATAACCACCAGACACCTTAATATTGGTGCCGGTGATGTAGGAACTTTCTGGATCCACCAGGAACAGCACCGCCCTGGCGATTTCGGCCTCGCTGCCGTAGCGGCCGGCGGGAATGCGTTCCAGGGGGGGTTTGCGTTCGGAGTTGTCGAGGGTGCCGGGCGAAACGCCGTTGACGGTGATGCCGTGGGGAGCCTCGGTGACCGCCAGGGTGCGGGTGAGCATCAGCACCCCCGTCTTGCCGATCTTGTAGGAGGTGAGGGCCGGCACTGAGCTGTGGCTGTCGGCATCCACATCAATCAGGTTGACGATGCGGCCGAAGCCCTGCTGGCGCATCAGCGGCAGTACCGCCCGGCAGGCGTGATAGGTGATGTGCAGGGTTTGCTCCACCCCGGCGTGCCATTCGGCCACGCTGAGGTCATGGAGGCGTTTCCAGATGATGCCACAGGCGTTATTGACCAAAATATCCAGGCGGCCAAAGTCCGCAGCCGCTTGGCTGCAGGCCGCTTGGGTGGCTGCGGCATCGCCCAGGTCGGCCTGCACCACCTTGGCCCGACGGCCCAGGGAGCTGATTTCCTGCACCACTTGCTGGGCTTCGGTCTGGCTGTGGTGGCAGTGCACCAGCACATCGGCGCCGGCGCCGGCCAGGGCCAGGGCGATGCAGCGACCGGTGCGGCGCCCGGCGCCGGTGACCAGGGCGACCCGCCCCTGCAGGGGTGCTGTTGTCATCGGGTTTCGATCGTTTCGGCTTGGCGCAGTTGGTTGATCAGGTCTGGATGGTGGGTGCGGATCACATCGGGGCCGGCATAGAGCACGTTGGAGGCAAACAGGATGCGGGCCAGCCGCTCGGGCTTGCGGGCCGCATAGAGAAGGATCGGACAACCCAGCACCCGCAGCCGATCCAGGTTCCAGAGCACGCCGTTCTGCAGCTGCACCTTGGCGTAGTCATCGGTGGCAGGGTGAATGATGCCCAAGTTGGGGTCGATGATCACCTCCTTTACTCCTGCGGCCCGCGCCTGCTCCACCCGGGGACCGAGATGATCCAGCAGGCCCTGCAGCCGGTAGGGCACTGGATCGGCCTCCCGCATGCGGTAGGCATCGCCGTAGGGCATGTAGGTGAGCATCAGCGGGGCACCGACCTGGGCCACGGCCTCCAACGCCTGCGGCTCAAGGCTGGCGCCGGTGAAGTTGATATCGGTGGCGCCTTCCCGCAGGGCGAAGCGCACCGTGTCCGAACTCCAAGTGTCTACCGAAACCCGATAGCCCTCGGCCCGCAGGCGCCGCAGGGGGCCCACCAGGCGCCGCTGCTCTTCGGCGTCGTCGATCATCGCCGCGGTCGGGGTGATCGAGCGGGCCCCCAAATCAAGAATGCTGCAGCCCTCCTGGCTCAGCCAGGCGGCCCGCTCCAGCATTTGCGCTTCGGAGCCCACCACCGAGTCGCTGACCATCGACTCCGGTGACAGGTTGATCACACCAAGGAGTGTGGCGGGGCTCTGGGGGGACATGGGGGTCTGGGTCGGGGTTGGGGTCGGGAGGGTCAAGGAGGCGAGGATCAGGCTGTGGTGCGGTCTTCGCTCACCGCCGCTCGCAGCCGCTCGAGGGCGTCGGGCTGGAGGCGAAGCACCTCATCCCAGGTGGGGGTCAGGGGGCGGTGGCTGTTTTCCTGAACGAAGTGTTGACCCGCTTCGAACAGGCTGTTGGTGAAGCAATCGACCGCCAGGGATTCGGCGCCCCGGTCGATGCTGAGTCCATTGATGGCGGCATCGGCAGCGTAGGAGTCCAGCAGGTCCAGCACGATCCGCTGGTAGGCACTGACAACCGTGCGTACCAATCCCAGGTCGAGTACCTGGCCCTGGGACGCCAGGCCGTTGAACAGGCTGGAGGCGATGTCGCGGCCCATGCGGGCCAGGCCCCGGTCCGCCGCCCCCGCTGCCAGGGGCTGGTGCTTGTGGTCGTAGCGCTCGGCGATGGCCACTTGGCAAAGTTGGCGGGTGGAGTGGTCCCGGAATACCTCGGTGAGAATGCCGATCTCCAGGCCCCAGTCCGAGGGCAGGTGCAGCCGGTGGGCCGCCTCCATCCTCAGGGCGCATTCCCCGGCGAGGGGATAGCGGAAGCTGTTGAGGAAATCCAGGTAGCGGCTGGGGGGCAGGCAGCGCATCAGGGCCCGCAGCAGGGGCGTCACAAACAACCGGCTCACCCGTCCGTACAGCAATCCCGCCTCGCTGATGCGGGGGTAATAGGCCTTGGCAAATACGAAGTTGGCCGTGGGGTGAATCACCGGATAGACGAGCCGCGCCAGGCTGCGGGGTTCAAAGGTCAATACATCGCAATCGTGCAGGGCCACCACCTGGCCAACGCCGGTGGCTTGGGCCAGCCCCATACACATCCAGATGTTGTGGCCCTTGCCCCGGTCGGCGGGGGCCAACCGCTGGGCGGCCAGGTCGGCCACCAGGGCCTGGACGCGGGGACCGTCATTCCAGATCAAATGGTGGGGCTGGGGTAATCGGCTGAAGTAGCGGCGGGCGTGGCGGTAGCCCTCCTCATCGGCTTGATCCAGGCCGATGACGATCTCGGCCAGCCAGGGCAGCTCCGCCAGGCCCCGCACGATCGGATCGAGGGCGGGG
>CANGZM010000113.1 GCA_947458155.1 Synechococcaceae cyanobacterium | reverse complement strand
GGTTTGTAGGCTCGACCCAGCGCAGATCGCCCATGGGCAGCAGCTTCGGCACCCTCTTCCGCATCCACAGCTTCGGCGAATCCCACGGCGGCGGCGTCGGTGTGATCGTGGACGGTTGCCCGCCAAGGCTCGAACTCGACCTGGCGGCGATCCAGGCGGACCTCGATCGCCGCAAGCCCGGCCAAAGCAAGATCACCACCCCCCGTAAGGAGGACGACCAGGTGGAGATCCTCAGCGGCCTGCTCGACGGCGTCACCCTCGGCACGCCGATCGCGATGCTGGTGCGCAACAAGGATCAACGCCCGCAGGACTACCAGGAGATGGCGGTGGCCTTCCGCCCCTCCCACGCCGATGCCACCTACCAGGCCAAATACGGCATCCAGGCCCGCAGCGGCGGTGGCCGGGCCTCGGCGCGGGAGACGATCGGCCGGGTGGCGGCCGGCGCCATCGCCCGCCAACTGCTGGCCCGAGCCAACGGCACCGAAGTAATTGCCTGGGTGCGGCGCATCCACGACATTGAGACGTTGGTGGATGGCGAGCGGGTGAGTCGCGACGACGTGGAAGCCAACATCGTGCGCTGCCCCGACCCAGCCACGGCGGAGCGGATGATTGCCCGCATCGAGGCCATTGGCCGGGAGGGGGATTCCTGCGGCGGCGTGATCGAGTGCGTGGTGCGCAACCCGCCAGTGGGGCTGGGGATGCCGGTGTTCGACAAGCTGGAGGCGGACCTGGCCAAGGCGCTGATGTCACTGCCCGCCACCAAGGGCTTCGAGATCGGCTCGGGTTTTGCCGGCACCCTGCTCAGGGGCAGCGAGCACAACGACGCCTTCCTGGCCACCAGCGACGGCTCGCTGCACACCGCCACCAACAACTCCGGCGGCATCCAAGGCGGCATCAGCAACGGCGAGCCGATCGTGATCCGGCTGGCCTTCAAGCCCACCGCCACGATCCGCAAGGAGCAGCAAACGATCGATTCCGAGGGCAAGGCCACCACCCTGGCGGCCAAAGGCCGCCATGATCCCTGCGTGCTGCCGCGGGCCGTGCCGATGGTGGAGGCGATGGTGGCCCTGGTGCTGGCTGATCACCTGCTGCGCCAACAAGCGCAGTGCAGCCTCTGGTAAGGCGCTAAGGGCCCCATTAAGGCCTCAGTCCGCAGGATTTTCGCTGTTTGCTGCCAGGCCATCGTCGGCGTTGGGGTAGCTGACGGGGATGGGGGCTGCAGGGGTGGCCTTGGGGGATGCTGATTTGGTCGCTGAGATGCTTAGGCGAGTGGCCGCCTTGGCCATGCGGCGTGCCGCCGGACTGGAGGCACTCCGCGGCTTGGCTCCATTGGTGGCGGTGCTGCGGGTGCGGGTGCGACGGGTTGATGTGGGAGCAGATGGTGGGGTGGCTGGCGAAAAGGTGTCCACAATTGCAAAGGTCTCCCCAAGGGCAGCCGTGCTGACTTCGGCAACCTCAGGGGCCAGGACTGGTGCCGCCAAGGCCAGGGCCTTAGCGCTGGCTTTCGCCCTGCTGCTGGCGGCTTTGCTGCGCGAGGAGGTGGCTTTGGCCCTGGAGGAAGTGGAACCCACCGGAGCTGAGCTGCTGGCTGACCTGGCTGGGGCGGCACTGCGACTTGTCCGAGGCTTGGCGGCAGCCCTGGTAGTTGTTGACCTGCTGCGGCTCGGGCTGGTGCGGCTCGGGCTGGTGCGACCCTTCGGTTTGTCCGCTTCGCCAACGCCTGTGCGGGTGCGGTGTGCCAAGACCAGCGCCCATTCGGCATCGCTGAGGTTGGCGGGTTTGGCCCCATGGGTTTGGGCCACCTTGGCCGCCTTTTCAATGTCGGCGACCAGGTTTTGCCAGGAGGCGGCAAAGCGCTTATCGGATTGGGATTTGGCGCCGCTTTCGATCAGGGTTTCGATCACGCCCTCGGCACTCACCTTTTTGCGACGCCGTTGGAAGATCTCCTTCTGCAACTGGGCAATCAGGGCATCGCCCTTTTCGCTGATCTGGATGGTGAGCTGAGACATAGAAAGGGTGTTCACTGTCTCATCAGTAGCATTAAGAGGGGCAAACAGCAACCGTTTGGCGCCGATTTCATGGCACAAGCGAGCCGATCAAGGTTTGGAGTTGGCCGATCTGGTCCCGATTGAGGCCACTGGAAAGGGGAGACGATGGGGTACTCAGGGTGGAGCCAAGGGCCACGGCGTCAACTCCTGCCGCCAGCCAAGGCCGCACGTCGTCGATTTGGAGACCACCGGCGGCGATGCAAAAGGGCAGCGGCTCGCCAAGGGGCTCGCGTAGACGGCGCCAGTAACCGGGTCCAAGGCTGCAAGCGGGGAACAGCTTGACGATGGCAGAACCCCACTGGCGGGCCCGATCCACTTCGGTGGGGCTGTAGACGCCTGGCACCAGGGTGAACTGCAGCTGGGCGGCCAGGCGGATCATGGCTGGATCGAGGATCGGTGAAACGCCATAGCTCAAACCGGCGGCGGCGGCGCTCTGCAGGGCCGTCGTTGTGCAGAGCGATGCCGCCCCGAGTTGCAGCCGGGGAAATTGATCCTTGAGCTGGCGGCACTGCTCAACCCAGCGGGGGCCGGATCGCCAGGCGAGTTCAACATGAACAAACCCGAGGTCCTGAAGCAACGCCAGCAGGGGACTGGCGTGCAAAGGACACTCGGGTCTGAGAACCAGCAGCAGGGGCTGGCGCCGTAACGAAGCGATCAGGGCGTTTGGATCAGACGTAGGAGGCCACCGTGACATCACGGTTGATCAGCAGCTCTTGCAGCTGCTCGGCATCGACGGTTTCCTGCTCCACCAGCAGCTCGGCCAGCTCATCGAGAACGGACCGGTTGGCGTTGAGCACGTCGGTGGCACGGTGGTAAGCAGCGTCCACCAACTGGGAGACCTCGTCGTCGATGGCGGCGGCAGTGTCTTCGGAGAAATCGCGCTCGGCGGCGATATCGCGGCCGAGGAACATGCCGCCCTGGGAGCGGCCCAGGGCCAGGGGTCCGAGCTTGTCACTCATGCCAAAGCGGGTGACCATCTGACGGGCGACGCGGGCCACCTGCTGGAGATCATTGGAGGCGCCGGTGGTCACCTCATCGGCACCGTACACAATCTCCTCGGCAACCCGACCACCGAGGGCGACGGCCATTTGGTTTTGGAGATAGGCACGGGAATAGAGACCCGATTCCATCCGCTCTTCGCTGGGGGTGAAGAAGGTGAGTCCGCCGGCCTGACCCCGGGGAATGATGCTGATTTTTTGCACCGGGTCATAATCCGGCATCAGGGCACCGACTAGGGCGTGGCCGGCCTCGTGGTAAGCGACAAGGCGCTTGCGGCGCTCGCTCATGACCCGGTCCTTTTTCTCTGGTCCGGCCATGACGCGCTCGATGGAGTCGTTCACCTCATCCATGGAGATTTCGGTGAGCTGGCGACGGGCCGCCAGGATGGCCGCTTCATTAAGCAGGTTGGCCAGGTCGGCACCGGTGAAGCCGGGGGTGCGGCGGGCGACCCGATCGAGGTCCACATCCTTGGCGAGGGTTTTGCCCCGGGCGTGAACCCCCAGGATCTGGAGGCGACCGCTGTAATCGGGCCGATCAACCACCACCTGGCGGTCAAAACGACCGGGCCGCATCAGGGCCGAATCAAGCACGTCAGGGCGATTGGTGGCCGCAACGATGATGATGCCGTTATTGCCCTCAAAGCCATCCATCTCGGTGAGCAGCTGGTTAAGGGTCTGCTCCCGTTCGTCGTTGCCGCCGCCCAAACCGGCACCCCGTTGACGGCCGACGGCATCAATTTCGTCGATGAAGACGATGCAAGGGGCATTTTTCTTGGCCTGTTCGAACAGATCGCGCACGCGGCTGGCACCAACGCCGACAAACATCTCGACAAATTCAGAGCCTGAAATCGAGAAGAAAGGCACACCGGCCTCACCGGCCACCGCCTTGGCCAGCAGGGTTTTGCCGGTGCCCGGAGGGCCCACCAACAGCACGCCTTTGGGAATCTTGGCGCCTACGGCAGTGAAGCGATCGGGGTTCTTGAGGAAATCAACCACCTCGGTAAGTTCGAGCTTGGCCCCCTCAATGCCGGCGACATCACCAAAGGTCACCTGGGTCTGGGGCTCCATCTGGACTCGGGCCTTGCTTTTGCCGAAGTTCATGGCGGGATTGCCACCACCACCCTGGGCCCGCCGCAGCAGGAAGAACAGCCCCCCCAGCAACAACAGAGGGAAGATGAGACTGCCGAGGGCCTGCTGCCAGGGGGCTGCCTCGCGGGTGGGCTGAACGGCGATGTCGACGTTGTTGTCGGTCAGCAGCTTGAGCAGATCGCGATCGGGAGCCAGGTTGACCACGGCCCGACGGCCATCGTTTTCGACCACCTGGGCCGAGCCGCGATCGGGAGAAATCACCACCCGGGAAATTTCTTTGGCTTGAACCGCCTCAACAAAATCGCTGTAGCGGAGCGTGCGGGGTTGGTTAGCGGGCTGCCTGGGGTCGAGGAAGGCCGTGCCGACGGCTATGCAGACAATCACCAGTAATGCGTAGAGCCCTGCGTTGCGCCAGCTTTTCTTCACGGCTGCATCCTCATGGGAAGAATTGATGATTAAGGAACGTTAACCGCCCCAGGGGTAGGGCGGGGCGATCAAGCTGCGGCGCGCAGCACCTCGACGACGCTGCGGAAGGCGAACCACTCGGGAATCTCCTCACCGCCCCGCAGCATGCGACGGAATTGGGTGCCACTGAGGTTTTTGACATGGAGGCCACGGGCCTCGGCATGTTCGGCGGTGACGTAGCCCTCCTCCTCGGTATAAACGAGATTGAGGGATGGCACGGTTTCCATACCCAATTCACTGGCGTGGTCCCTGGCGAAATCCTGGGCCTGGTAGGCACCGTAAAAATCGCTGCCGCTGAGGCTGGACTTGCAGCCCGCCATGTCGCGACCGATGATGAAATGGGTGCAACCGTAATTTTTGCGGATCAACATGTGCTGCAGCGCCTCGCGGGGGCCGGCCATGTGCATCGAATAGGGCAGGTAGGCCCAACGTATACGGGGATTGTTCACCTCCGCCGCCAACTTTTCGTAGGTCTGAAAGCGGACGCTGCCGGGAATGTCGTCGTCCTGGGTGGGCCCGCAGGTGGGATGGACCAGCACCACGGCCTGGCGACTGACGTTGGTGGCCTCCAAGGAGCGAGTGAATAACTCGTAGTGGGCCCGGTGGATGGGATTGCGGCACTGGAAAGCCACCACATCCTGGCCATGGGGCAGGGTGGCGCGCACCTGGGCCGGGGTGCGGCAGGGGAAGTCCCGCTGGGGCAGGGCCAGCCCCTGGATGCGCCCGCCCAGGTAAAAACGGCCCCGTTCGCAGGCGATCATGCGGACGGCCGGGTGTTCGAGGGAGGTGGTGCCGTAACAGCCCATGGCCTCCTTGACCTTGTCGGGTTCCCAGCGGCTTTCCACCGTCAACACCGCCAGGTCCTGGCCCCTGTAGGTGAGCAACAGGCGCTCGCCGATGGCGATGCTGGCGTCATCGGTGTCAAAGACGATCGGCAGGCCAAACAACAGGCCACTGCTGGTGCGGTAGTTCGCCACCACCGCTTCGTAGTCCTGCTGGTGCATGAAGCCCCGCAGGGGAGAAAAACCGCCGACTACCAGAAGTTCGACGTCGCAGGCATTGCGATCACTGCAAGCGACGACTCGATCGACGGCGCCAGCGACGGCCTGGCGCTGGTCGGCCGCCACCATCAGATCCACCAGGGTGCCGCCATGGGGGCGAATCAAGCCGGTGTCGGCACCTGTTGGAGCAAGGGACATGGCGGAAAAGGGCGGGCCCGGGGAGCCCTAAGCAGATGGCGGTGATTCTCCCAGACGACAGCCAAGCGGCTGCCAGCAGCCGAAACCGACAAAAAAAGGGGGGTCATGCCCCCCTTAATCAAGGATGTCGAAGATCAAGAGCGTCGAAGCTCAAGCCTTTTCCAGCCTTCCATAGAGTTCGCCGCTGATCTTGACATCGACGGCGGACTTGGTGCCCATGTCGGTGTCGGAGGGTTGAATGGCAGTGAACACGCCAGCGAATTCACCGGTATCGCTGTCGATCTTGGTGATCGATAGGTTCATGGTGCCGGTGCCATCGACGTAGGCCTTCACGGTTTCCTTGCTGTATTCGTCACCGGCGGGCACCAGGCCCACCGCACTGCTGTAACCGGTGGTGAGGCCACGACCTTTGGGATCAAGGAAGTTGCTGGTGCGGTAGCTGGGGGCCCGGTAGTTGCCAGTGAAGTCGGTGCTGGTGGTGAGGGCATTACCGCTGGATTCGGCCAGCAATTCCTTGGTAGAGAAGGTGAAGGGAACTTCTTCACCGCCAGGAAGGAGCACCGTCACAGGCTGGAAGTCAATGCCACCGAGCTCCTTGAAGGTGAGTTTGTCGCCGTCGATGGTGAGGTCGCCGTAGACCTGATCGAGGCTGGAGGTGTAGCGGGTGAGGATTTTACCCGTCACAAACTGGGCTTCTTGACGCTTGTTGGTGGGTTCACCCTTTACTGCTACCTCACTGGGATGGAGGCAGATTTCCTTGAGCTGATAGCGGGCGTTGGAATCGAGGGCAATCGAGCCACGGGCCGAATCGGGCAGCGTGGGGCAGTCATTGGCCCGCCCGGTGTTGACGATGTCGTCGTAAGTGGTGCTGGCGCGATCCCCAGCCTTGGCCCCGCTGGTGCAGGCGGTGACCAGGGTCAGGCACAGCGCCAGCACGAGGGCCAGCAGGGGTCGGAAACGCATGGGGAGAAGAGCCGCAGAGATGCGTGATGAACTGGGCTGGCGGGATCCTACCGGCGTCCCCCGTCCATGCCTGATAGGTTGCCACTGCTCTCAACAACCTGTATGAGAGAGCGGTGCATGGACAGCAGCGATCCGAGCGATCCCCAGAGCCAGCCAAAGCCAGTAGCCAGTGATGATCTGGACGCCAAGGTGGCGGCCCTGGAGCAATTGGCCCAGACCCTCAAGGACGATCCCCAGGAGCTGCTGCGGCTACTGCGCCGGCTGGAACAGCTGCATCGCTCGATCCAGGACGGCCCCTTCCTCGCCAGCCTTCCCAGCGGCCGCAATGAATTGTTCCGTCTGCTGGAGGACATGGAGCACAGCGGCGGCTGGCCCTACATCCCCCGGCTGCAACTGCGCAGCTTCATGGACCTGCTCCAGGTTCCCGCCGCCCTGGCAGCGGTGGAATCATTGCCATCAAGTTGAGGGCTATCAAGCTGAGGGCCATCAAGCTGAGGCCAGCGCCAGACTCGCCCCCCCTTCAGTAACCGCCCCGCTCCAAACCAGTCTCATTCCTCATCAAAGGGTTCCTGGTCCACCAGGTGCACGTAGGGAAAAGCCAAATCGGGGCGGTGAATTGCCAGGGCCCGCAGCAGGTGCCAATCCTGGAGGCCGTCAAAGGGGGTTGGGTAATCGTCCTCCTCCAGCCGGGCGGCCAAGGCCGCAATCGACTGCTCGTCAAAATTCTGCAACTGCTCAGCGGTGATCGTGGGCTGGGTGTCTGCCATGGCTTGAGCCTGGACGCACTAACGGTGATAATGGCCTGTGACGGGGAATTGGCTCAGCTGGTAGAGCGCTGCGATCGCACCGCAGAGGTCAGGGGTTCGAATCCCCTATTCTC
>CANGZM010000112.1 GCA_947458155.1 Synechococcaceae cyanobacterium | reverse complement strand
TTCAATCGAAACCGAGCAGGTCGAAGATTTCGCGGTCCTTGAGGGATTCGGCCTCCAGGGGCTCGACGTTTTCGAGCATGGTGCGGGCCAGCTTGAGGTATTCCTGTTGGACGGCGTCGACTTCGGGGCTGGATTCCATCTCGAAGATGGTGCATTTTTTGAGGCGTGAGCGGCGCACGGCATCCACATCTTGGAAGTGGGCCATGGTTTTCATGCCGACGCGGGCGTTGAATTTATCGATTTGGTCGGTTTCGCGGCTGCGGTTGGCGACGACGCCACCAAGGCGGACTTTGTAGTTCTTGGCTTTGGCCTGAATCGCGGCGATGATGCGATTCATCGCGAAGATCGAATCGAAATCGTTGGCGGTAACGATCAGGCAGTAGTTGGCGTGCTGCAGCGGTGCGGCGAAGCCACCGCAGACCACATCACCCAGCACATCAAAGATCACCACATCGGTTTCTTCGAGCAGGTGGTGCTCTTTGAGTAGTTTGACGGTTTGGCCGGTGACATAGCCACCGCAACCGGTACCCGCCGGGGGCCCGCCGGCTTCGATGCACTGGACGCCGTTGTAACCCTCAAAGACAAAATCTTCGGGGCGCAATTCTTCGGTGTGGAAGTCGACGGTTTCGAGGATGTCGATCACCGTGGGCACCATCTTCTTGGTGAGGGTGAAGGTGGAATCGTGCTTGGGATCACAGCCGATTTGCAGCACCCGTTTGCCCAGCTTGGAGAAAGCGGCCGAGAGGTTGGAGGAAGTGGTGGATTTGCCGATGCCGCCCTTGCCGTAGACGGCGATCACCAGGGCACCCTCCTCAATCTTCATGCTGGGGTCGAGATGCACCTGCAGGCTGCCCTCGCCGTCCTCGCCGCGGGCGACGCTACCGGTGGTGGTGGGAGGGGTGAGTGTGGTGGTCATGGGGTAAGGCGGGCCGCAGCAACGGCGATCGTTCCATCTAAGGGCAAGCGACCGGGGGCTGCAGGGGGTCCGTGCAAAGCGAAACATGCCTGGGCGGCTGGCTCAAGGCCCGGGCAGGCGCAACCAGTGCAATCGGCCGCTGGCATCACCTGCCACCATGGTTGGGGTGGCGGGCAGGAAGGCCAGGGCGGTGATGGCGGCATCGGCTACGAATTGCGGCTGACTGGATTCGGGTTCGGCGCTGGCCGGATCCCAGAGCTTGATGGTGCCATCGTCTGCCCCCGAAGCGAGCCGCCCGTCGGGGAGCACCGCCAGGGCCCTCACCGAGCCTGAATGGCCTTCCAGGGTGGCTTGGAGCTGGCCGCTGGCCGGATCCCAGAGCTTGATGGTGATATCAAATGCCCCCGAAGCGAGCCGCCCGTCGGGGAGCATCGCCAAGGCGGTCACCGTGCCACCATGACCGCTGAGGGTGCGCAGCAAGGCCTCGTTGGCCAGAAGGCTGGCAGTGAGGGGGCGCAGGCCGCCAGCATTCTGGAGCTGGGTGCTGGCCTGGTCGCGCAGGCTTGGCGGCGCAGCGTCGCTGGGTCCGCCCGGGGGATCGGTGGGCCAGCGGGCCAGGAGTTGGGAAGGGAGTTGCTCTGGCTGGGCGGCCAGCACGTGGGAGGCGTTGACCAGCCGCCGCCGCAAGCGCTGCAGCGCAGCAGAAGCCGTGGCGTGGTCAAACTCCCGCTCCAGGGCGGCGATGCCGGTGGCGTTGAGCTTGTGCTGCAGCCAGCTGAGATTCAGCAGCAGGGCATCGAGTTGGCTTTGGCGGCCGGCCGCTTCGAGGTGGTAGCCGATCCAGCGCCAGGCGTAGGGGTGGGGCAGCTGGTGGGGATCGCCAAAGGCATCGATCAGGCCGGCATGGGCCTGGGCCAGCGCTGCTTGGCCAAGGGTTTGGCCGAGGAAAGCCCGCAACACATCGTGGAGGCGGATCAGGCCTGCGGCGGGGTTGAACTCCAGCAGGGAGGCCGTGGCCAGCTTCACCGCCAGGCGGCGGCTGTTGCTGCCGTCCAGCCCCCAAAGCTCCGAGGCCACTTGCAGCGGGATCGGTTCGTCTTCTGGAAACACCGCCAACCTCTTGTAATGCTCCTGCTCTGCAGCGGTCAGCCGTTTGAGGCTGAGCTGCAGCGTCTGGGCGACGGCGGCGTTGCGGTCGCTGGGGGAGTCGCGATCCCAGCTGGTGATGCCGCCCTCGGCCAGGTCGTCCAGGATGGTTGCCAGGGCCTCGGCCACGCTGCTGCCCAATTCGACCAGTTCGGCCATGGCGCTGGCCGCCAGCCGCAGCAGCAGGGGCCATTCCCCCAGCGCCTGGGCCAGGGCCTGGAAGGGCACCAAATCCGTTGGTGGGTGCGGCAGCCGGGCCGTGAGCATTGCCACCGCTTCGCTGGCGCTCATCTCATCCACCAGCAGCCGCTGGGCCTGCACATCGGTGGCCACCTGCAGCAGGCGGCTGGTGATCAGGCGGGCGCAGCCCGGGCCGCCGCGCAGGAAGGGCTCCAGATGGGCCGGATCCCAGACGTCGTCGATCACGACCAGGCAGTTCTTGCCCTCCAGCCGTTCAGCCAGGCTGGTGGCGGCGTCTTCGGCATCTTTGAAGGCGGGGCGCTCGCCGGTGAGGCCGGCATGGAGCTTGGCCAGGGCATCGGCCAGGTCGGGCGTCTCGCCCAACGTGGTCCAGAGGATGCCGTCGTCGAAGGCCTGGATCACCTCCTCGTCGTGGCAGAGGGCGGCGGCCAGGGTTGTTTTGCCGAAGCCGCCGGCACCGGTGAGGGCGGTGGTGATCGCCACCGGATCCTTGCGTTCACCCTCCAGCAGCAGGGCTCGCAGCGCCTCGAACTGTTTGGGGCGCTGCACGAAGCCGATCGGTAGGTCGGGGGCCATGAAGGGCACCCGGGTTGTTTGCACAACTGTCAACTGCCGGCTCTGGGCCAGTCCCGCTTGCCGGCCCCGTTCACACTGCTGCCATTCCGCCAGGCTGCGCTCCACCAGGCGGGCCAGCTCGTCGGGATTGCGGAAGGTCTGCAGGGTGAGACCGGCATCCTTCACCTTGCGCAGAAAGGCCTGTTGGCTCGCGCCGTGGATTGGATCATTCAGCCACTTGGCCGGGATCCCCGGATTTTCCGCCTCCTGATCGAGCAGAAACACCAGCCGCTCCAGGGGATGGGCCGGATCGGAGGCGGTTTCGAACTCCAGCTCGGTGTAGGAAACCTCCGGCCGATCCCGCACCGGTGAGCCGTAACGGGTGCCAAAGATGCCCAGATACAGCTCGCAGCCCCGCACTTTCTCCTGGCACACCTGGGCCGGCGCCGCGTCGCTGGCGGCAAACTCCCGCATGTCCACGATCACGTGGCCAGCTGCCGATACGGCGCTCTCCACTGCCGCCATGTAGGAGCGGCCCCTGGGGAAGTTGCGGAACTCAGAGGTGTGGGAGAGGAACACCCGGCAAGGATTGTTCTCGCCCAAACCCATGACTCGTTGCGCCGCAAACGGGTTGTCTGAGCGGGATGGTAGACGGGCGGGCGCGGTTGGTGGGTAGCCAGTGCTGGGAGGTTGCTTGGGGGGGCTGGGGGCTACAGAGAAACCGGGTGCGAGAGATGGTGGCTGAGTTGGAGGCACTGCTTCAGCATTAACGACTTTGCTTCCGGCTGAGGCAACTGCCGCTGTTATCCCTGTTGTAATTGCCGATGCGGGGCCCTGGAACACCCTGGCCTTGATCTGTTGAGTTAATCGGCGCTCCGCTCATCAACTGTCAGTACAAACACTAATCTACAATGTGGAAATGATAAACTCGATCTGGCGTCGGAGCATCGGGATTTTAACTTGGATCACATCCCAAACGAGATCAAGATCGACGCCGAAGTAGTCGTGAATCAATCGATCTCGCATCCCCGCCATCGCGCGCCACTCCACGTCGGGGTGAGCCTCACGGAGTTCGGTCGGAATATTTTTTGTTGCCTCGCCGATGATTTCGAAGCTACGCACACACGCGCGCTGCAGCGTCGGATCCTTGAGGAAGGCTTCGCGACTAACCCCGGTCGTCGCTTGCTCAAGATATGCCGCTTCATCCGCGATATGCCGCAGGTATTCACGAAGTGCAAAGGACATCCTGAGCTTCATTGAGGATGTATGGACGCAAATAGGGTGAAAGGGATTCGGCTGTGACCAGTTCCACCCGATGGCCTAACTTCTCTTCCAACAGCTCGGCCAACGCGAGGAGATGATCGAAGGTCTTCTGGCCTGGGGCAAACTCGACTAGCATATCCACGTCGCTATCCCCACGCGCTTCGTTCCGCTGCACGGAGCCAAAAAGCGCCAGGCGCTGCACCCCAAACCGTAGAATTTCCGTGCGAGCAGCGGTGACGTGGGCTTCGACGTCGGTGCGGGTCAGGATTTGGGCCTTCATGGCTTCAATCTACGTGCCTGTCCTGCGGCGGGCAAGCCCCGTGGAAGCGCCTTCTCTTCCCTCACAATCCAGGCTCGGGCAAATACCACCATTTGAGCCCAAGATGAATCTCCGTAACTCCAGCAACACATGCAGCATCCGCAATCTTCCTGGCATCGTCACCCTTGCGGTTTCGATAGTGTTGGTAGCTCCGCCGCTGCAGGCTCAGCCAGTCACGAGCGCTACTCCCAGGCTGTTGCGTTCGGTTCCAGCCGAATCTGCGCCCAATCCCACTCTTGAGGCAGCATTACGCCAGGCACTCTTCCCTGTGCAGATTAATGATGCTCAGGGCCATGGACCTGATCCCGGCAGTGATGAGGCCAAAATGGCGATGCGCAGGAAGATCAAGGTTGAATGCGAGCGCATGCCTGCCCATCGCTACACATGGAGTCGGGTGGATCTCAATGGCGACGGCAGAAGCGAGCTGATAGCCCAGGTGGTGGGGCCCATGTTCTGCGGCACCGGCGGTTGTCCGCTGCTGATTTTCCGTGAACCCAGCCCCGGCAAGCTGCAGCTGGTGACGCAAATGAGCCTGTTCAAAGATCCCCTGATCGTGACGCAGCGGCGATACAATGGCTGGAAGAACTTGATCACTCGCGTGCGGCTAGATGCGGGCAATGGTTATTTTGCTGAGCTGCCCTACGACGGCCGCACCTATCCAACCAATCCCAGCGTGACCCCTGCAAGGCCTTTGCGCCGTCCCGAATCTGGTACCGCATATTTGGAGTGGAATAGCAAGGAACCCCGAGCCCACGTTCTTGCCTGTGACACAACCTACTGAGCACCACTTTTGTTGCCAAGTCTTTGCAAAAAAAGAACCACTTTTGGAGTGGTTCGATATTTAGGAATTAACCGGATATTCCAGTCTTTGAGCATCCTTTGGTAGCTTCTGTCAGGGAGTGCAATGTCTGAATCTGGCCGGGCACCAGATCAAAGCTCAGGTCACCTGCCGAACTAGGCACAATGATCTGCATCGTGATGCCATCGGTAGGGATCGGATTGAGGCAGCCCGCATTGTATTGGGAGGAATCCACCGGGAGCTTGCCACCTGCGGTGGTCAGCAGTTCTTGGCTGAGGTTTTCGAGGTTCCAAGTCTGTTGATTGCCATCTCTCAGCACCAAGGGGTGGGTGTGATCCAACTTCAGCCCGGCAGACTCCGCATTCAGTCGCAGTCGCAGACCAGAAGGGGAGTTGATATCGGAGCGCTCAAAGAGCACTGCACCCAGCCGGTGGCCCGAGCCGTCATCCAGATTCCAGTTGCCGCTTGTGTCGGCGGCTAAGGCTGCCACTGGCGTGAACAGAGGCGCAAGAATAAACAGCCCAACCGCAACCATCAAGGCACTGCCGATGCTGACAAACTGACGCAGTCGACGCAGGAATTGTCCAGCCAGCGACGCAGTTAATTCTTTCATGATCTTGACATGCTTTTTGTTTACTTTTCAAACCTAAACGGATTTACGGACATGACCATGGCGGCAACCCTGCCCCTGCTCAACCACTCGCCGCCGTTATCTTGGTAGCCCAGGATTTCTTATTCCATACCTGGCATTTTTACGGCTCGGCTTGGGACTTCACGGCGTTTACTCAGCGATTGAGTATCTCTACGGAGGCGGTAACCCGCCTCACGGGTGTACGACGCAATGCTGGCTAAAAACTATCGCCACTCGTTGCGCCGCCCTTCAACGAAGCTGCAGGCCCTGAAACAGCGCCTCGATCGGGCGGATTCGCCGCCGGCGCCAACCACTCCGCCAGCTTGGTGTAGCGCCTACGGCCCAGGTGATTTTTGATTGCCATGGCCAGGGCCTTTTTCTGGCCCACCAGCACCACCAACTGCTTGCCGCGGGTGAGGCCGGTGTAGACGAGATTGCGCTGCAACATGGCGTAGTGCTGGGTGAGCAGCGGAATCACCACGGCGGGATATTCGCTGCCCTGGCTCTTGTGGATCGTGCAGGCATAGGCCGGCACCAGGTGATCTAGCTCGCCCCAGCCGTAGACCACGGCCCGGCTGCCAGCGATGCCGGCCTCGCTGCTGGGGAACAGCACGCTTAGTTCGCTGTTGTCGGCATCGATGGCGTCGATTGTGCCTACATCACCGTTAAACACCTCCTTCTCGTAGTCATTGGCGATCTGCATCACCTTGTCGCCCGGTGCAAACCGCCAGCCGAAACGCTCCACCTGCTCAGCGGGGTCGGGGTTGAGCAGTTGCTGCAGTTCGATGTTGAGCGAGCGCGAACCACAGCCGCCGCGGGCCATCGGGCAGAGCACCTGCACCTGGCCGATCGGATCAAAGCCAAAGCGGGCCGGGATGCGCTCGCCCACCACCTTGAGGATTAATGCCACCGCCTGCTCGGGGGTCTCGGCCGGCAGGAAATAGAAGTCGCTGCTGGCGCCATCAGCGGGAGGTCGCAGATCGGGGATGGTGCCGGCGTTAATGGCGTGGGCGGTGGTGATGATGCGGCTGGAGGCCGCCTGGCGGAACACCTCCGTCAGCCGCGCCACCGGGACGGCACCGCTGGTGATCCCATCCGCCAGCACCTGGCCGGGGCCCACCGAGGGCAGCTGGTCGACATCGCCCACCAACAGCAGGGCCGCCTCGGGCGGGATGGCCGTCAGCAGGGAGGCCATCAGCGGCACATCCACCATCGAGGTCTCGTCCACCACCAGCAGATCGCACTCCAGCGGTAGCTCGGCGCTGCGGCGGAAGCCGTAGGCGGCGGGATCGAACTCCAGCAGCCGGTGGATGGTTTTAGCCTCCAGTCCGGTGGTCTCAGCCAGGCGTTTGGCGGCCCGGCCGGTGGGGGCGCAGAGCTGGATGCGCAGCTTCTTGGCCGCCAGGATGCGCAGGATGGCATTGATCAAGGTGGTCTTGCCGACGCCGGGCCCACCGGTGATCACCAGCACCTTGCTGGCCAAAGCCTGCTGCACTGCCGCCTTTTGGCTGGCGGCCAGCTCCAGGCTGAGGCGCTGCTCCACCCAGGTGATGGCCTTGGTGGCATCGATTTGGCCCCAGGGTGGTTCTCCCTGCGCCAGCTCCTGCAGGACATCGGCAATGCGCCGCTCATCGCGGTGCAGGTGGGCCAGAAAGATCGCGGCCTCGCCCGCCAAAGCATCGGCCACCACCGAGCCCTCGCTGAGTTCCAGATCGAGGGCGGCCTGGATCACGGCGGGCTCAAGCGGAACCCGCTTGGCAGGGGTTTCGCGCTGGGGTGGTGGCGACGGAGCTGGGCGTTCCACCGCCAGCAGTTCCCCGGCCAGCTTGAGCAGTTCG
>CANGZM010000111.1 GCA_947458155.1 Synechococcaceae cyanobacterium | reverse complement strand
GCGGGCTTCGGTTCCTTCCCTGTGGACCCGCTCGCTGGGAACCATCATGAATGGCTGTTGCCCTCAGGCCCAGAACAACAAACGGGTAGCGATTTCGACCACCACCAGGCCGATCAGGGCCATGGCGGCCAGTAGGGAGTTGGGCTGGAACATGGTTCGCGTCTCTGCTTGGTCGAACCCTAAAGGAAATCTTAAGATCTGGTCACGGGTTGGCCCCATTCGCCCCAGATCGCCATATCACGCAACATCGCGCATCGCTCCCCCGTTCGCGATGGGCCGGATGAGCCGCTGGCGGGACGGGGCCGCTCAATAGCCCGAGTCGGCCACGCAGATCCCTTGGCAGGACAGGCCGTTGCTGGCGGTACGACCGCAATGGCCGCAAAGCACGGCCTCCACCGTGGGGCCTTCTGGTGTCCCTGCCGCTGCCCCTCCGGCCTCCCCATCACCAGCAGTTATCCAGCCCTGATGGGGGGAAGGACAGTCCGTGGCGGCCTGGCCCGGGGGCTCCTGTGGCAGGGTCAAGGCGGCGGGCCCGGTGATCAACCCGATCATGGCGCCCATTGCCCTGTTGCTGTGCCCATGGTTTCCGCCCCTGCATCGCCACGCATCGGTGTGGGCACCTGGGCCTGGGGCAACCAGCTGCTCTGGGGCTACGACCCGGCCCAGGACGGGGCCCTGCGCCAGTGCTTCCACCGGGCGGTGGCCTTGGGGCTGCACTTTTTTGACACAGCCGACTCCTATGGAACAGGGCGCTTCAACGGCCGCAGCGAGACCCTGCTCGGCCAGTTCTGCTCCGAGCTGGCCCCGGCCGATCGCCAGGTCCTCACGCTAGCCACCAAGCTGGCCCCTTTCCCCTGGCGCCTGGGCCGCCAGGGCTTTCGTTCCGCCTTCGCGGCCTCCCACCAGCGACTCAAAGGCCACCTCGATCTGGTGCAACTGCACTGGAGCACGGCCCGTTATGCCCCCTGGCAGGAGGGCCCCCTGCTGGATGGGTTGGTGGATCGGCAGCTAGCGGGAGAGGTTGGTGCCGTTGGGGTTTCCAACCTGGGTCCCGCCCGCCTGCGCCAGGTCCATCGCCACATGCAAGAGCGTGGAGTGGCTCTGCGCAGCCTCCAGGTCCAGTTGTCCTTGTTGGCTCCCCAGCCGGTTCAGCCAGGGGGGCTGGCAGACCTCTGCCAGGAGCTGGGGGTCGAATTGATCGCCTACAGCCCCCTGGCCCTTGGGCTCTTAACCCAGACCGCCGGGGATCGCCCGCCCTGGCCCCCAGGGCCCCGGGGCTTGCTTTATCGGCGGCTTTGGAACGGTTGCCAGCCCCTGTTGGCCGCCTTGGGCAGCATCGCTGGCGACCGGGGTGTCTCCCAGGCGGCAGTTGCCCTTAATTGGTGCCGGGCCCATGGCGCCATGCCCATCGTTGGCCTGCGTCGCAGTGACCAGGTGGATGGGGCCGCGGCGGCTCTCTCCTGGGAGCTGGGGGCCGATGAACGCAAGCTGCTTGATGCCATCAGTGCATCCTTGGCGGTGGCGATGCCGGCGAACCCATTCCAGAGCCGTTGAGGAGCCAGGGCTCACAAGTCCCTTGACCCCATTCAGGGAGCCCCGTCAGTGGGTCTCAGCCTCAAAGTACGCGTCGGGGGTGATGACCACCGGCAGGGACTCGGGGCGCGGCTCAACGCCTTCTCCGCCCTGGATGACTTGCAACAGGTGGGCGTCGCGCTGCAAGCCCTTGTCGTCGTTGTCGGATCCAGGCCCGCAGGCAGCCAGGGCTTCTTGCAACAGTGAATCAAAGGTCGATCCTGGGAGTCGGTGGCGGGCCAGTTCCAGGAAGGCCCTGGACAGGGATTCACCCGCCGCCGCCCGTACCGCCGGGTTGCTGCGCCGCAGATCCTGTTCCTGGCTGATGGCCGCTAAAAAACGCTCGGTCACATCCCGCTTGGTGGTGGCGCGGATACGGGTGTCTTGCTCGGTCTGGCTGAGAAAAATCTGCCCCTCAAGCTCATGGAGCCGGCGGTTGAGGCTTTCGAGAACCTCCTCTGCTTCCTTGACGATATGGGCCAGTTGACCATCAGAGAGCCTGGGCAGATCGGCCACGTACACCTTGCCGTGGTCCCTCAGGGTCAAGAAGGTGGGGCGAGGTCCTGAACCAGTGCTGGGACCCGCTTCCCGGAAACGGGGGCGAGGCTGGACAGGTCGCTGGGGCGGTATCGGACCCGCTGAGCTGCGGCGACGGGTGATTCGGGTCGAGGTATCGAGCATCACTAAAGAAAAAGGGGGTAGTGCTAGCGAGCCTGGTGGACGCTTGGACTTGTATAGGAGATCACTCAACGACCATAAAGACCCCAGGGGTGGGCGAAGTCACCAATCTTTCAGTACGGCAATCCCGCCAACGCCTCCTGGGGGGCAGCCCCGGCGGCGATTCGGCCCATCTCCCAGGCCCCGAAACCGGTGGCCTGGCAGACCCCCAAAGCGTCTTCGACGGCATCGGGCGGCACCACCAGGCAGAACCCCACCCCCAGATTGAAAGTGTTCCATAGGTCGGCCTCGGGCACCTGACCCCAGTGCTGCAGCCAGTCAAAGAGCGCCGGCCGCGTCCAGCTGTCCGGATCAATGACCCCGTGGACCCCCGCCGGCAGGGCTCGGGGCAGGTTCTCCGGCAGCCCTCCGCCAGTGATGTGGGCCATGCCGTGCAGGGGCACGTTTTGCCGTTGCAGCGCCTTCACCAATGGGGCATAAATAAGGGTTGGCGACAGCAGTGATGCGATCAGGGATGGCCCGTTGGCTTCGATGGGTTCGTGGGGGGGGTGGCCGCTGGCCGTAAGAATCTTGCGCACCAGGCTGAAACCGTTGCTGTGGATGCCGCTGCTGGCTACCGCCACGATCCGATCGCCGACGCCCACGGCCTGGCCATCAATCAGTTGCTCCTCTTCGACCACCCCCACACAGAAGCCGGCCAGGTCGTAGCGCCCTTGGGGATAAAACCCCGGCATCTCGGCGGTTTCACCCCCCAACAGGGCACAGCCCCCCGTTGTGCAGCCGGCGGCGATCCCCTCCACCACCTCGGCCATGGCCTCGGCGCTGAGGCGGCCAGTGGCGATGTAATCCAGAAAAAACAGGGGCTCGGCGCCGCTGGTGATCACATCGTTAACGCACATCGCCACCAGATCGATCCCTACCCCCTGGTGGGCGCCATGGTCTTGGGCCAGTTCAAGTTTGGTGCCGACCCCGTCGGTGCCGGCCACCAGCAGGGGTTGCCGCAGACCCCCCGGCAGGCGGCAGAGGCCTGCGAACCCCCCCAGAACGCCCCGCACCTCGGGCCTGTGGGTGCTTTCCACACTGCGGCGGATGCGTTCCACGAAGGCCCGCCCTGCCACCACATCGACACCGGAGTCGCGGTAATCCATCGCCGTGCTTCCGGAACTGGCTCCGATCCTCCGATGGCGGCGACCCTGGACCGCCATCCAGCTTCCTGGGCTGAGGACGATTCCGTGATTGGCACACTTAATGATTCGCCTGGCTAATGCCATTGATCAGATTTTCTGATCTCCTTTTTTGGCGTCAGGGGCTCTGTCGTCAGTCGGGGCCCAAGGACGGGCGACGGATGATGAAATCTGATCAATCAATTTGGGCGACTTCCTCATTTTTTGGGTTCGCAAAATTCAGATACCTTGGGCTGGTTGTTATTTCTGTAAGGAACTCCCCAAGTAACTTCGCCAAATTAAATCATCTCTAAATGGTTTCTATTTGGCAAAACCAGTTCACTGCCAGGAGTGCTCCTCCTCCAGTCGTTCTGCTCATCCAGGGCGTTCCGTTCATCATGCTTCGACTCCGTCTCCTCGCTTCTGCCGCCCTGCTGCTGGCTGGTAGTGCCCAAATGTCCGCAAACGCTGCGGGCTTTTCCTCGGGCACCATTCCTTCTTTCAGTATCTTCCCGACCGATTCGGCCCCCAGCCTCGACGATCGCTTTTTGCAAAAGCCCCGATTGGCTCCCCTGGCACCGGGCCAACAGATAGCTACAGCAGGCACCCAGGTTGGTCAGGCCAGTTGGTACGGACCGGGCTTCTATGGCGGTCGCACCGCCAACGGTGAGGTTTTCAGGCCAGGCACATACACTGCAGCCCACCGTTGGCTTCCTTTTGGCACCCGGGTGCGCGTCACCAATCTCAATAACGGTCTCAAGGCTGTGGTCCGCATCAACGACCGCGGTCCTTTTTCTGGCGGACGAATCATTGATTTGGCCCACGGTGCGGCCAGCGCCCTTGGCTTGACCTCAAGCGGCATCGCCCAGGTCCGTCTCGAAGTGCTCGACTGACATTTGCGGGCCTGCGGCCTCTTTCCTCTCGGCCCTGGCCCAAACTGGTGCCAGGGCTTTTTTGAAGTTCTGACTTGGAACTGTTACGCACCCGTGCCCAACTGGCGGACTGGCGCCGCAGGCTGCCGTCCCGGCAGCTCCACTTCGTGCCCACCATGGGGGCGGTGCACCAGGGTCATCAGCAATTAATTCGCCGGGCCGCCGAGCCCCGCTCCAATGGGGTTCCGAGCGTCATCGTCAGCGTTTTCGTCAATCCGTTGCAGTTTGGCCGCGGCGAAGATTTCGATCGATACCCGCGCGACCTCGATCGCGATAGGGATTTGGCTGCTGAGGCCGGAGCCCAGGCCCTGTTTGCGCCGTCCTTGGAAGAGATGTTTCCCCAGGGGGAGGCGGAAATCACCCGCATTCTGCCGCCGGCATCCCTGGGCGATCGGTTGTGCGGCCTTAGCCGCCCGGGCCATTTCGAGGGTGTGGCCACCATTGTCTGCCGGCTTCTAGCCCTGGTGCGTCCCCAGCGGTTGGTGATGGGGGAAAAGGATTGGCAGCAGCTCGTGATCCTGAGACGCGTCGTCGCTGACCTGGGTCTCAATGTGATCTTGGAGGGATGTGCCACCGTGCGGGGCCCCGATTCCCTGGCCTGCAGCTCCCGCAACCGCTACCTAAGCCAGGCGGAGGCCGCCACCGCAACCGTCTTGCCCCAGGCTCTTGCCCAGGCGGCCCTTGACAGCCGCTCAGATCCCGGGGCAGCGGGATTGATCTTCGCCGTGCGCGCTCGCCTTGAGGCGGCCGGCCTGCGTCCGGATTATGTCGAGCTCGTGCGGGCGCATAACCTGGCACCCTTGCAGCGCGTCGAGGGGCTGGCCCTGTTGGCCGCCGCCGCCTATTGCGGTCCCAGCCGACTTATCGATCATGTCTTTCTTATGACTCGCGCTCCGATCGTCGCCATTGATGGACCCGCTGGGGCCGGCAAGAGCACGGTCACCCAGGCCCTGGCCAAGCGCCTTGGCCTGCTCTACCTCGACACCGGTGCCATGTATCGGGCGCTCACCTGGTGGATTCAGCGCCAGGGCATGGACCCGGCCGATGCTTCCGGGTTGCCAGCCCTGCTGGCGTCGGTTCAGATCACTTTCAGCGAGGGCTTCGGGGCCGGGGGGCAGCGGGTTCTGATCAATGAGATTGATGTCAGCGAGGTCATCCGTAGCCCGGAGGTCACGGCTGCGGTTTCCACGGTGGCTGCCCACGCCTGCGTTCGCGAGACCTTGACCCGCCAACAACAGGCCATGGGCCAGCGCGGTGGCTTGGTGGTGGAGGGGCGTGACACCGGCACGGCCGTTTTCCCGGATGCCGATTGCAAGGTGTTTCTGACGGCCACGGTCTCCGAGCGTGCCCGGCGCCGGGCCGACGATCTGCGCGTCCGGGGCTTCAGCGTGCCTCCCCTTGCCGAACTTGAGCAGCAGATTGCCGAGCGGGACCGCATGGACGCCTCCCGGGCCGTCGCTCCCCTGATCCAGGCAGATGATGCCGTTGAACTGGTTACCGATGGCCTGGCGGTCGAGGCCGTCATCCAGGCTCTGGTTGATCTGTTCCGCTCCAGGGTGCCTGAAGAGGCCTGGCCAGAACCGGTCACCTAAGGGGTGGTTTGCCTGGGGTCCTGCTCACAGGGCAGCGACGCCAGCAGGCCGGCGCAGGCGTCTTCCAGCAGATCCAGCACCAGTTCAAAGCCCTCCGGTCCACCCTGGTACGGATCGGGCACGTCCTCAATTTGGTGGCGACCAGAGAAGCTGGTCATGGGAGTGATGCGGGCGTCTCCCCCGCTGCGGCGGGCCAGATCCTTGACGGCCGCAAGGTTGTGGCGATCCATTGTCACGATCAAATCGAAGCGGCGCAGATCCTCCGGCTCCAGCTGGCGAGCCCGGCTGGTCAGCTGGAGCCCGCGGCGGGCGGCGGCGTTGCGCATGCGGGCATCGGCCAGGCATCCCACATGCCAACCACCGGTTCCTGCCGAATCCACCTCAAAGTGATGACTCCGGCTCTGCTGCTCCAAAAGGTCAAGGAACACGGCTTCGGCAGCAGGGGACCGGCAAATGTTGCCCAGGCAAACAAACAGCACCCGGGTGGGGCGTTGATTGGGGCTGGGCTCGCAAGCAGGGGGTGATGTCATGGCGGACCAAGGCGATCAAGTGCAAGCTGGGCTCTGAGGCGCACCACGGGGATGGCTTCCTGGGCCGGTTTGGCCAGGCGCTCCAGGCAATCCAGCAGGGCTGCCGGGGCCGGTTTAGGGCCATGGGGCGAATGGCCCAGACTTTCCAGGCCCACCACAACGGCATAGCGCACCACCCATTCATCGTCTTGACTGCCCCTCTCCAGAGCCCCTAAGCAGCGATTCCAGACGGGGGCTCTGATCTCTGCTTCGAGGGTCTCGAGGCGCAGCTGACCGAGGCCCCGGGCGGCGGCGCGGCGCACACTGGGGCCAATATCCCCTTGCAAGGCCTCCTCAAGTAGATCGAGACCCCGTCCATCGCCAATCCCCGCCAGGGCCCGCACGGCCCAGGCCCGGGCTCCGTAGTTGTGGTTGTCCAGGCCCTCCAGGAGGGGTTCGACGGCTGCTGGGCCGCAGGCCATCAGTCCATCGACGGCGGCCACGGCGGCTCCTGGGTTGTTGAAGCCCATCACCCCCACAAGGGTCCGGATGGCGTTCAACATCTCAGGGGTGACAGCGGTTGCTTCGGACGGAGGTGTGGCCAGGGCCAGGGCCAGGGCCCGGGTGGCCTGCACAAGGGACTCGACGCTATGGGCCCCATCCACGGCGGCGACCAACGACGGCAGATCGGGCTGGGGCGGGCCGCTAGGCCCCTCAGGCAGACTCATAGCAGCTCATCCATGGCAAGCAGCACCGCTTCGGTGTCGGGTTCGCCTTGGCCCAGTTCAACCAGGCCCCGTAGGGCGATGAGTTTGAGGCTGTTTTCGGCCAGCGTGGCACTGATGGCGCCAAGGGCTGGGCGCCAGCCCACGGCACCGAGATCCATCAGGGCGGCGCGACGCACCTGCAGCTGGGGGTGGCTGAGCAGGGTCACCAACCGGTCACCCCATTGGGGCTCGCCGGTGAGCTGCAACATGGCCCGGGTGGCGGCGCTGCGAATCAGGGGTCGCCCGTGGTCCAGGAATGGCTCGATGACCGCCAGCACGGCAGGGGTGGCGACGCCGATATCCCCGAGGGCCTCGATCAACGCCTCGCACGGTTCCTGCAGCTTGGGGCTGTTGATTTGCGGGGCTCCGGCCACCGACGGCCCACTGGCGAGGCGGCGGCAAAGGGGAATCACAGCCGCTGCCGCCCCTAGGTCCCCCAGGGCACGGGCTGCGGCCTC
>CANGZM010000110.1 GCA_947458155.1 Synechococcaceae cyanobacterium | reverse complement strand
CTATCGACCCTGGTTGTGCCCTGGCTACGCCCTCCCATAATTGTGTCATTGAGGGCATGCCAGCCACTGAATCCGTTGCCTTCAACTATCACCATGGCCCGATTGCTCCGGCGGCAGCCTGATCGGCCAGAACGATTACATCCGTATCGGGCTGGACGAGCCGCGCAGGGGTGCGTTGGGGAGATTCTTCGGGATCCAACAAACGCCGCAACGCCTCTCGTTTATTGGAGCCACTGACAAGAAAAACCACCTTTCGGCCGGCAGAAAGCAAAGGGGCCGTCATCGTGATGCGGGCCATGCCTTTGCCCTCACTCACCGTCACCAACTCATCCGTCACCATGGTGGCAGTGGTACCAGGAAACAAGGAGGCCGTATGGCCATCATCGCCCAAACCCAGGAGGACCAAATCCAGACGGGGCGGCGATCCGACGCAAAGGTGCATGATCTCTTGGCCATAGGCAGCTGCACCCAGCGCAGGCGAGGCAAGGTCCGTTGGAACTGGGTGAAGATTGACTGCAGCCGCAAGCGGACTGGCCAGCAGACTGGTCTTAAGCAGGCCCAGATTGCTAGCCGGATCGTCCGCAGCGACCCAACGTTCATCACCCAACCACACATCGACTCGTTCCCAGGGGAGATGTTCCTCACCTAGTAACCGGTAGGTGGCTGCAGGGGTGGTGCCACCGGCCAGAGCGATCTGGGCGCGATCGTTGGTGGCCAGCACCAGATCGATCTGGGCGGCAAGCAACTGGGCTGCCTGCTGGGCCAACTTCTCTGGGGATTCGACGATAGTTAATTTGTAGCGCGTCATTCAGCCTCTAGGATGGGAAATGAGCTCAATCCAACCATTCGGTGTGGAAACTACCTGGTTGATCCGTACGTTCGTAAGTGTGGGAGCCGAAACAGTCCCGCATCGCCTGGATCAGATTCTGGGGTAGGCGACCGCTGCGATAGCTGTCGATGTAATCGAGGCTGCTACTGAAACAAGGAACCGGAATTCCCGCCAAAGCCGCCTCCGCAACCACTTGGCGCAGACCAGGCAGGCGTCTGTTGATCTGCTCGGCAAACCAGGGGTCAACCATCAGATTAGGCAGGTTGGGTTGGGCTACATAGGCGTTCTGGATGCGCTGCAACAAGCGAGCCCGAATAATGCAGCCGCCCTTCCAGATCTGGGCGATCGCGGCGAAATCAAGCTTGTAATCATGCAGGCGGGAGGCAGCTTGTAAAAGGGCCATGCCCTGGGCATAGCTGGCGATGGCAGCCAAGATGCTGGCATCCCTTAACGGTGGCATCCCCTCAGACGGATCGCCGAGATGGAAGGGGCTGTAGGGAGGAGCCGTCAAGATCGACTCGGCAGCTACCCGCTCGCTTTTGAGCGAGCTCAGAACCCTGCCATTCAAGGCGGCATAGATGGTTGGAACGGGAACGCCCATCTCCAGGGCACTCTGGACGGTCCAAAGCCCAGTACCCTTTTGACCTGCCGCATCAACTATCAATTCAACGAGATCAGCGCCTGTAGCGGGATCTTTGGTGCGTAAACAAACCTCGGTGATCTCAACGAGAAAGGAGGCCAATTCTTCAGTTTGATTCCAAATTCCCAGTACATCGGCCATGGCATCGCCGCTGAGGCCAGCCCCCCGTTTCATCAGATCGTAGGCCTCTGCCAAAATCTGCTCAATGCCGTATTCAATGCCGTTGTGCACGGTTTTGACAAAATGGCCGGCACCGCCAGGGCCGATATAGGTGACACAAGGACCATCTTCGACTTGGGCCGCCATGAGGCTAACCATGCTTTCAATAGCGTCGTAAGCGGAACGGGTGCCGCCCGGCATCATGCTGGGCCCTTCCAGCGCACCCTTGGCCCCACCGGACACGCCCATGCCAATGAAACCAAAACTGCGACTTTCCAGTTCTGCGACTCGACGTTCGGTGTCGGTATAAAGCGAATTGCCACCATCAATAAGCAGATCCCCTTCTTCCAACATGGGGGCCAAGGTAGCGATAAGGTCGTCGACAGGCTGGCCCGCTTTGACCATCATCAAAATTCGCCGGGGTCTCTCAAGGGCAGCAACAAACTCTGGAAGGGTGGCAGCGCCCACAATGGCCTTACCAGCGCCTCGCCCCAATAAGAATTCCTCTGTCTTGGCGTAGGTACGGTTGTAAACAACGCTGGAGAAGCCATTGCGCTCAGCGTTCAACACAAGGTTTTCGCCCATCACCCCAAGACCGATCAGTCCGAAATGTGCCTTGCCCATGGAATTGGTTTGGATTGGGAGGGGTTATGACCCATTGTGGCGAACTTCTGTGATCAGAAAGCCTGATCCAGAGCTGTTGTCAGGAAGCGCTGTCTTAGGGAGTTGGATTCAGATGACAGTGCCATCAGCAATACTGCCATTCTTAACAACAACTACGATGCCATTTCTAATATAAAAGTTAAGTTCCGGTCTGTCCGCTTCCTCGACACGATCCTTGTTGACAATTGTCACGTCGCTGCCAATGCGAACATTTTTGTCAAGAATAGCCCCTTTTACCGTGGTTCCCCGACCCACGCCGATGGGAATCCCCCCCCGCTCCCTCAGAATCAACCTCTCTTCCATAGACTCAAAGTAGTCCGCCCCCATCACCAAGGTGTCCTGCAGAACTACCTGATCTTCAACCCGACTGCGCACCCCAAGCACACAGTGGTGAATGGTACAGGCTTTAAGCAAGGTACCCTCGCAAATGATAGATTCAGTGACCTGAGCATCTTGTAATTTACTCGGGGGGAGGTAGCGTGGTCGTGTATATATAGGAAATTGTTCGTCATAAAATGAGAAAGCTGGATTTGGCTGAGCCGTCAGAGCGAGGTTAGCTTCATAAAAAGCTCCGATTGTACCAATATCCTCCCAATAATCATCAAAAAGATAGCTTTGCAGACAATCACCGCGGGCCAGCGAAGCAGGGATGATCTCCTTGCCAAAGTCAGTAGCTTGAGGGTTAGAATTAAGTAGATCAAAAAGGGTATCGCGACTGAAAACATATATGCCCATCGAAGCCAGAAAGGGACGCTTACTGGCCTGCTCCGCCGAGAGACCCAAAGCCGAAGTGTCAACCCGCATGGCTTCCAAGTCCTCTCCCTTGGGCTTTTCACGGAACTCTTCTATGCGACCAGAGGAATTAGTGCGCATCAATCCGAACCCTTCGGCCTGGGCGCCGTCGACAGGGAGGGCACCCACACTTAGGTGAGCACCGGTTTCTATATGATGACGAACAAATTTCGAATAATCCATGCGATAAAGCTGATCGCCGGAAAGAATCAAATAATGATCGACATCCCACTCTTGAAACAACCACTGGTACTTGCGTACAGCATCGGCAGTACCCTCAAACCAGCTTGGACTATCTGGGGTTTGCTGAGCAGCTAACACCTCAACAAAACCCTGGCCAAAACCAGCCGAAAGATTATAGCTCATCGTCAGGTGACGATTGAGCGAAGCACTATTAAACTGAGTCAATACATAGATCTTGTTGATCTCAGAATTGATGCAATTGCTGATGGGAATATCAATGAGTCGAAACTTACCTGCCAGAGGAACCGCTGGCTTGGCACGCATTTTGGTGAGGGGATAGAGGCGTGTTCCTGCTCCGCCTCCAAGGATAATCGCCAGAACCCGTTTCATGCTGGTCAAATACCCACTCTTGCAAAGAAAAACGTAGAGGAACGGAGGCCGTTCTGGCTAGCCACTTGGGCACTTCGATGCAAGCAGCTAACGATAGACATGACCATGATGCAAAAGTTCATTGATTTTGGGGATCTTCCGAGAGTTCAAAGAGATCCTCCAGTACCTTCAAAGCATTGTGACGCTGCGCTCTAGCTTGGGGTGAACGTAAACGGGTCACAGGGGTGTGAAGAATCTTATTGATGATGCCCTTGCTGAGGGCTTCCACCACCTTTCGTTCCCTAACGGAAAGGTCGGGACCCATACGACTAAGAGCTTTTTGCAATTCCTGCTCACGGATGTCCTCCATTTTCATCCGCAGACAATTCACGAGAGGCACAGCCTCAAGGCCGTCCCACCATTCCAGGAACAGGCGGGACTCTTCTTGCAGCAAACCCTCTGCCTCGGCGGCAATTTCCCGTCGCGCTTCCTGATTACGGGCCACGACCTCCTGGAGGTCATCCACGTCGAATGCTTCAACGCCTGGCAACTCGCCGGCATCTGCTGAGATATTGCGGGGAACACCAATATCGATCAACATCAGGCTGGAACGCCGATTCAATCCAGCCAAACGGGATGCGGTGATAACAGGTTCTTCAGCCGCAGTACTTGTAAAAACGAGCGAACAGGTGCTCAGACAGTGATCCAGATCGCTCAGGGGACGACACTGGACCGGAAGAGCTGGGAAATCGGTAGCCAGGGCCTCAGCGCGGGCCACGGTCCGATTGAGAATCACAGCGCCACGGCAGCCCTTGGCATTCAGATGCTGCAGGAGCAACCGTGCCATGCGACCCGCTCCCACCACGGCCACCTGTTCCTGGTCAAGGGGCACCAATTCATCGAGGCCTCTGGCCTGGCCCAACTTCAACTGGGCCAGTTCGACAGCCGCAGAACTGATGGAAACGGCTCCCGTACCTAGATTCGTTTCGGTACGAACCCTCTTGCCCGTACTCACCGCCTGATTGAGCAGCCGACTCAAAATTGGTCCAAGAGAACGGTGCTCCTGGCCCAGTCGCACCATCTTTTTAACCTGGGAGAGAATCTGACCCTCCCCAAGAACCAGGCTGTCTAGACCCGCTGCCACCCTTAGCAGATGGGAAATTGCATCTTCGTGGTGGTAGGTGAATAGATGGGGGGCCAGATCATCAATGGGTAGGCCTGATACCTGACTCAGGAAAGATCCGACGGCATGGGTGCCTTGGTCGGGATGGCGAAGCAGGGCGTAAATCTCGAGTCGGTTGCAAGTGCTGAGGATGGAAGCCTCCAGCACCTGCTCGTCGGCCCGTAACGCCTGGAGCGAGCCCTCCATGGTCTGCTCGGGGATGCTCAGCCGCTCCCGAATTTCAACCGGAGCGGTGCGATGGCTGAGGCCGACAACGGCGATGTGCATGGAGTAGCGGGGTCCGCTCAGCGCAGGGCGATGCTCTGGGCCCCAGGCTTGATATGCACCGTATTGGTGAACCGGGCCGTTCCATCCAGCGTACTGATCACCAGGCTGCTGGTGCGGACACAATCCTTCTCAAACTTGACACCATGGAAAAGCAGGCCATCAGTGATGCCACTGCCTGCAAAGACGACATTCTCACCTGATGCCAGTTCGTCAGCTTCGTAGATCTTGTCGGGATCAGTGATGCCCATTTCGGCGAGCCGGGCCAGATTGCCTTCCCGGGTGAGTCCTTCCCATTCTTTTGTCTGGGCAACAGCAGGGTCATAAACCAATTGTCCCTGAAAATGGCCGCCAAGGGCCCGAAGCGCCGCCGCAGAGATGACGCCCTCGGGAGCGGCGCCGATGCCCATCAGGCAATGGGTGCCCGTACCAGCAAACCCACAGGCAATGGCGGCTTGGACGTCCCCATCACTAATGGGTTTGACCCGGGCGCCTGTGGCACGGATCTCGGCGATCAAGTCCTTGTGCCGGGCCCGATCCATGACAACGATGACCAGCTCACTTGGGGCCAAACCAAGGGCCTGACTAAGTATGGCGATGTTTTCAGTTGCCGACTTGCGAATATCCACCTTGCCCTTGGCAGCCGGAGGCGCCGCCAGTTTTTTCATGTAGAAATCTGGAGCGTTGAAGAGTCCACCCCGGTCGGATGCGGCCAGCACCGCCATCGAACCATCTTGGTTGTTAGCACACAGGTTGGTGCCTTCGCAGGGGTCTACAGCGAAATCAACGCCAGGACCGGTACCGCTGCCCACTTCCTCACCGATATAAAGCATGGGGGCTTCGTCCCGCTCCCCTTCACCAATGACGATACGGCCCTGCATCTGGATCTGCCCCATCCGCTCGCGCATCGCCTCGACAGCCGCAGCATCAGCCTCGTCTTTCTTGCCCAGGCCGGTCAGATGGGCCGAGGCAATGGCGGCCTGTTCAACGACCTCAAGAATTTCCTGGATGAGGGTGCGATCCACAACGGTCGGGCGGGGGATAGGGGGCTGGCAGAAAAGAAAGGATCAAGATGGGAGGGACGATGGGAACCCATCGCCGCAGCTAAACAGATTCGCTTCAGCGCGCTTACCACCCACTTCCGTTTCCTGAAAGCGGGACGATCGTATCAGCGGAGACGGCGGTCAAGGGGAACCGGGGCCAAAAACAGGGCCAGCCTTGGGCTCAAGGTCGATTCCGTAGAATCATGTCCCCTTGCCCCGGTGGCCTCCATGAGTACCAAGCCCCTGGTGATTTCACCTTCGATTCTTTCAGCCGATTTTTCTCGCCTCGGCGAGGATGTGCGGGCTGTGGATGCCGCAGGCGCAGACTGGATTCATGTGGACGTGATGGATGGGCGCTTCGTACCCAATATCACCATCGGACCCTTGATCGTGGAGGCCCTGCGTCCCGTCACCACGAAGCCACTGGATGTTCACCTGATGATCGTTGAACCCGAGAAATATGTCGCCGATTTTGCCAAAGCCGGCGCCGACATCATAAGTGTGCAGGTGGAAGCTTGCCCCCACCTGCACCGCAACCTTGCCCAGATCAAAGACTTGGGCAAATTGGCAGGGGCAGTGCTGAACCCAAGCACGCCACTAGACACTTTGGAATATTGCCTTGAACTCTGTGACCTTGTGCTGATCATGAGTGTTAATCCTGGCTTCGGTGGCCAAAGCTTTATTGAAAATCAAGTACAAAAAATCCGCGAACTACGACGGATTTGTAATGAACGGGGACTGGATCCCTGGATCGAGGTCGACGGTGGAATCAAGGCGAGTAATGCTTGGCAAGTCATTGAGGCTGGAGCCAACGCAATTGTGAGTGGTTCCGGCGTCTTCAACCAACCCAGCTATGCCGAAGCGATCACCGGTATCCGCAACAGCCGACGGCCCCAACCTGCCCTGGTCTAAAAGTCGGGGCCTAATGTAACAAATAAACATGTCAATATAAAGAAACTTAGATTGTTTGCAGCTCTTGGGGATGGGCATCATTTAAATAACAATGTTTGCCCTTCCTCCATGAAAATCTCAGCCTCGCGACCATCTGGCCTAGCCATCAGCCTCAGCTTGGCAACTTTCTTTGCCACAACCCTATTGGGCACGATGCCGGCCAAAGCCAGGATCAGCAGCCTGAGCAATCTATTTTCCTTTGGGGATAGTCTTTCCGACAGTGGCAATAGCAAGTCCGTTAGCCAAAGTGCCAAAGGATTTACTTTCCCACCAGCACCCTATGACGATGGACGCTTCAGCAACGGACCCGTCGCCGTCGAATATCTATGGCAAATATTCAATCCAGGTAGTACCGCTTTCAAGAACTCCCTCAGCCCCGGCAACAAAGACACTAATTATGCAATTGGCGGCAGCAGTTCGGGGCTGCAAAACTATCTCGAACTCCATCCGCCTGTCATTTCAGCAGGTTTGAGTACCGCCTACAACGAAAAAGGCAACGCTTGGCAACTCAACAGCTTCGCCAGCCAGAACCAGACTTTTGATCCGGACACCTCTCTCTTTTCTGTCTGGTTTTTTCCGAACGACCTATTTTGGTATAATAATTCAACGCCAAATAGCCTGCCAGGGACCTACACCGGCAATCCAGGCCCCGAAATTGGACCACCAGCTGGCTTTTCTGCTGTTGTCGGCAATGCTGTAAATAATATT
>CANGZM010000109.1 GCA_947458155.1 Synechococcaceae cyanobacterium | reverse complement strand
CAAATGCATCCTGTTGCTTGCTTCGATCAAGCCGTGGTATGCATGGATACGTCATCAGATCCCCCTCGGGGCTCTTCCCATGAACTCACCTCTCGTCAAAACTCGTCTGCAACTCGAGCTGCTGCGCAGCCTTGGTCAGCGCAAGTCCGGCAACGTGCTCGCCAAGGGTTTCACCTTGGTGGAACTCATGATCGTTGTGGCTGTGGTCGGCATCCTCTCTGCCGTCGCCCTGCCCCGTTACTTGGCCGCCCGTGCCTCCGCCGGCGCTGGTGCCGCCATCGCTAATCAAATTGCTTTGGCTAAGGAATGTTCCACATTTGTAGCCTCTGGCGGTGTGGGTATAGCCCCTACCACCGGTGGTTGCAGCGTGACTGCTGGTGGTACCTATACCACGATCGATTGGTCTGATGAATATGGCCAAGAAGTAGAGGGCTTGAGGTGCCTCAACGACACCACATCCCCAGCCTCGTCGGCCGAAATCAACGTCGCACCCCTCACCGGTGAACTTACATGTGATATGACATAACTGGCTTTAGTTCCAACTAGCCACAAAGAAAGCGGGGGCCATGCGCCCCTGTTTTTTTGTCGAATCGACTTGGCCAAGGGTAAATTCTATTCAAGTAGTGCCCTTTCCTGCAATATGTCATAACGGTTGCCAATTAATCCAGTTACTCCCAAAGCAACTGGGAGGAAAGGGTTACGGTTTTTTGGGCCGCATCCTCAACAGGTGAGTTGAGTTGCACAATCAATGGCCCTACCTCCTAAGGGCTGGATTCAAGCCTGTTTTGCCTTATTCACCATTGCTATCAGGGCTGCTTGCAGGTGCTGGGCCAGGTCCTTGCCATCAAACAGACTGCTGTTCTGGGCTTGACGTTGGCGTTCCTGCTTTCCGGCTCGTAGGGCAGGTAAATCGGCGCAGAGTTCGGCCACGATTGCGGCAAACTCATCCGGGGTGCGGGCCACCCATTCCGGCCGACCCACACCCTGGACCAAGGAAGTGCTCATGCGAGCTGCCGTACAGCCTCCCTTGATCGCCACTAAGGGTGCGCCCATGGCCAAAGCTTCAAAGCCGGTGGTGGCGCTGCTCCAGGGGGTCGTATCCAAAGCCACATCAAGAATGTTGTAACAATCGACATGGTCGTTCCATTCCCCCAGCATCGGCAAGAACCGCAGTCGCTGCGGATCGACATCGTGCTCCTTGGCCAGCACATCGGCGATCCGCTCACAAACATTTGGATCCGCAACGCATCGGTCTTTGATTACCAGCAGGCTGTCCGGAACCTTCCTCAGGGCTGGTCCCCAGAAGCTGAGGGTTTCGGCTCGAATCTTGCCCACTTGGCTGAAAGCCCCCAGCACGGGCAGGTCGGTGCCCGCCAGCTGCTCGGCTGGGGGGAAGACCTGATGCTTGGGATAGGCCAGCCAGGGTCGGGGTAGCTGCCAAAGCTGTTCGCTGAATTGATCCTGAAGGGCGGGATCGGCGGTTTCCGTATCACCAATAAAATAATCCATCCCAGGCAGGGCGGTGGTAGCGTGATAACCAATGTAATGACATTGCACCGGTGCGCAACGCTGAGCCAGCAATCTGATGCCACTATGTCTAGTATATCCAGACGTTTCTAAAATTAGATCGTAATCGCGACTGCGCAGCAGTTCACGGGCCAGGGGGTCGCTTAGACCTTCAATGGTCATGGCACCATCGGCTAAGGCGATCAATTCTTCACTGCGCGATTCGTAGCGACGCCGCATCGACAGCAGTTCAACATGCAATTTGTCGTGGTCGTAGTGCTCTAGAAAGGCGGTAAGGAACTCGCCTACCACGTGCCCGCCTAAATCACCGCTGAGGATGCCAACGCGCACCTTGCCAAGGCGACTGGGATCGGCGCTGTCAACCAGGGAGCTGATGTTGGCGCTGGTTTGATCGAAAACCAAGCTTTTGTTGCTAGAAGGTTCAAGCTCGGGGACAAATGCCTCGGTCCATCCGGCCCAAAAGCGTTGGCCCAGCTCTAGGGCCGCCGAAGCCCATCGCTCTGAAGCCACCGAATACAAAAACATCTGGGAGCTGAACAGGCCCAGATCCAGGGGGTTTTCAGCGAGAAGCTCGTCAAAGGCGATCCGAGCTGCTTCCAGATCTCCTCTAATCCTTAAGGTATTGGCTAAATTAAAATGAATAGCCATATTGCTGAAGTCCAGTTCAAGCGCTTTCTCAAAGCTTGCCAATGCTTGATCCAGTTGGCCGTTATCTGCATGGCATTGACCTTTGACATTGATAAGATCAGCCCGGTCTGGCATTTTCAGCAAGGCGCGATCAAGCATTTCGATGGCCTGGACTCGATCACCCAGGTTGCGTAGGGCTAATCCAGTACAGGCGAGGGCTTCACCATTATCGGGGTCAAGGGCCAGGGCCTGCAAAAACAGCACTAGGGATTCATCGGCTTGGCCTAGATTCAGCAATACCAGGCCAAGGCCCATCAGGGTTGATTTATCAGCAGCATTGAGATTCAAAGCGGTGCGAAAACTCTCGATGGCCTCTGAAATAAGATTTTGATACTTCAGATTGACAGCAAGTTTGCGGTGTAGTGAGCCATTCTCTGGTTCGGCGTCTATCAGCCGCCGGTAGCCAGCTTCGGCAAGCTTTAGGGCTGCCGCCGATTTCAAACCAGTCAGTTGGTCCAGGCTCTGCCAATGGGCTGGATCCAGTTCCAGGGCAGTTGCCAAGGCCTCCCTGGCCTCGCTGGCTCGTCCGGCCTTGGCCAGTACCACCCCCAGGCTGTGGTGGGCTGCCACTAGCTGGGCATCCTGATGCAGCACCTGACGGATCAGCGCTTCAGCGCTATCAGAATCACCGTTCTCGTGGTAGGCGATGGCCAGGTTGAGCAGGACCTTGGCATTATTGGGGTCCAGCTCCCGAGCGTGGTTGAACAGTTTCAGACGCTCAACCTTATCGCCTCGATCACCCACGAGCACCCCCAAGTTCATCCAGGCTTTGGCTAAGGTGCTGCCTGAATTGACTAGCTGGCGCAGCAGCTGTTCGGCTTGTTCAAGCTCACCTTGGCTGACTAGCTCAGTTGCCCTCAGAACGATTTCACTCTCGTTGGCGGGATTCAATGGGGAAGTAAGGGCCGATGTACTCATCGCAGCAACTGTAATGTCAGGGAATGCTGGGGGTGCGTTCGACATGCACCCGGAAAGGTAATCCGGAGTAGGTGCTCTTCTTGGAACCGGTGTTCAGCTTGATCGTCAGTTCGGCGTCATGGACAGGTCCTTTGTCTTTATTCGCCAGCAATTTCACGCTCACGGGGGTGCCAGTTGGCAGGCGATCTAGGAGAACTGTCTCGATTGGAGACGAGGTCGCTTCGAGGGGGATTGGTCCACAACGAATCAGGAGTTGTGGACCGCGATAGAGACTTTTTTCGGCCTCTGAAATACTACGTACACCATAAATGATGGCTGGATCAGTTGCATCTTTGTTGAGCACCAGCATGCCAGACGTTGGCTTGACGCCGCCGTTGCAGGGATAAACTGCTCCAACACTCCAGGTATCCGAGATGCGGTTGGCATTGGCCACTTCGTTTTGGATAAAGGTGACTGCCCGACCCCACTCTTCCTGGGCTTCCTGAACTGAATTAGTGCGACGCCCTACTTTCACATCCGAAACCAAGGTGAGGGCTCCAAGACCAGCAAGAACCACCGCCGTCAGCCCGGCCACCATCACCAGCTCCACCAAGCTGAAGCCGTTGCTTCGATCCATTCTCTGGATTGGCACGTGAGTTTTGCGTCGCCCAGCCGGTGGTTGGCGCCGAATCATTAATTCCAGCATCTCTTCACCCTTCATTAGAGCGAGCCTCCTTCGCCATCAAAGCCACAACTGGTTTTGCCATTGGGTCTCCAACCAAGATGGGTTTGGGCCAATAGGGGGCTGACGACAATGCACCAATCGCCTTGGCCGGATACGGTGGGTGAGCTTATTATCATAGTCATCGGCACCGACAGAATTGTGTTGTCGGGTTCTACTGGTAACCCCTCAGGACTGAAGCAGAGTTGAGTATTGCCATTGGTTTTGGGATTGACATCTAGGTCCGTCACACCAGAGACCAGGCGCTGATTGATATCATCTGGGTTTAGTGAGATGCAGTCGGCGTCTCCCTTGGCCATCACGTCAGCGCGTCCTTCTCGGATCATGTCCATCGCTTCCAGGGCGGCACTGCGAAGGCGGCGTTGTTCGGAGAATCCAAACATGGAATGAAAGCCTACCGAAGTAAGTATCCCTAAAATTGATATGGCAACCAGGAGTTCAACCAATGTGAAACCCGTCTTAGCGCGGTGCGTAGAGATGGGGCTTGAACTCATCATGGTTTGACTTCCGGTTCACACCAACCCGCTGCCGGTAGATAAATAGAGCTGAATCTTCTGAAAATAAGGGGATTATCGAAGGCGGGATTGGTGAGGGTGTAGCTTATTATCAAATTGCCTGATTCAGATTCTAATTTCCTTTGCAGCTTGTAACCAGAGGCTGATTGTGGAAGGTTTATGGTCGTCATTGAATCACCATTTGGTATGGCATAGGGCGGTTTTGTTATGGAGTCAAAGTTGATTGATAAACTGCCAGCATCTTTCTGGAAAGCGTTTGCAAATTCAGATTTGCCACATAAGCCTTTTGATGAGCCTACATTTGGATTGTATTTATTGGATAGATTGCTTGAGCCCAGTTTTTTATAAGGCGTTTTTGCAACTGTTTGTTGTAGAGTTGAATAGGGTCCTTCTGCCAGTTTCCAAAGCACAGCGTACTGCCGAAACCATGCTAAATCATTGCTGATGGCAACTTCAATCGCACTGGTGGCTTCGGCCCGACGATTCAGGCCACTAGTGCTGAGGTGATTGATTAATTGGGCCGACGCATTGACGGCAACAAGGGCCAAGATTGAGGCCATAAGAAGTTCAATTATCGAGAAACCCGCTTCTTTAGATTGGCCGGAGATAACTTTAAACAATTGAATATTTTTCCTCGGTTTTTTGAGGAGATGGGTGCCATCTAAATTATGTTTTTTGGGGAGTGGTTTCAGCATTGATGTCACCTTACGGCCCTTACTCTGAGTTGATTTGGGGCTGCTACGCAAACCCGCAGGGTGCGACTGATCTCTTGCTGATAAGTGTCAGAACCATTGGTTAGTGTACCGACAACAGTTACTTCAATCGACTTGTTATCATCATCGCTATTGGTGCAGGTGGTAGTTGCTGTGGAGAAATCCGGAACGGGGGGATCGATGGTATAGCTTGTTGCAAACTTTCCATCCTTGGAGCCTTCAATTGCTGTCGGATTGTTAATCAATTCACTAAGTTCGTCAAGGCCTTTGGTATTTATTTGCGCCATCAACTGATTGACTCCATACTCTGCAGCCATGCGGGCTGCCTGGGCCCTCGAATCCCGGGCGGAGGCAATGACGGCACTGTTGCTGCGCCAGATCAGGCTAAGGGTTGTCATCAGCAGCAGCATGGCCACCGGCAGCACAAGGATCAGCACAAAACCAGAGTCAACAGACACCACTGCCTGGGGCCGCCGTCTGCGGGAAATAGGGCTTGGATAGTTCACACCCGTGTCATCCGCTACTTCATTAATTCTTACCATACCCCCTACCTAGCCCCCCCGCCTCAATGCGCCTGGTTACTGGTTGCAAAAGATGCGTATAAGTTTAATTTAGAGCATGGTTGTTAAAATCCCATTTTCAAGTACAATGGGGCCACCGGGACCCATAAACTCTTGGATAAGGTGCAATTGAAGCCTTGTGCCATCAAGGTTTTTTGCTGTAAACCCTTCGCTTTGCAGTCCATCAATCATCACGCGGTTCTGGAACTGGCCGAGACTGGCTTCCCCGGTTAACGAGAAAGCAGGACCGCAGCGCATCAGCACCTTTCCACGCCAAATTGAACTGGGGGGGCTCCCCTGGCTGTAAACGATGGTTCCGGCTTCTGTTTGCAATTCCAGAACCGATTGCCTGCCACCCAGTCCGCATGGGCCGGTGGCGCCGCCTCCTAGGCTGACCGCTTGAGATCGCAGCACATCCGAGCGAATCAAATCGAGGGTTCGGTCCTGGAATCGTCTTTCGCGCATCACCCGCATGGCCAAATCAGCGCTGCGCTGCAGGGCTACCTGCATCTGGGCGATGGCGCCGCAGAGGATCAGGGTTAAGCCGAGGGCCAGCAGCAGTTCCACAAGGCTGAAGCCGCTGGACCTGGGCAGTTTGGATTGGGTTGGCATGGGTTCCCCCCTTAAACACTCATGTCCTTTTGGCAGGACCCGGAGGCCATGCGCCCGACCCGGGTCACCCCCAGGGGTAGGGATACCACTACACAGCGTTCCAGTTCGGTGCCATCAGAGCGCAACACCACCGTGCCCCCATCCAGCACCAAGCCATTGCTGGTGAAGCGCACGGTGTTCGGCAAGTTGTGTTCCACTTCCACCAGCGAGGCTTCGGTGCCCTCTACCAGGGGTACGTTGACTCCCGGACAGGGGGCCAGGGAGTTGGAGGCCGGGGCCTGCCAACCATTGTCACCAAGCTGCAGGCCGCAGGCTTGCCCGCTGCGCAGCGCCGCGCTGCGGCCTTCTTCCAGGCCCAACAGGACGCGGCGGCTGGCCATTTCGACACGCAGCCTGGCCAAACCGGCGCTGCCGTAGGCCATGGCCAGGCCCGCCAGCAGCATCAGTACAGCCAAGGTCACGAGCAGTTCCACCAGGGTGAATCCGCCGGAGTGGTTCTTTGCTTTGGCCATGCTCAAGCTCCCTCACAAAGGCTCAGGGCCCCTGGTTTGACCAGTTGCTGGCGATGGGCGCGGGGCTCGTTTTGATCGCGAAGGGACACCAGCAGGCCCTCCTCCGCTGGCAGCAGGGTCAGTTCGCGCTCCACCCCAGCAGCTTGCGGGGCCTGCTGCAGCTTGGCCAAGAGCTGTTCACTGGCGGCGAGACATGCAGGCGCAAGGGGTCCGAGTTGCGCCAGTTGTTGCCACTGTTTCTGCAGCAGGATCAGCTCGCCATCAATCCGGTTCAAGGCCAGCTGCCTGCGCTGGGCGCTGTGGATCTCGGCCATTGAGCTGGACCAGATTTGCAGAGAGGCCGAAGAGGCGCCCATCAAGATGACGGCGGCCAAGGTTACTTCTGCCATCGTCATGATGGCGCCCCCAGCAGGCCCTGCTCCTGAATCGACCATGCCCGGATGGGATCACCGCCGAGTTGAATCGCAAATAAGCCACGCCTGCCGCTACCGCCTTCTAATTTGGATAGTTGCAGCAGCAGCATCACTTTCTGACCACTGGCATCGGGCTGCCAATCAAGGGTGAGCACATCGGCGGGGGATCCATCGCCCACTTGAATCAAACTGGTGGCTTGGTTGGTATCAATGCAAGCAGTGCCCTGCAGGGCCCAATCTTGTTCAGGCAGGTTGAGCAGGCAGGGATGGAGAAGATTTATCTGGCTCACCAACCTCTGGGCGGCCTGGCTCAGTTGATCTTGATCGGAGCGGACCTGAACCTGGGAACGAAAATGAAGTTTGCTTTGCAGGGCCGTCGCCTGCAGCGAAAGGCTGGAGAGTACCAGTCCCATGGAGGCCACGACCGTCAGGGGAAGCAGGAAGCCAGCCTCTTGATCCTGGGGTCTTGTTCTCTGGGGAGAATGAAATCGAAACGGCAGGCCGCTGAGAAAGCGGCGTCGGCGACGAGAAGGCCGAACAAGTGCTGTTTTCAAATCAAGTATCTCTTTGAACCAGCAAGGGTTCCCCAGAACGGACAAAGGCCGTCAAGCTTGGGCTACCAACAGTTGGTCAGGATCGAATAACCGCAATGGATTGATCACAAGCTGTGGCCAATGGGAATTTGCTGAACTCCTATTGATTGAGCTTAAGAACTGCCATAAAAGCTTCTTGAGGAACATCTACTTTGCCCATTGCTTTCATACGTTTTTT
>CANGZM010000108.1 GCA_947458155.1 Synechococcaceae cyanobacterium | reverse complement strand
CCTCGTCGACGTCGATGCGTAATTCGCCCAGGCACATCAGTAGCTGCTGCTTGGCACGCGCCTTGGCGTCTACGTGGGCTGTGGTCATCGCGGCGTCGAGCGTGCCGGCGTCCATGTCGCCCTGCATGCGGCCGAGGAAGCTGTCGGCGGCGAGCCGACCGGTCGAGCCCGGGACGATGCTTGACGAGGTGTCGTAGGTCGGGGTCAGGAGGCCTTTGATGTCTCCGATCTCGGCGCGGCGTCGCTCCAGGCTTAGGCGCTCGCGTTCGGTCAGTGGCAGGCCGTTGGGGCCGCGGCCCGAGTGCATGGTTTGGACGATGCGAGCGAGCTCATCGCGGCGATTGCCGGCGGTGGCGACCGCGGCCAGAACGCCCTCCTCATCGGTGCCGGGTCCATCGGTTGCCAACTCCATGCGCACTCGGGCGGCAGCGGTGTCGGTGACCGCGCTGCCGTCGGCGGCCTGGCACATGCGGCCGATCTGCGCCTTGTCGTGATCGTCGAACATCCCGAACGCGGACTGGTGCTGTTGCCACAGCGCGAGGCGATCGTCGGGCTGCAGGTTTAGGATCGCCGTAGCCACCGGCCCTTCGTCGTCGAAGAGGCCGTCCCCAGCCTTCAGCAACCACAACACGTTTTCGACTCCCTTGGCTGGTGAGATGCGGCGCAGCGCGCTGTAGCCGTCGGCGGCGTCTAGCTCGTTGACGAAGCGCATCAGGCGGTCGCGCCCAGCTTCCTGCAACTCGGCGTCGGAGGCGTTCTGGATGGTCAGTAGGATCGAACCCTCGTCATCGTCCCAGCCCAGGTAGGTCTCGAGCCGTTGGAGCAGTGGGGTGTGCGGCTGCAACAGCGCCAGTGCCTGGTGCAAGATCGTGCCCGAGGCGTTGTCGATGAAGTCGGCCCACAGGCTGACGTTGTAACTCGACAGATAAGTAGTGACTGTCGTCGCGCGATTGGTGTCGCTGCGCAGATCGCGTAGCGCGCCGGCCTCGTCGTCGACGAACGTGCCGTGCAGCTTCTCATGGATCAGCTGGGCCACCGTATCGTCGCGGTGGACGCTGCCGGAGGGCGCCGCGTGGACGTCTACGGTCTCGCCGGACGCGACCCGTTGCGCCAGTTCGCGGGCCTCGACCTCGGGCGCCGATTCGCGCGGGGCGACGCCGCCGCTGCTTTCTCCGAAACGGCGGCGCTGCGCCACGTGGATCAGCTCGTGTGCCACCTGCTCGCGTGATGGCGACGTCGCGTCGAAGGCGATGACGTCGCGCCCGCCCTCGACGGTCGCGAACGCGCCCCGGCCGGAGCCGCGGGCATCACCTACACGGACCTCGACGTTGCGGAAGTCGTGGCCGAGCGCGCGGCCGTACGCGTCAAGACTGTTCAATTCCGGGCCTTCGAGCGATAAGTCGTAGCTCTGTTTCACGACATCATCGGCCTCGAGTGCGCCGACCAGGTCCGTTTCCCGTTCGTCTGGATCGTTGCGAGACGGCCCCTTGATTGGCTTCCCGACCGGTGCCTTCTCAGCGGTGGCGAGGCTGGCCACAGGGACAGGGGCCAGGGGAGCCTGGCCCCCTTGCAGATACAGCGGCATCCCCGCCGCCGCACCCTCTGGGCGCTCATTGGCCCTGTGCTCACCCTTGGCCTGCTCGGACTGCTCCTGCTGCCGCTTGCGCGCTCGGGATTTTTGGGCTAACAGCGTTTCCATCGTTCCCCCTCAGCCGCTGAAAGCCAATGCCGCAGGCAGCGGCTGGCCCAACTTCCGGTACTCCGCCGCCAGGCCCTGCTGCAGTTCCGGCGCTCCGATCGGTCGTGCCGCCGCCCGCGCCAGCACCGCCGCCGCCAGCACCACGTTGCGGATGTTGCCGCCGCCCAGCTCCACCAGGGCGGCGACCTGATTCAGCTCCAGCGGCGTCAGGTTGTGGTGCTCGCCCAGGTGCGTCAGCCACAGCGATCGCCGTTCTGCGGGGCTGGGCATGGCAAAATCGATGATCGATTCAAGGCGACGGCTGAAGGCGGCATCAAAGCGATTGCGGCTGTTGCTGGTCAGCAGCACGATGCCGTCGTATGTCTCGATGCGCTGCAGCAGATAGTTGGTTTGGGCGTTGGCAAAGCGATCGTTTGAGTCTTTGACATCGGTGCGTTTGCCGAACAGCGAATCCGCCTCGTCGAACAGCAACACCACCTCCGCCTGTTCCGCCCGAGCCAGTAACTGGGAGAGGTTCTTCTCGGTTTCGCCGATGTACTTGCTGGTGATCGAGGCCAGATCGACCCGGTACAACGGCATCGCCAACCGAGTGGCCAACCAGCCCGCCGCCAGCGTCTTGCCCGTTCCCGATGCCCCAACAAACAGGGCCTTCACTCCAGGGTGATAGCGGGCCTGAGCTGAAGCCCCCAGCTCTTCCACCAGCCGATCGCGCCAGCGGCAGCGCAACAGCAGCAGATCCAGATCCTGCTGCACCGCCGCCGACACCACCAACGCATTGTCGCCAACCGATTCCGGCAGCAGCTGAGCCAGGCTGTCCAACCCCAGCCCCTCGCCGCCCCGGGTCGCCGTCAGCAGATCGGCTGGCGTCGGTGCTCCATGACCCATCAACGCCTGTTGGTGTCGGGTCAATTCACCCAGCTGGGCAATGCGGCCGCTGCCATGGCGATGGCTCTGGGCCAGGCTCTGGGCCAGCTGCACCGCTTCGGGATGGTCCCCGAGAGCCCGCTGCCACAGCTGCTGCCGTTCCGCCTCAGGGGGTACCGACAACGTCCAGCTCAGGGCGGTCGTGGTCGATAGGTCGATACTGCCGTCTGGCCCGCACAGCACCAGCACCGGGCCGCCGTAGCCAGGAATCTCTGGCAGCTGACGACGCTCGCCCGGCGCCAGATCCAGGCAGAAGACAGGCAGCAACTGCCGCAGCAGCAACCAGGGCCCCAGCCCCGCCGGCATCTCGCCAGTCAGCAAGAGGGGGCGGCAACCCAAAGCCGCCGCCAGGGCTGCCGTCACGGCCTGGCCCTCCGGCGCACAGCCCGTGCGCACCACCAACACCCGCTCTCCCTGCAGCCCCTGGGCCTGGCGTTGCACTGCCGCCAACAGACTGGGCGGCAGGGGCACGGCCAGTCCCTGGCGCAGTCCGATTGAGGTGCCGGCTGGCAGCGCATCGAATCCCCGCAGGGCCAACACCAGATGGGACGGCAGGCTGAGGGACTGCTCCGGCAACGGACCGGTCCCGTTATGGAGTTGCAGCAGGCCGCTGCCGAAGGCTGGACCGCTCAGCAACCGGTGCAGCGGATAGGGCTCGCCGCTCAGCTCCGCCAAGGCGGTGGCCAGCAGGCCCAGGCTGGGCCGCGATCCGCCCAGGGGCCGTTGCACATGGGCCAAAACACGGCCCACCAGCGCCTGCTCCTCGGCGGCGATCGCCAAGGCCACCGTCAGCAGTTCCAGCGCACTGAGGCCAAGCTGCTCACCCAGCGCCACCAGGGGGCGATCGTCTGCCACTGGAATGCGGAGGCTGACGGCCAGATCCTCGGGAACGAGCCGCCTGTCTCCCAGTTGGCGCAGCTGATCCTGCAGGTAAACCAGTTCGGGGGCCAGGTCCCCGGCCAGGCCATCCCCACCCAGTCGGGCGGCGATGGCGGCCAGCGCAAAACAGGCCAGGCTGGCACTGCCGCGGTCCGCGGCGATGGGCGCCCGGGAGAGATCAGCCACCATCACTGCTACCCCCGCTGCGGTAGTGAAATTGCACCACCAGCGCCAGCCAGCTCACCCAGCCAGGGTCGAGATCAAGGCCAAGCCGCCGCACCCGGATCTCAGCTTGGCGGTGGTCGAGGTAGAGATCGAGATGGGTGCGTTGCCACACCAGCGATCCCGGCCGGCGCACCAGGGCCGCCAAGGACAAGCGACCTGGCGCCTGACTCCAGCGCCGCAGCATTTTCGACCAATGGCGAGAGATGCTGTTCAGCACCACCACCTGCGGGCCTGGCTCCAGACCTTCCGCTGCCAGTGCCGCCAGGACCGGATCCTCAGGAGGGATCCCCAGCTGGGCAGCGATGCGCAACAACAGGTGGCGGGGCCAGTTCCACTCCAGCAACTGGGGATGGTTTTCCAACCAGGCCTCCATGCCCAGCTGGCTCAGCAACGGGATCAGAAAAAGGAAGCCCGCGTAGCTGGTGTTGCAGGGCGGCAGACCCGACCAGACCAGGGAGGCCAGCTCGATCGCCGGGGTGGGCTGGGGCAGATCGGCGCCATTGGCTTCCGAGGGGCTGACCCCAGAGGGGCTGACCCCAGAAGGGCTGACCCCAGAGGGGCTGGCTGCAGGAGCTGGCGCTGTTGGCAGCGGCTCATTGCCCCGCTGGGCTGGGGTCCCTGTTGCCTCACCCGGCTCAGGCTTGCGGCGGGAGGTGGACCCGGCCTGACCCGGGGCCAAACCCCAGGTCGGCGGCACTTCGGCATGCCACGGCTCCTGGGGCCCATGGTGATCCAGGCCTTCCTGGGACTCCTGCGCCGCAGCGGCTGCCGCGGCAGCCAGCCGGCCCGGCAGGAGCTGCTCGATCACCGCGTGGGATTGATCCAGCAGCGTCGGATCCGCCAGGCGGCTGGGGTTGCTGGCCACCAAGGCCATGGCCACCAACCAGAGGGTTCGTCCATCTCCCGCTCCCCATTGGCAGATCCCTTCCAGCAACGTCGAATGCCAGGGGGCCGGCAGCTCGGCTGTCCTGCCGCCGCTGGCCGGGCCGGCAGCCGCCGCTGCCCAGCCAGAGGCCTGCATCAGCAGTGGCCCATCCTGGGGGCTAAGGCTGGCCATTAGGTATGCGCCGGCCTGCGCCAACACCAGGGCCTGCACGAACTGGGCAACGGCGGCCACGCCCCCCGGCAGCAAGAAAGTACCCCGCAGGATCTGCCGCAATGCCTGCTCCGGTTGGGTTCCGGGTTGCCAGGTGGGCACAGCAACCGACCAGAACCAGCCCTGGATCGGCTCCCCCCGGCAAAGCCTCAGGGCCAGCAGGATGGAGGCTTCAAGGCTCGTGCGGAAGTAGACGACCGGCGCGCTTTCGGCGCCGGGGTCGCTGCCGTGCAGGGCGAGCGCCCCCAACTGAACCAGCTGTCGTTCGATCGTCAGGGCCAAGCTGGCGGAGCTGCCTTTGGGGTCGATCCGCCCCACCGAGAGCGATCGCACCAGCCAGAGCCAGTCCCCATCTGCTGCCGGCAGCGAAGCCGTATGCAGCGCATCTTCCAGCAGCAGTTCCCCACGCCGCAGCAGGCCATCGTTGGGGGCGCTCAGGTGGACGGTGCGAACTCGGCGCATGGCTGGGACCAGGTAAGGGAATCAGGTCACGGACTGGTTGCTATTCAAGAACGAATCATCACGAATAATCAAATAATCACGAATAATCAAAGTGAACTGCGACTCGGATGTTTCAGCGGCTTCAGAACGGGGATTGGCGCAAGAACTGGACGCGGGATGATTCGCTGAGGGCGAGGTTGACTTGGGTTGTTTGGGTGATTTTGGCAATGGCCAGCCCCCCATTGAGGTCATCGACAATGCCGCGCGCCACAACCGTATTCAAATTTGAATACACCAGAACGGACATGCCGATCCGCACCTGCAGCGGATCCATGCTGATCTGCAGCCTGTCATTTGGCCGCACCGTGGTGGGTTTAAGCACCCGGTCGCTGATGATCTGGTTCACCGGTGCGTGGCAGGCCAGCAACAAGCTGAGCCGAACCAGGTCGCTGCCAAAGTCAATCGCCTCCGCCTGGTTAGAACTGAATTGTTGGAAGAGCCAATCCACCAAGGATTGCAGCTCGCGACGCCCTAGATCGTCGATCTCTCCCCAACGGGGCAGGTTGGTGAGGGTGCGAAGATTTACGGGTTCATCGAACTGGCTGAGCCGCTCGGCCCAGTCCAGCCGCAGGGCGGGTCGCACGGCCGCGAAGCGTGCATGGAGGCAGGTGGCCACCTGGGACAGCTGTTTGAGCAGGGTTGCCGCTTGGTTAGTCACCTCAGGGCGACGATGGTTGCCATCCAACAAAGTGCCCAGGGTGAGGATCTGCTCCGCCTTTTGGCGGGATTCCTGCCAGCTCAAGGCCGCAATGGCATTGATATCAATCTGGTTGATCAGCTGACGCTTCTGGATAACCAGTTGCTGGCGTTGGCCATAGATGCGCTCGATCGACATACTGATCGGCGTGCTGCCGGTGGTGATCGGCACTGCAACGGCAGCGGCACCAAAACCTGAGTTGTTTGTTTGCCTAGCGCTCTCAAACAGGCGCACCAGGCTGTCGACGCGGTCGATGCGATCGAGGCTCTTGGGCAGCGTAGCGAACCAGCTCAGCGGCGCATCCCGCAGCAGGTCCGTCATCGCCCGCAGCTCCCGCGGTATCGGCTGGTTGTCGTTCAGACAGGGAGGCAACGGATCAGCGACATAGCCGGGATCGAGGCGCCGCCAGGGTGGCGTGAGCAGCAGATCCGCCGATCGGGGCCGCTGGTAGGCCAGGAATGTCACATGCTCACTAAGAATGCGTTGGCGGCGTTCATTGATGCGCCCCACCCGGGCCGTTTCTTCGGCCAGCAGGGCCTTGGCCACAGAGACATCCTGGCGGGCTTCGGCCAGTTCGGTTTCGACCACCCGCAGCCGCTGGTTGATCTGGCTCTGGAGTGCCAGCAATTCAGCCATCGTTTTGCGGCAGAGGGCGATGGCACCTCGATAGGCCTGGACGCGACCCTCGCCAAGGCGCAAGGCAGCCACAGTTCGATCCAGGGCCCGCACGGCCCGAGAAAAATATTCGACCTCATCGGCATTGGTGGGCAGCGCTTCTTCGTCGATTGGAAATCCGCCGGGCTTCACCTGACCAAAGTTGAGATTTGCCCCCGGCACTGGCAAATCCTTAAAAATCCCCAGGAGAGCTAGATTTTCTACAACATTTTTCCGACCAACCAGACTGAAGTCGCGAGTTTCGACAGCTGCTGGCTGCTTGAGGCGTTCGCCCACAATCACGCTGTCAGGAATGCGGCCAATCACGGGTGATTGTTCGATGATGTCTGTGTTTATGAACGGAGATTGGAATAAAAGACTGGTCTGGAGTTTTCCACCCAGGGGTTGAGTCACTAGGTCCGCTCGTATCCCTGGCTCAATGCCGCTGCTGCCCAGCCTGAGCTGGGTACTGCTGATTTCACCGCTATCGAAACGGGGTTTGGCGGTTTCGGTCCTTCCCATGGTCAACCCGGAGGAAGCAGCTGACATGTTTTGCAGGCCCGCAGCCCGCTCACTCAGCTGGAATGCTGCACTCTTGGTAATAGGAGCATCAGCAACAGATGCAGCTGCTTCTGCTCCTGGCCCAGCGCGAGTGGCTGGGGCTGGCGCTGGGGTTGTGGATGGGGTTGTGGTTGTGGATGGGGTTGCCACCTTGCGAACTTTGGCTGCCTGGAAGTAGGCGCTGAGGTCTTTCTGGGTGGCGTAGGCGGATTCCCGCGTGGCAATATCTGCCAAGGTGGAGGACGTAGCAAGGCGACTCGCATCTTCCAGGCCCAAGACCTGTTGGCGAACCCGATACATGCTGGTGCGCGACTGGAGAAAGCCGAATTCCACCGCATCGTCGGCCTGGGCCACCTTGCTTTCCAAAAAGTTTATGAACTCTTGCAAACCTTTCTTATCGAGAATATTCAGGTCGGTGTTGTCCTTGGAGCGGTTGTAAAGATCCTCAATCGCAGTACGGTCGTTGGGGGACAATTGGATTAATTGATCTCTCTCTTCGTCCGATAAAATTCCTTTAACTGTAATCAGCCGTGTCTGAGGATTATGGCTGACTTTGTTGTTTAATGGAGCAGGGATCAGTGTGGTTGCCGTCCAATTTGAAACCAATACGACATCATTGTCGATCGGAGTCTGGCTCAACAGGGTTTGAAGCAACGTTTGGATGGGCAGCACGACCCGAACTCCATTGCGTAACTCCGTTTGGTAATCCAGCTCAGGCGGATCCAAAGGGGGGGCTGTGCCTTCCTCCGGCTGCTCCAGTT
>CANGZM010000107.1 GCA_947458155.1 Synechococcaceae cyanobacterium | reverse complement strand
TCCCTTGGGCCAGTCCCTTGGGCCAGCGGCTGGCCCAGGAGCTGCGGCCGTAATCAGTCAGCGCCTACGGACAACACCGCCTGATCGATCCGCTGACCCTCGGCATTCCAGCCTTCAAGGCGCAGTTTTTTGGACTCAAAGTTGAGCCCAGCAAAGCTGTACTGGCTGGTGGCGTAGGCCGTGTTCCCATTAGGCAGCACCGGTCGTAGGTAGGCGCCACCTCCTCCCACCGTCACATAGGTGGTGCCATTGATACGCCGGGTGCGCTCGTAGTTATGATCATGACCATTGATATAAAGCTGCACGCCATAGCGCTTAAACAACGGCGTCAGGCGGGCAATACCAGCCTCATCGTCGCCATAAAAACCAGCTGAGTAGAGCGGGTGGTGTCCCACCACCACTTTCCAGGGGGCCGTGCTGCGGGCCAGGGCTGCCTTCAGCCAGGGCAGTTGGTGCTGCCAAGCCGCGTTGACGTTGGTGTCCAGCATGAAGAATTCCACGGGTCCCCGCCGCAAGTTGTACCAGCGCCCCCCCATACCAAAAGCCGGATAGGCCACCTGACCCTCGCCATTGCGGGTGCGGATGTCGTGATTGCCGAGCACCGCAAAGAAAGGCACTTTGTTGGCCAGCAGCTCCTGATAAGGATTGACAAAGAGCCGATCCAACTGGGCCGGATCGCCGTTCGGATAAACGTTGTCACCCGCCAGCATCACCAGGTCCACCGGCTGGCGCCGGTTCACCAGTGCCATCTGCTGGGCCACCGCCATCTGGTGACGGTTGCCACTGCCCGTATCGGCCACCGCCAGCACATGCAGGCTGGCCCCACCCGAGGCCGCAGCGGCAAGGGCCGGGGCTAGTCGCGGCAAGGCCAACAGCGACGCCACAACGGCCACGGCAGCTAGCACCAACCGATGACGGGCGAGGTCAGGGGATCGATGGAGGCTGAACGGGACCTTGGCGGGGGTCATCCTGGGCTGGCCGCTAGCTGCTGCAGCCGTTGCAATTCGGCCAGCACCTCCTGGCCATGACCCAGGGGCCGCACCCCTAGCCAGCGGGCCCGAAGTTGGCCATTGGGGTCAATCAAAAAGGTGTGGCGCTGTGAATAGGGCGCCAGCCAGGAGCCATAGGCGCGACTGACGTTGCCGCCGGGATCGGAGAGCAGGGGATAGGTCAGCCCCTCGGAGGCACAGAAGGATATGTGGGCTTCGGCATCATCGGCACTAACGCCGACCACGTCGGCGCCGAGTTGCTGGAAGTCGGCTAAAGCCGCCTGAAAAGATCGGGCCTCCAGGGTGCAGCCGCTGGTGAAATCCTTGGGATAGAAATAAAGCACCAGCCAGCGCCCCTGAAAGTCAGAGTTACGCAGGCGCACGGGGATCGGGCTGGCATCGTTCTTGGTGGATAGACCTCCCCCGGGAGGCGCCACACCATCGAGATCAAATGAAGGAGCAAGCTTGTCAAGCTCGGGAAGCACGCCGCCGATGGCCTGAGCCGGAGGTACTGCCCAGGCCAACACAAGGCCATAGGGGAGGGCAGAAGCAGCAAGGCCAAGTAACTGACGGCGGCGCATCAAAGGAGTCCGCAAAAGTGGAGATATGGACTTCAGAAACGGCGCAGATCCACGCCCAGTTCGCGGGCATAGCGACCCAGGCCGAGTTTCTGGATGGTCCGCAGGGCTTTGGTGGAGACCCGCAGATTGACGAAGCGATTGCCCTCGGCCCACCAAAGGCGCCGATATTGCAGGTTCACCTGCTGCAGCTTCTTGGTACGGACATGGGAGTGGCTGACGGCCATGCCGTTGTTGGCACGCTTACCGGTGAGTTCGCAGACGCGGGACATGACAGGGGAAAACGGCTAAGGCCCGGAAAAGGCCAGTAATCACTCACTTTACCAAACGGGAAGGTAGGGGCACCTAAAGCGAGCGTTGCATCAGCTGACCCATCACGCTGGTGCCCCGTTGCTGGAAACCAGCAAGATCTTCGGGAGCCAGTCCGCCCACCGCCAGACGGGCCATGTCGTAAACGTGGCGGCCCAGGTCGCTGGCCAGTTGTTGGCTGGGGGATTCGCCTGAGCCCGCCCCTGTGGTCAGCACCGCACCCCGGGAAAGCATCAACAGCCCAGCCACCAAGGGGTGACGACGGTTCACCAACAGAACGTGGTGGTCGGGCAGGCCAGGCAAGCGTTGCTCCATCAGGGCACCCATGTCGTTGAGGCGGCGCATCTGCTCGGGCAGCAGGATCAGGGCCGCCGGAGCATCCTCGCCCTTGAGGGACTGCACTTGGATGGTGATGCGGTCGTCGGCGAGGGCCTGCTTGAACAGGTCGCGCAGGTTGTCGTTGTCGTCCTTGCCCTCGGCATCGGTGAGGCCGCTTTCGCTTTCCTGCAGGCTGGCGTCCAGCTCAGCATCGACCCGCTGGAAGCGCAGCTCGCCGTGGCGGGATTCCAGCCAGGGCAGGAATTGGGTGTCAATGAAGCTGTCGGCCAGGAGCACTTCGGCGCCCTGGCTTTTCCACAACGCCAGGGCTCCCGCCTGGCCCGCCTCATCGGTGCAATAAAGAATCCGGTTGGCGTTGTCGGCCCCCAGCCGTCCCCGATACCCCGCCAGGGTGGTGTAGGCCTTGTCGCCCCAGGCGATCGGATCGGCATGGGCCTCAGCAGACGGACTATCGCCATCAGCGGTCGTGTCTGTGCTGTTGTCGTCGGCAATCTGGGGAGCGGCGCTGGTGCCGAACAACACCTGGTCGCCCACTTGGTCGGCGAACTTGTCGTCCTCCATGGCGCCAACCTTGATGAAGGGAGCGATGGCGTCCCAGATCTCGGCGTAGCGGGCCGGCTCCTGGCGGTACAACTCCTTGAGCCGATCCCCCACCTTGCGGGCCACGAAGCCCCCGATGGAGCGCACCCGCCGGTCGGTTTGCAGGGCACTGCGGCTGACGTTGAGGGGAATATCTGGTGAATCGATTACACCGCGCAGGGGCAGCAGATAGCGGGGCACCACCTCCTTGATCGAGTCGCTAACGAATACCTGGTTGCAATAGAGCCGGATCTCACCCTTTTCCCAGTCGGAACGACCGCCGAGGCGCGGAAAATATAAAATTCCTTGGAGGGTGTAAGGATAATCAGTATTGAGATGCACCCAGAATAAGGGATCACCCTGGAAGGGGTAAAGATAGCGATAAAACTCTATATAATCATCCTTGCTTAACTCCCGGGCACTCTTGCGCCAGGGGGCTTCCCGCTTGTTGATCGTTTCGCCTTCCAGCTCCACCGCCACGGGCAAGAAGTCGCAGTAGGTGGTAATGAGGCTGCGGATGCGGGCCGGCTCGATATATTCGAGTTCCTCTTCCTGCAGGTGCAGCACCACATCGGTGCCCGCCTCGCTGCGCTCGGCCCCCTCCAAAGTAAAGTTTGGCGATCCATCACAACTCCAGCGCACCGCCTCCGAGCCGGGCCTAGCACTGAGGCTGATCAGATCTACCTGGCGGGCGACCATAAAGCTGGAATAGAAACCGAGGCCGAAATGACCAATAATGGCATCGGTTTCGCGCTTGTACTTTTCTAAGAATTCTTCGGCACTGGAAAAAGCCACCTGATTGATATAGCGCTTGACCTCATCGGCGCTCATGCCAATGCCGTTATCACTGATAGTCAGTGTTTTAGCCTCACGATCGATACGGATGCGAATAATTCCCTGCTCGCCTTCGCTGCAATCCCCCGCCATGGCAGCCATGCGCCGCTTGCTGATGGCATCGACACCATTGCTGACAAGCTCGCGCAGAAAAACTTCGTGGCCTGAATAAACGGCCTTCTTAATGATCGGGAAGATGTTCTCGGTGTGGATCTGAATCTGACCCTGTTCGCTTTGAAGCACTGTGCGTCGGTTACGGCGTCAACCCACTCTGCAATAAGGGTATGGGGCTAGGCCAAGTCCGGATTTCCACCCTGCCGTCGGGGTCGAGGCGTGCACTAAGGGCCATGGCAGCCAAAGCCGGTGCCGACGGCGGCAATGGTGCTCATCCGGTACTGCGCTGCAGTTCAGGCCGCTCCTCCGGCAGGATCGCCCCCGCCACCGGGCAAACCTGCAGGCAGATGCCGCAATCGATGCAAGTGTCGGCATCGATCCAGTAAAAGGCCGTGCCCTTGCGGTTGGCCCCCTTACCGGGATGGATGCAAGCCACCGGGCAGGCATCCACGCAATCGGCCACCCCCTCGCAAATCTCGGTGACGATGGTGTGGGCCATGGCGCGGCGGAAGCTGGGCGGATCCTAAGGAGATGCCGCCAGATAGAGCGCACCGCAGCAGCCCCGCTCGTTGGCGATGCGCTCGGCCTCGGCGCCATCGGCACAAACCTGGTGACACAGCTCGGCCGCCTCACCCCGGCGATGGCATTCGGCCAGTCGCTCCAGGGCCCGGGGCAGGTCCGCCGCCGTCGCCACCGCCACCAGCCAGGGCCTGGCTGGGGCGGTGGGGCCAGCGGTGGCCTGCAGCAGCTCCCGAATCGCCCCGATGTCAAAGCCGAAGCCGGTGCCCGCCCCCTGGAGAGGGTCGGTGCAAAAACGCCTCACCAGGCCGTCGTAGCGCCCACCGCTGGCAATGGCCACAGGTGCCTCGCCTCCCTGGCAAACCAGCTTCAAAACCAGACCATCATAGAGATCGAAGTGGGGCTGAAAGCTGGGATCTAGCTGTAACCGCAGGCCCATGCTCTCGGCGGCGGGCCCGACGCTGGCCAAGGTGGCAGACAGGCTGGCAATCAGGGGCACCGGCCCCAGCCATTGCTCGATTTGGTAAAGCACACTGCTTGCTTCTCCCCGCAGTCGCAGCAAGGACTGCAAGCGGCGCCGCTGCACCTCCGGCACGGCCAACGTTTCGATGGCCAGGGGGTCATAGCCGGTGAGGGCCCGGCGCGCCAATGGCCTTTGGTCACTGGCAATATCCTCCAGCAGGGCCCCCAAAAGGCCGTGGTGCCCCACCAGCAGGGTGGGCCGGTGGCGCTCCTGCAGGCCCAGGGTGGCCGCAGCCGCCAGCAGCAAGTGGATCAACTCGGTGTCCGCCGCAGCCGAGCCGTCCCCCAGGAGCTCCACACCGCTTTGCAGGCGCTCTTCGATGCGCAGACCGCCCCCGTCATCGGTACTGCTGCGAAAGGTGGTGCCTGTGGCCCAGAGCCGCAGCGGGCGGGGGCGGTGGCGAAGGCGGGTGCTGGCGGCCCTGGCAATCGAGGCAGTCAGCTCAGGCCGCAGACCCAGGGGTTGGTCCGCCACCAGACGCACCAACTCCCGGTTGCTGATCGCGCCTCCGGCCTCCAGGGTCTCCAGGGTTTCGATCGTGGGCGGCGTCACTTCCTCATAACCCCAGAGGCGATAGACCTGGGCCAGGAGATCGCAGATACGGCGGTTGCTCTCCACATCGCGGGGATGCAGATCACGGGCGCCAGCGGCGGGTTGCAAAGCCATGCGCTCAGGTTTAGTTGGGGACGTCCAATTCGGGGGCGCCGTAACTGGCGCCGCTGAGGGGGCGACAAGTCGCCAAAGCCTCCAGCATCGGCTGTTGCAGTCCAGGGGCGCAGGCCACCACCCGGCCACTTGCCAGGTCCAGGGGTTCTCCGCCGTAGCCACAGACCAGGCCACCGGCCTGCTCCACCAGCACCACACCGGCGGCCAGATCCCAGGGCTGCAGGCCCCGTTCCCAGTAGCCATCAACGCGGCCGGCGGCCACGTAGGCCAGGTCGAGAGCGGCGGCACCGGCCCGGCGCACTCCATGGCTGCGGTGGGTGAAATGGGCGAATTCGGCGTAGTTATTGTCGAGGCGTTCGATGCGGTCGTAGGCAAAACCGGTCGCCAAGAGCGCGTCCTCCAGCTTTTGGCAGCCACTCACCTGCAGGCGGGTGTCGTTGCACCAGGAACCCAGGCCCGGGGCCGCCCAGAACAGTTCATCGCCCATCGGCAGGGCGATGGCACCCAGGAGCGGCTTTCCCTGCCAGGTGAGGCCCACGGAGGAACCGAAAAAAGGAAAGCCATGGGCGTAGTTGGTGGTGCCATCAAGGGGATCCACACACCATTCCAGGGGACCAACACCAGCCAGCCGACCCCCTTCTTCGGCCAGGACAGGCACCTGGGGTGTCTCTTGCCGCAGCACAGCCAGGACGGCGGCCTCAGCGGCCAGATCGGCTTCGGTGACCAGATTGCCGGCGAGGCCTTTGGCCCGCACCGATTCGAGCTGGCCAAACAGTTGGCGCAGCGGCTGGGCACCCGCCAACGCGGCTCGCCGCGCCACTGCCGCCAGAGTCTGGATGGCTTGGGGATCCAGGCCCGAGTCCAGGAGGGCCGTATCAGAAAGGGAAAGCATCACAGAAGCGGCGGTTATTCGTCGTCGAGGGGCAGACCGGGCCGCACGGGCCCCCGGCCGAAATAGCGGCCGAACTGCAGTTCATACACCTCGTCCTCGTCTTGAGTCTCCACCTCCAGGGGCCCCTGGGCCCGGGCCACGCAGAGCAGGCCGTAGCCCTGCTGGCGCAGCTCCCGGGACAGGCCCAAAGCCTCCCGCTGATCGATGGCGCCGGCAAGCACCCGTACGGCACAGGCGGTGCAGCAGCCGTTGCGGCAACTGAAGGGCAGGGGTTCGCCCTGGGCCTCAAAGCTCTGCATGATGTAGTCCCCTTCCGGGACCTCCAAACGAATCACCCGGCCGGCCTGGCGCCAGTGAACCGTGACAGCGTGACTGGGGGTCATGGCGTAGTCATCGCAAAAGCTGGATGGGGCTGCTGCTACATTGACACCAGCCCCATTTGCCCCTGGAGAGGTGGCCGAGTGGTCGAAGGCGCAGCACTGGAAATGCTGTATAGGGGCAACTTTATCGAGGGTTCGAATCCCTCCCTCTCCGTCAACAAAACCGGCCCTAGGGCCGGTTTTTTTTATGGCATTACGAATTAACACTGAACGCCGCTAGTCCTATAGATCGGGCCGTTGAAAACCAAGGGCCCGCAAGCTTGATCAGCCGAAACGGCCGCTGACGTAGTCCATGGTGGCCTGCTCGGCGGGGGCATTAAAGATTTTTTCAGTTGGGGCAAACTCAACGAGGTAGCCCACCTTTCCCGACCCCCCTTCAACGGCTTCAGCGTTGTAGAAAGCGGTCATATCCGCCACACGCACCGCTTGCTGCATGTTGTGGGTAACGATAACAATCGTGTAATTTTTCTTGAGTTCATGCATCGTCTCCTCGATTTTCAGGGTGGAGATCGGATCGAGGGCTGAGCAGGGTTCATCCATCAAAATCACCTCTGGCTCCGTGGCGATGGCCCGGGCGATACAGAGGCGCTGCTGTTGGCCTCCTGAGAGTGAAAAACCGCTTTCGCGCAACTTGTCCTTGCATTCGTCCCAAACCGCTGCCTTGCGAAGGGAGCGCTCCACCAACTCATCCATATCACCGCGATAACCATTGATGCGGGCACCAAAAGCAATGTTTTCGTAGATGCTCTTTGGGAAGGGATTGGGCTTCTGAAACACCATGCCAATCCGACGCCTCACCTCCACTGGATCGACGCGCTGATCGTAAAGATCGTGGCCATCAAAAATCACCCGGCCCTTCAAGCTGCAGCCCGGAATCAAATCGTTCATGCGGTTCAAGGCGCGCAGTACAGTCGATTTTCCACAGCCGGAAGGCCCAATGAACGCCGTGACTTTGCCATGGGGAATATCGAGAAACACATTCTTAACAGCCTCAAAGCTTCCATAGGAGATGGAAACATTCTGCAGGGACATGCAGATGTTGCCCGAGCTGGAGGAAAAATTCTGGTCGCTGCGCGCAGGGGTAGTGAATGTCATGGTCCTGGGAAGAAAGGATGGGAGCAGGCTGGATGAAAAAGAGGGATCGTTAGACCTTGGTGCGTGCAGCCAGCTTGCGAGCCAGCAGATTAGCCAGAAGAATCATTATCACCAAAACGAAAGATGCCGCCCAAGCCAGTTGGTTTTGGGCCTCATACGGCATAATGGCAAAATTGAAGATCAGCACCGACATCGTCGCGATGGGA
>CANGZM010000106.1 GCA_947458155.1 Synechococcaceae cyanobacterium | reverse complement strand
GGGGGGCTCTTCACGCAAGGCTGCCGACACCCGCACGACGTGGTGCACCCGCGTAACCATCACCCGTGTGGTGGCGTAGTTCCAACCCGCTGAAATCCCCACGCCCACGATCGGCACGGCCGTCTTGAGGATCGCATTCTGGGCCACCTGCTTGGCAATTCGGGGTCCCAGCACTTGACTCGCCGCCGCCTGGATCATGGGAGTGTTGCCATGGATCAGTCGAAACAGCTGGGCCCGTGCCACCTCCGGCCCGTAGGCCTTGATCCCCAGGCCGCCCAGCTCAGCTGCCTTGACGCCATAGACCACCCCAAACAGCCGGGTGAGTTCCTAAGGATCGTTGGCATCCAGGGGGACGCCGTACACCAGATGCAGGTCGTAGGCAAGGCGCAACTGCAGCCGCACCGTGTACAGCACTTCCGCCATCACCCCGCTGATCGCCGCAGGGATCGCCATCCCGGCCGTAAGCACGGCGGCACTGGCCGCAGCACCCGAGACACCACCGGCCACCGCCGCATAGGTCTCCGCCAATTCGCACAGCTTGCCGGCGATCGCATCGGTGGGTAAGCCTGGGTACTTGGCGCGTAGATAGGCCGCTCCGCCCTGCTGCATCACCCTCTGGTCGTAGCTGCTCAGACAGCTCTGGATGAACTTGGCAAACCACGAGCCATCCTTGATCGCCTGGAATCCAAAGGAGTTGACGGTTTCTTTTAAATCAGCCAGTTCAGCCAGTTCAGCCAGTTCAGCCAGAATCGCCGCTTTGATCGCTTCCGGTTCGTAGCCGCCGCCGTCAGCGGCAAAATTGGCATTGGGCATGGGGCTTGAACAGAGGATCAACTGATCGCCCAGCCATTCTCCCCTGGGGCGGTATTATGCATAGAATGAATAATAGCTCTGTCTGTCTTGAATTAGGGTAAATTTCTTGTCTGCTCGGCCCAGGCGCCTATTGTGAAATCATTATTTGTGGTTGCCTTGCTCCCCTCCGTTGTTGCCAGCGAGCCGGAGCAGCGGCTTGAGCTGGTGGGGGCAGCGATTGCATAGGCCGCAGGCGCCATGCCATCCCTCACGGCTCCGCATGAAGAACCTGCTCTTCTTCACTGATGGACCGATCTGCGGCTCAAGTTCAGTGCCAGTGACTGCCCGTAGACTGCACCACTGCTTATTAATGCAGTCTACGGGCAGTCATCAAGCGGCATGGACGGTTGAATGAAAATACGGCTACAGTTCATCCATGGATAGAACTACCGCTCGTTTTTCATTCAAGGAGGCCCTGGCGCGGCTTCCTCGCGGTGCCCCCCTGGGGATGGAGATCCTGGCCGCCCACGGCATCACGGCCAAGCGGGCCTCTGCCCTGGTGCGCTCGGGTTGGCTGTTGCGGCTAGGCCGTGGTGCCTACGGGCTTCCCGGCGACACCCTCCAGCGGGATGGCTGCCTGGCCTTCCTGGCGACGCAGGTGCCTGGCCTACATGTCGCCGCTAAAACCGCCCTGGCCTGGCGCGGTGTCCGTCACAACCTGGCCTACAGGGAAACCGTGGTGCTCTGGGGTGATCAACCGGCCCGCCTTCCTGGTTGGCTGGATGGCGTCGTGCGCGTGCGCTACCGCGTGGCCCACATCTTTGCTCCGGAGCTGCCGGCGGGTCTGGGCCTGGCACCCCTGGCTAGTGGCCATCCAAAGCTGCCCGTGTCCACTCCTGAGCGAGCCCTGCTGGAGCTGCTCAGCGAAACCGGCAGCACCGAAGGTCTGGAGGAGGTGCGGCAGCTGGTGGAGAGCACGCGCAACCTACGCCTACCGCTGCTGGATGAGCTCCTCGGCCACCTCACCCGCATCAAAGTGGTGCGCCTCGCTGCCCACTTGGCGAGTGAGCTCGAGTTGCCCTGGGCGGCGTTGGCCCAGCAGCACAGCCGCCGCCTCGGTGGCGGCCGCCGCTGGGTGGCCGTGGGCCGCACGGGTGAACGGCTGGACCTGGCCGCGACTCCATGAACGACGCATACACCGCCACGGTTCGCCAACTGCTCGACATCGCGCCGGTGGTGTTCGAGTCCCCCCACTTCGCCATCAAGGGCGGCACCGCCATCAACCTTTTTCTGCACGATCAACCCCGCTTGTCGGTGGACATCGACGTGGTGTTCACCGAACACACGCTTGATCGAGCAACCGCGTTGCAAGCCATCTCCAGTGAATTGCGAATGATCAGCCAGAAGCTGGAGGCCATGGGCTACGAGGTGATGCTGCACAGAAACAGCGCCAACAACGAAAGCAAGCTGAAGGTACTGAGCCCACTGGCAGAAGTGAAGGTGGAGGTGAATGAGGTGTTTCGCGGCACCCTGCTCCCGTTGCAGCACCGCCCGCTCTCACTAGCCACCGAAGAAGCGTTTGCCCAGGCGGTCACGCTGCCGTTGCTCGCCACTGCCGAGCTGTATGGCAGCAAGCTCGTTGCGGCCATGGATCGTCAGCATCCCCGCGATCTCTTTGATGTTCATGTTCTATACAACTACACAGGCCTGACCCCGGAGATCGTGGATTGCTTCGTGGCCTATCTGGCCTGCCACAACAGGCCAGTGCATGAGGTGCTGAAGCCCCGTCTCCACCCCCTGGAGGCCACGTTCGTCAATCAGTTCGATGGCATGACCCGCGACGAGATCAGCCTGGACACACTGGAGCACACCCGTGAACGTCTGGTGCAGGATCTACCCCGCGCCCTCACCGACCAGCACCGCAGCTTTCTGCTTTCTCTGGTGCAGAACCAACCCCGCTGGGACTGCATGCCGTTTATCCATCTGCAGGAGCTGCCGGCCATCCGCTGGAAGCTTCAGAACCTGGCAAAACTGAAGGGACCAAAACGCGCTGAACAGGTCAAGAGGCTTGAGGCATGTTTTCAGCAGGAAAGGGTGCTGCTCTGATGCTCCCCTCCGTTGTCGCCAGTGAGCTGGAGCAGGTGGCTTGCGATGCCATCCGCACCGCCTTCCACCCCACCACGCCTGGGTTCAAGGGCTTGATCGATCGCTTTCTGGCGGATCGCCCGCCGGCAACGGGATGTGATCACCCGCTTTGGCAGCTTCCCTCACCGCAACACGCTCCTGGGGGCGGGTGTCGAGCGCGGAGGAGCTGGCCTTCCTGCAGACGCCGGGCTCACACTTCTGAAGCGGATCAGCGCTCAGCTGGGGAGGGAGGCGGCAGCCACTGGGGGGCGCAGGGCTGCCAGCCCTGCTGGCGGACCAGGTCGACGGCGTAGCTGTTGGCGATCGCCCACTGCATCAGGGCCGTATCCGGCGCCCTTGGATCGCCCACCTCCGACCAGTGCACCGCTTCATGGCCGGCGGCCTGCAACAGAGGGATCTATCCGCCAGGCGGCGTAGGCCAGGGCTTCATCAATGTCGGCAGGTTCCAGTTGCTGGTAAGCCTGCAGGATCCGCTCGCGGCTGCTGCCGCTAGCGATCAACCCCATGAGCGTGCCCACCGTGATGCGCAGCATTGTGGCGATGAGCTGCGCATCCGGCCCGCCGGACGCCCGATCACCGGAGCCCTGCAGGCTCTGGCCGCTTTCTAGCCTTCCTTTCTGGCGGAAGAACGCGAGCAGGACGAGCAGCAGGACCGGGAGTCGCTGGGAGTCTCAGGCCCTCATACCTGCTCGACACCAACATCTGCATCTACCTGATGAAGCACCAGCCTCCGCAGGTGGCGGAACGCTTCTCTGCCTGCAGGGTTGGAGAGGTGCTGATCTCAGCGATCACCGCGGCGGAGCTGGAGTACGGCGTGGTGGCCTCAGGTGTTGACACCGAACGCAACGGCGCCGCGATGCACCACCAGCCCGTTGGAGCGAAGTGAATAGCGAGGATCGTCAGTGGATCATTGCCTCTGAACGGATGAAGACCCGCGTTCTTCACGCAGGCCGCCCACCGGAACAACCGCGGGAACGCCACCAGCGGCGCGATGCGCTCCAGCCCCAGCTCCAGTCCCAGCTCCAGCGGCGCGGCCGCCGATCCTGCGCGGCCAGGGGCAGGGCGATCCGGACCCCCAACCGCTGCTTGGTCCACCTAGTTTTCTTGCGCTTGTGTTGTCCGCCTGGTTTCGATGGTGGCTGATCCCTTCCGGCTTCTGGAGGCGCTGGTGCTCCTCACCGTGCTGGTGGGACTGCTGGGGATGGTCTGGCGGCGCAATCTGTTCCTGCGCGCACTGGCGATGGACGTGATGGGCACTGGTTCGGTGGCCCTGTTCGTGCTGGTGGCCGCTCGTCCCGGGCTGCGCACGCCGATCGTCGACCAGCCAGAACTTGCCGATGCGGCCGCCGGTGCCGCCCGATCCGTAGCGACGGGCTGGGCTGACCCCACCCCCCAGGCGGTGATCCTCACGGCGATCGTGATCGGTCTCTCCATCCAAGCCCTGTTGCTTGTGGTGCTCACCCGTCTCTCGCGCTTCGACCCTCTGCTGGAGACCGCCAGCTTTGAGTCGTTGATGGCGACTCCCCCCTCCCCCCCCTGAATGGCAGCGATATTGCTGAACAAAGCTCTGATCACCTGGCTGCTGTTGCCGTTTGCGGTGGCCTTCCTGGCGGCGCTGCTGCCCCGCTTCGGCCCCGTGCTGGCGCTGCTGGCTGGTGTGAGCACGGTGGTGGTGGGGCTGTGGGCGCTGCTTGGCGGCACGCTCCAGCTCGATCTGATCGGTGAACAGGGGGTGCAGCTTCAGATCGATGCTCTGGCGGCACCCTTCCTCTTGCTCAACGGGCTGGTGGTGCTTGCCGTGCTGCTCGATCGGTGGGGCCAGCCCTCCCCCGGCCCCTTTCAGGTGCTGCTGCCCGTGCTGCTCGGCGGTCTCAATTCCGCCTTCCTCGCCGTTGATCTGGTCAGCCTCTATGTGGCGTTGGAGGTGGTGGGCATCACGGCCTTCCTGCTGATCCTGCAGAAGCGAGAGGTGTGCCAGCTCTGGGTCGCCCTGCGTTACCTGCTGGTTGGCAATGCCGTGATGACCCTCTACCTGGTGGGTGTGGCGGTGCTCTACCTCCACACGGGCAGTTTCCGGATCGCCGCCCTGGCTGACTTTCCCCCCGCCGATGGCGCGCTGTCGGTGATCGTGGCCCTGTTGCTGGTGGGCCTGCTCACCAAGTCGGGGCTGTTTCTCTCGGGCTTGTGGCTGCCCCGCACCCATGCCGAGGCCCCGGCGGAGATCTCCGCCCTGCTTTCCGGGGTTGTGGTGGCAGGCGGACTCTGCCCCTTGCTGCGGCTGGCTGAGCAGCTGCCCGGGCTGCAGCCGCTACTCACCTGGATTGGGCTGGCCAGTGCCCTGCTAGGCCTGCTCTACGCGCTGCTGGAGAGCGATCTCAAGCGTCTGCTGGCCTGGAGCACCCTCTCCCAGGTGGGATTGATCGTGATCAACCCGCCGGTGGGCGGGCTCTATGCCCTCAGCCATGGCCTGGCCAAGGCCGCCCTGTTCCTGGTGGCGGGGCGGGCGCCCACCCGCAGCCTTGATCACTGGACCAGCCACCCCCTGCCAACGGGGCTCGCCCTGCCCCTGGCACTGGGCGGCCTCTCGATCGCCGGTTCCCCCTTGCTGCTTGGCCAGGGGGTGAAGGAGCTGCTGTTCCGGGTTCCCCTCGGCGGCTTTGCCGGCCTGCCGGCGCCCACGGCCGCCTGGCTGCTGCCCCTGCTGAGCGTGGGCACGGCGGCCATCTATGCCCGACTGCTCTGGGTGCCCGTGCGGCCTGGGCCCATGCAGCAGGCCCCCGGAGCCCTGCTGCTTGTCCTGCTGCTGCTCCTCGCCCCGCTGCTTGCCGGCCCGACCCTGGAGTTGTCCACCCCCGCCAGTGCTCTTCCCAAGACCCTGGCGGTGCTGGCGGCCGGAGCTGGAGCTGAAGCCCTGCGCCGCGCCCTGGCCCGTCTGCGTTTGCAACCCCTGCCCCTGCCACACCTCGAGCGCCTGGTCGATCTGCTGGGGGGTATGGCCCTGGTCGGTGCGGGGCTGCTGCTCGCGATGCTGGGGCTGGAGCTACCCCTGGGCGTGGAGCCGAAGCTGGTGTCATGGCGCGGCTGATCGTCGTGGGCATGCGGCTGCTGGTCTGGTGTCTGCTCACCGCCGACATTGAAGCCGCCAACCTCGCTATCGGTTTGGCGGTGGCCCTCGCCCTGCCCCAGCCCCGGCCCAACCGCACCGTGCCTCCCGCCCAGCTGCTGCGGGCCCTGTACGCCAGCCTGAAGGCCATCCCCCAGGCCTATGGCGAGGCGTTCCAGTTGGTGCTTCGGCGTCCGACCCGGGAGCGGATTGAGCACACCCCGGTCGAGTGGACCCGCCAGGGCCGCAGCCAGGACCATCCCCCTGCTGCCTTGGTGTTTATCGACGTCTTTCGCATCACCCTCACACCCCTCACCATCGCCCTCGGCATGGAGGCCGGTGGCACGAGCTACCGGGTGCACCGGTTGGAGGAGCGATGAGGCTGCTGCTCTTCGGCATGGTGCTGGCCCTGTTGCTGCCGATCCTGGTGGTCTGCCGCCGTAATGACGTTTGGCATCGGCTGGCGGCCTTTGCCAGCATCTCCACCAAGGTGGCGATGCTGATGCTGGTGGTTTCGGTCGTCCGGGACGACTGGATGGTGGGCCTGGTGGGCGTGATCGTGCTTTGTGTGGGCAACGGCGCCGTGATACTGCTGGCCAACTTGCTGCGGGGGGTGGACCCATGACCCGCTTTCTGGTCGCTGCCGCGGAGGTGCTCAGCCTGGGGCTGCTGGGCCTCGGGCTGATCTTCTGGTTCGTCGGCACCTGGCCCCTGTTGGGGCGCGCCAGCTTCCTCACCAAGCTCCACTACCTGGGCGTCGCTGACACCCTCGGATCAGCGCTCATGCTGCTTGGGCTGCTGCTGCGCTTCAACCGCGAGTGGCCATTGCTGCTGCTTGCCCTGCTGACGTTGTTCATCTGGGACACGATCTTCGGCTACGTGCTCGCCGCCTGTTCCCAATCGCCACCGCGCCGATGATCACCCTCGCTTCCGATCTGCCGCTGCTGCTGCCAATCACAGCCCTGCTGCCCATCACGGCGATCCTGCTGGTGGCGCAGACCAATCCTTACCAGACCCTGGTGCTGCGAGGGATTTTAGGCGCGGTGGCCGCCCTGGTCTACGCCTTGCTGGGGGCCGCCGATGTGGCCCTCACCGAGGCCCTGGTGGGCACTCTGCTGTCCACCACGCTCTATGCGGTTGCCCTGCGTTCTTCGATGGTGCTGCGGCTGGGCTGCGCCGATCCCGAGGCGGTGCCCGCCGAGCTGAGGGTGCAGCTGCGCAACTGGCTGCAGCCCGCCAGCCTGCGGCTGGAGTTGGTGGGCTTGGGCCCGGCGGCGGCGGATCTGCACGGCCTGCTCGAGTGGCATGCCGAGGCGAGCCCTCCGCGGGTGCGCCTGCACAATGGCGATCTGCGCCAGCGCCTGGCTGCGTTGGCGGCCTCATCGGGCTGGCAACCCGAGCTTCTCCCCCTGGCGCGGATCGGAACCGAGCAATGCGAGAGCCAGCTCACCGGGGAGATGGCGCCATGACTCTGTTTCGTGGGGCCCTCTATGGCACCGCGGCTCTGACGCTCTGCGCTGCCCCGCTGCTGCTGGCCCTGCCGGCACAGCCGGACATCGGGGCCATCATCACGGAACTGCTCGAGCAGGGGCGTGTGCCTAACCTTGTATCGACGGTGATCCTGCACACGCGCCTCTACGACACGATCGCCGAGGTTGTGGTCTTCACCTTGGCTTCTATCGGCGTGCGCTGGATTTTCAGCGGCGAGCCCCAGCAGCGGCGCGTGCTCGCCCTCGACGACGTCCCCTCGGTGGTGCTCTGCCAGCTGGGGGCGACGATGTGTGCCCTGGTGGCGGTGGAGCTGGCCCTGCGCGGCCATCTCTCACCGGGGGGAGGCTTCGCGGCGGGTGTGGCCGGCGGCACTGCCATCGGCCTGCTGCTGATCAGTGGCTCGGCCCGCCTCACCGACCGGCTCTACCGGCGCTACCGCGCCGATCTCTGGGAGAAGGCTGCCGTGGTGGCCTTTCTGCTGGTGGCCTGGCTGAGTCTGGCGGGGGTCTTCCCCG
>CANGZM010000105.1 GCA_947458155.1 Synechococcaceae cyanobacterium | reverse complement strand
CCAGCCTGCGCACAACACCAGAAGCCTTGCTGAAACTGGTGCGAGACCGCTGGAGCATTGAGGGCTGGCATTGGATCCGTGACACCCAGCTCCATGAGGATGGTCACCGCTACCGGGGCAAAGGGGCCGGCGTGATGGCCACGCTGCGAACCGCCGCCTTGAACCTGCTGCGACTGGCTGGATTTCAGTCGATTCGCGCCGGATTGCAGGCGGTGATGCACGACATCACGGCACTGTTGGCGATGGCGCGGCGACGACCGGAATCGGACCCTTGCTGAAACTTTGAATCAGCCCTGGCCGGAGCCCAAACGGCCACTTGCCAACCTCACGGAAGCCCACCTGCTCAGCTTCGGCGTTGCTACTGAAGCGGCACCACCGGATCGGCTTCGCTGAGCTGATCGAGCAATCGCCACGTCGCGCTCACCCTGTCTTCATCCCCGAAGCCTTCGGCATAGACCAGCAGGTTGGTGTTCAGAGCGGCGCGCCTAGCCTGCAGATAGGGACTCCACCCGACAGCAGCGTTCATCCGGTCGGATAACGGCCCTTAGTTCATGGCCCATGCCCTACGGCGCTGGTGCAGCAGCAGCGGTACCACCACGGCTTACATCGAGCCCGGATCGCCGTGGCAGAACGGTTTTGCTGAGTCGTTCAACAGCCGGTTCAGGGATGAGTACCTCAACACCGAGCTGTTCAGAACCGTGGCAGAGACGCAGGCCTTGGCTGATCGCTGGCGCGGGGAGTACAGCACTCTCAGGCCCTGGAGGCAGCTCAAACAGCTGCAGCATGACCACCCACTCTCATTCGGCCCGCACCGATCTAGGGGGTCACGTCAGGCTGGTGTCTCCAGTGAAATCCTACGTGGTTGAGCCCCAGATGGGCCGTGCCCGGAGCAGGTGAGATGGTTCTTCCGTAGGTAATTTTCATGTCTCCACATGACAAACTGTCACACAGAGAGGGGTGGGATGGTCTGTGTAGTCAACAATTGCGAGAAGTTTTTGAGGTATAGAATTGAAGGCTATTTTTTATTGTAGTGTGTTTCTTTTTGGCCATCTTGTCACGTTGCCGGTCATGGCAGATGACCAGTGGAGGCCGGAGAGATTACGTTTGCAAGCCAAGTATGATCCGAAGGGTATGGTACTTAGAAATTTAACAGAGGAGATGGACCCACGTATCGCGGAAAGAAATACTGCCAACAAGAATGATACAGTTACAACCAGGATGACTAAAGCATGGGTTGTTCTGAATGAGGCTAACCCTGATGTAATCATGAAAAATGATACCACCATCATTGTGGGAAAGTCCTGTTTAGAGCTGGATAAAGGTGGGGCACTCTTTGTGGGTAAGACTTGTATATCGATTCCGAATCTTTCAGCAAATGCTAGCTCTTCGGTTGATATCCAGTCCTCAGTTGTTATCGAGAGAGGCGATCAGGAACTCTTCACGGTGAAATCTCTGGCAGGCCAGGCTGTCATTGGCAGTGGGTCATTCATGACGAAAGATGGCTATGGCAATGCCAATCGTTACCCAACCATCAGCCCACGGATTGATCTGGGAGTTAGCGGATTTACCAATGCATATCCTTCGTCGGGGGGTCTTGTGGTGGGAGGCATTGCCGGTTTCGTCCCGCTTTCTCAAGCTAGACAGAAGTCAATCCTGTATTCTTACTCAACTTTAGGATCCAATTTTGATGGGTATTCGGGCGCGGCAACGGAAGTTGGTTATCGCTGGTTTGTGCCATCATTGAAGACAACCAACAGCGTTTATCTTGGATATTCCGGATTTGAAACTCCTAGCTGCTTTTCGAGCTTAGTGAATGTGGGTGGCCAATGGGAAAGGGCGCGTTGGCGGATTGGAGCAAGTGGCGGTTTGCAAGCCGGAGGTTGCAATTCAGGCTTTAGCTTCGGCGCTGTAAGCCTTTCCGTACCTATTGCCAAAACAGATCCGTTCCGTACTGTCTATCTCAGCATTACCCCCTACGTGATATGGGGAGAGAATGTTATATCCCCATTCAATTACGAGAACGGGGGTTCCTCGGTATCTCCCGGAGCCAGACTTTCTGCTTCTGTCCCCTTGTCAGAGCGAATCAGTTTTGACGTCTATGGTGGAGCCGACGCTGTCTATGGCGCTATGGTTGGTGGTCGTTTCAGTTGGCGTATCCCAGTGGGTGGAAATATTGTGAGTGACCCTAATCTTGTGGCGAATAAGCCCAAGCAAACTGATCCTCTTCCCGAGCAGCAGTTGAATCAGACGGGAGGCCAAGTTGTCGTCTCCGAGTCATATAAGGCCGTCTTCACAGCTGACGGGAAGCTGGTAGGGGAGGTTGAAAAAATGAGCGCAAAAGAAATTTCGGCTCTGATTACTGATTATATGCAAGGATTCGAGCCTTTGCCTGAGAGCAACAGAATCGCTAAAGTTGCTGCTCGCAATGGTGCGCTGACCACGTCTGTTGCTGGCACCCTCGGGTCCTATTATCTTGAATCAGCGAGCATGCCAATCAGTCGGACAGTACAGCAGCCCTTTGACGTAACAACGGTCTTCCCAACTGCACCTTATGCATGTGCGGTATCAGCCGATGCCAAGGCCTATGCAGAACAGCGGTTGCGTGAGGATGGTAAGAATGAGGCAGCCGATAGAGTGGCGGCTACCAATGACGTGTATCTTGGACGTGGTGACAAAGTGAGCGATGGCTGGCCCGTCACTACGACTAAGAACAGTGCTTATCGGGTTGCAAATGGATCAGTATGTGGTGAACTGAACTCATTCATCAGTGGCTCGGATGACTATTCTGGTCCTCAAAACCCACTGCAAACTGTAGTTCTCGACTGATCTGCTTATTCTGCCTACTCTCTACTTGATTGCCCCAGTTAATGTTCGGGTTGTTTCGAGGCTGATGACTCGGCCAAACTTGCGAAGGTGGGATTGATGGGTTTGATTTTTTCCGCCTAATCTCTGCGCTGGTTCAATCGGTGTTGGAGTTCCATCAGATCTACAGTATATCAGTTGCATAAAGGGGTCTATTTCCTTGCTGCGGGCGCATCAATCCAGTTCGGTTGCCTCACTCTTCAGCGCAGCACCGGCCCTCACGGTGCTGCAGTGGAAGGGCGTCACCAGCACGCACTGGAGGTTTACCTCTGTTTGCTGGGTTCAGACGGCTCAGTTGGGATTCCCACCTGTTCGCTGTCGCTGAAGACATGCATCAATGGATCGAATTTCCGCAGTCCTCGCTCGAGATCAATTGGTGAGATTGATTCGCAATCGGTAGGATGATCTGCCGCTGGCGTGCTGCCTTCATATGACTTCTTGCACAGCATCGGCATCAGGTCTTCCTGGTCAGACAGCCCCCATGCCAGGAGGCGTCCGTTAAAGAGTTCTTTGTTGGGCGATTTTGTAAGCGCTGGCACAATGACATGGATTTCAGCTGCTTTGTAGACTTGAGGAATGCGAATCAAGATGGAACGATTAATTGTCTCTCCTGGATGGACGATGTCGTCGTCAAAGATCCTTCCCACTGCCAGGATGGGACCGGTCTCGTTGTTAACACCCCTCTCGGCGTAAATCAGGGGCTCCCCCCGGAGAGCCTTGTCCCCAAGTGATCCGAATCCCCCTTCGGAAACTCTTTTTCTCTGAATCCCAAAGAGCTGCCAGGTATTGCTGAGCAGGTACACCTTGCGATTGCTCGAATTTGTGGCTGTCATTTTCAGCGTCATCTCCGTATCCCCAGTGCTGGATTTGCGACCTTCCAACGGAGTGAGGGAAAGATCGAGGTTGATGTGAGCCGGCGCCCATGAAGGAACCAGGATGTCCTTCCAAATGAAGGTGTAGATTCCCCAAATGGCGCCTAATAAGATGCCGGACGACTGGATCCATAGGTGCAGAAGATCAGAACGCATCCACGGTCGAACTCTGATGAGTCCGTCATCCGCTCCGGTCCCGGGCATTCCCCTGACTTCTGACTTGTTGCAAGTCCCAAGCTTGGCTGGAGGCTCCGGGCTCTTCTGGGGTTGTTCTTTCTCATCCTTGGGCATGAATGGTGAGCCCTATGGGAGTGGGGACTACTTACCTGAGCCTGATAGCTTCAGCCCGTTGATTCGCCGTGGACAGGGAGCCTGGGGTCTGGGGCGGCAACTGCTACCCATTACCGCCAACAGGCTGCTGCTCGCGCGCTGATCCTTGAACTGTTCAAGACCTGCAAGCACACCCGGATCTGGAACACGACCTTTGGCGAGTGCCAGCATGTCGGCATCAGAACAGGAGGCCTCGGTGGCGCCTATGCCTGTGAGCAGAGCGTAGGCCCTCTGAGGTCGCGTGCCCATGCGATCGGCTTGGTAGCTGCTGTAGGCACTGAGTGCAGGACCCAGCTGCTTCTTCATTTCCGCTCTCATCTGCTTTGGTGCCGCGCCGATGAACACCCCGGCGAGACAATTGGCTTGCAGATTGGCTGCAGCGGGGGGAAGAGAGGAGGGGTCGCTTCGTCGGCTGAGCAAACTTTCCGCAAGGGCCGTGGCGATCCAGTAGGCAATCGCCGATTCGCCGAAGGTCTTGACCCGCAACTCCAGGAGGTTGCGATCCAGCAGCACGCGAGCGTTGCCGGCGCAGTAAATGCCGACGCTGCCCTGGTCATGGGTTGGTGCGGGATCGCTGCAGGCTTTCTGGGCCCCCGTGCCGGCTGGAAGCAGATCGATTGAAGGAAAGGGGAGGGATGCAGTGGTGGGATCGGTGCTCCAGGACTCCCGCAGAAGCCGGCCAGTTCGCTGCACCGAGGTTTCGAGCGTATCCCCAGCGGCATAGGCACTTGCAGCGAGTTGTTCGTGGCCAGCGAGCTGAGCAATCACCGCTATGGCTCCGGCAACTCCGACGACGACACGTAGCGGCAAGTAGGCCAAGGCTGGGGGATCGCATTGGTCATTACTTAGTATGGCGGAGCTAGATCATTTTGGCGGCATTGCTCGCTCAGAGGGCTGTTGCTGAATCGGCTGCCAGTCTCCTGTGAGCTGAAATGCTCCCCAAACGTACATGTCCCGATAGAGGGGATCGGGATGGCTGCGGAATGCTGCTTGTGTGGCGACCAATGCTTCGGATCGTCCTTGACCCTGCCGCAGCCTGCTGTAGTAGTCCGCCATGAAGGCGGCGGTGGCGGCATCATTCACCTTCCAGAGACTCAGAAGCGTGGAGCGGCTTCCGGCCACGGTGAACGCACGCTGCAGCCCGTAGACACCCTCCCCGCTTCGCACATCTCCCAGGCCGGTCTCACAGGCCGAGAGAGTCACCAGCTCGGTCCCCTCCAGATCCATACCCGTCGCTTCAGCCGCTGTCAGGTAGCCGTCGTCCGCTGGATTCAGCTCAGGGTTGTTGGCACCAGCCAGCACCAGCCCGCCGCGTAGCAGCGCATCCTCCTGACCTGCCACTACTGGCAGCAGGGCCGAGGATCCGCGAGCCGTCTCCTGCCTGGAATTCCGCGGGCTGCTCGCGGCCTCCGCCAAGGGTTCGGGGAAGAAGAAGCCATGGGTGGCGATATGGAAGATCCGTGGGCCCTTCTGCTGCAGTGCGCGACTCGCAGTTGCTTTCTCGGCAATGATCGGTGCGCCCGCGCCCAGCAGCCTTGCCACCTGCTCGGCTTCCTCCCTGGTGCCTGGCAGAGGATCCCAGGTCAAACCCTCCCGCAGCTGGCCGGAGCGCTTCTGCCCCCCCCGATTCCCCAGAGAAGGGGCAGCGGTCATGGTGGTGCCGGGCGGTGCAGCAGCTCCAGCGCTGAAGGCGGGGTTGGCCATCACAACAGGGGTGCCCCCTGTCTTGTGTGGTTGCTGCAGTCGTACAAGATCACGGCCAGTGGTGAGAATCCGCAGTTGAACCACCTCGCCGAGTAGCCGCTGTGGATCCTGCGACGAGGGCAGGGCAGGGAAGGGAACCCGGTGTAGTTCTCCGTCGGAAGAGAGGAACAGCTGGCCGATGCCGCCCAGATGAGGCTGCAGCGGCTTCAGCACCAGGTTGCTGACCTGCTGCCAATACGGGCGGGGATCTTCGTTGTTCTTTGCGGTGACATCCAGGGCCTTGCCCACTGCCATGTCTATGGGTGCGGCCTCCCGCAATGACACAAGAACGGTCCGGCCATTGGGATGCAGCAGCAGAGCCACATAACGGGGCTCACCCCAAAGAACTTTTCCCTTCTGAACGCCCCGGAAGGGTCTGTACTTCTGGATTTCCACCAGCAGGCCATCCTGGGGTAATGAGGCCGCCACCTGGGAGATGCTTACCGGCTCGATCCGCAGGCTGGGAAGGGCACGGTATAGATCTGCTTCCAGCCGCTGTCGCTCCTGCTCAAGCGCCGGGCGCTTTTCGGCCGGCAAGCTCACCGAGGCAACGAGCTGGTCAATCCGGGCGATTCGCTCCGCCAGATCCCGCGTCCCTGACGCGCTTGTTGCCAGACGTCGCTGTCGCTGCTCAATCTCCGCAAGCAAACCCTGGCGGTTCAGGCGTGTCTCCAGTGCCAGGTCAATGGCGGAGGGATCCTGATCCAGCAGTGCGAAGGCAAGAGTCACTGCGTTCTGTTGCTGTGCAAGCAGGCGGCTACGCAGATCCCGAGGCTGAAGCGGCAGCTCGCGACGCAACCATTCCCCCTGGCCTTGGACCACACGAATCAACAAACTCCGAGCAGGCATCAACTTGCTTTCCTGCAGTTGCAGTGTTGCCAGATTGGCGAGACTGGCGATGGTTTGAGGATGTTGGAATCCAAAACTATTCTGGCGTACTGCCAGCGCCTGCTGGAACAACTGTTCAGCCTGTTCCAATCGTCCTTGGTTGTAGTAGAGAAATGCCAGGTTGTTGAGACTGGTGCCCGTGTCGGGATGCTGCTGGCCCTGCGACTTCTGACGGATCTCCAGGGCACGGCTGTAGAGCGGTTCTGCATCCTGATAGCGACCTTCCTTCATGTATAGCTCCGCTAGATTGTTAAGGGTATTCGCTGTTTCTGGGTCCCATGGACTCGCCCCCTCGTTAATCTTCTGCGCATTTTTCAATATGGTCTCTGCCTCGTGGACACGCCCCGTTCCAAGGTAGATCAGGGCAAGATTCTTGAGGCTGGATGCCGTCGCCATGCTGTTGGGGCGGGCTGTTTTCTGGTGGATCTCCAGTGCCCGCCTGATCAGTGTCTCGGCTTCGTCATAGCGAGCCTGCTCGATCATGAGCACGCCCAGGTTGTTCAAGCTTGCTGCCGTGGTTTTGCTCCACGGGTCCAGCCTGTCCTCAAGAATTTTGGCTGCCCGCTTGTAAAGTGTCTCGGCCAAGCCATACTGACCCTGGCTTAGGTATAGTCCAGCAAGATTAGCGATCAGTTTGGCTGTCTCGATGTCACTGTCGCCAAGTTCTTTTTCAAGAATGCTGATTGCCTTTGTGTAGAGTGGCTCTGCCATTGCGTAGCGACCCTGCTTAGTGTAGATTCCGGCCAATCCTGTGAGGGCCTCGGCGGTGAGCACCTGCAAGGGCCCCAGATTTTTTTCCTGCTGTGCCAAGATCTGCTCCCAAAGCTTCGCTGCTTGGTCATACGCCCATTCCTTTTCCAGGCTTTCTGCCTGCTCGATCAGTTTCTCGATACTGGTGGATTCCTGTGGTGCCGAGCCGACTTGAACGAGAAGGTCAGCAGGTGGAGTACCCGCCGGCAGGACTGGCTGCCATCCCCCTGCAGCGGCCTTGGTTCCGGTGGCCTGCCAGCAGAGCATCAGCAGGGCCAGGGCCCCACCTTTGAGTAACCCATGAGAGCAGATCGGCACGAGTTTCCGCCCTTCCTTCATCGGAATCCATTGTGTAGCTCTTCAAGCCCCAGAGCCTGTCTCGCCGTAACGACGGTTGACCTCGTTCCAGTTCACCAGGGGCCACCAGGCTTTGATGTAGTCAGGCCTACAGACCGAGCAGGGGCGTACCCCGCTCAATGCGGGGCAGGTCCATCAGCGGGTTGTCCTGGTTCGGGGTGCTGGTTATCGCGAGGCTGCCGTCGGGTTTCTGGATCAGCCAGGCCCAGCCCGACCCGAAGCGTCCGGCAGGCCTGGTTGAACTGGGGCCCCGTGCCGACTTTGATGACCGCCGTGCACTCCGTGCTCAGCCCCGATGCGTCCGCTGTGGGCCTGGAGCGTTGGCGTGCCCTCACGGCTGAGTAGCGGAGCGGGGTAGTTTCCCCCCCTCTGCCCCGATAATGTGGTCGAGTTG
>CANGZM010000104.1 GCA_947458155.1 Synechococcaceae cyanobacterium | reverse complement strand
CTGCCTGGGGCGAGGGCCCCACGGGCGTAGAGGTCCGCATCCAGCACCGGCAGGCCGAAGCGCCCGGCCAGCAGCTGGCCCACGGTGCTTTTGCCCGTGGCGATGCCGCCGGTGAGACCGATGCGGCGCTGCTCGGATCCCTGGAATCTGGCGCGAATCAAGCTGGCGCGAATCACGGCGGCAAGGCTGGAGCGCGAGCGCTCGAAGCATCAATCTTGGCGATCCAGGGGCCTGTTCCCAACAGATCCGTCGGGGCGAGAAGATGGGCGGCACTGCTGTGCCCATCGTGACTGACTTGCCCCCGTCAGGTTCCCCCCCTGAAGTTGGTCCGCCCGCCAGCAAGCCCGGCCCAGGCGGGGTGGCCTGGCAACCCATCGCCGGTGGCATCACAGCTCCCAGCGGCTTTCTGGCGGCGGGCATCACGGCGGGATTGAAGCCCTCCGGCAATCCGGACCTGTCCCTGCTGCTGGCCCCAGTGGGGGCGGTGGGTGCCGGCAGCTTCACCCTCAACCGGGTGCGGGCCGCCTGCGTCGATCTCTGTGCCGAGCGGCTGGCGACCCGGGGCGGGCAGGTGCGGGCGGTGCTCACCAATTCGGGCCAGGCCAATGCCTGCACCGGCTTGCGGGGGCTGGCCGACAGCCTTACTGCCACCGCCGAATTGGCCCGGCGCCTGAACCTGGAGCCCGAGGAGGTGCTGATCGGCTCCACCGGGGTGATCGGCGTGCCGATTGCGATGGACATCTTGGTGGCGGGCCTGGATGCGCTGGTGGCGGCCCTGGCCAGCGTTGGCGGCGATGCGGCGGCCCGGGCGATCCTCACCACCGATCTAGTGGATAAGCAAATCGCCCTGGAGGCCGACCTGGGCGGCCGCCGCGTGCGCATCGGCGGCATGGCTAAGGGTTCGGGGATGATTCACCCCAACATGGCCACGATGTTGGCCTACCTCAGCTGTGATGCCGGCGTGCCGGCGGATGTCTGGAAGGCCATGGTGCAGCGGGCTGTGGATCGCTCCTTCAATGCGATCACGGTGGACGGCGACACCAGCACCAATGATATGTTCCTGGCCTTTGCCGCCGGCGAGCCCCTGGGCCCCGAGCACTTTGACGCCCTGGAGGCCGGCCTGACGGCGGTGTCGCAACACCTGGCCCGGGCCATTGCCCGTGATGGCGAAGGCGCCACCTGCTTGATCGAGGTGCGGGTGGAGGGGGCCGCCGATGGGGCCGGCGCCCGCGCCATCGCCCGCACCATCTGCGGCTCGTCCCTGGTCAAGTGCGCCATCCATGGCCGCGATCCCAACTGGGGCCGCATCGTGGCCGCCGCAGGCCGGGCCGGGGTGCCCCTGGACCCTGGCTGCCTGGCCCTGTGGCTGGGTCCCCACCAGTTGATGGCCGCCGGCCAGCCCCTGGCCTTCGACCGCCCAGCGGCCTCCCAATACCTGCACGCCCGCGCCGCCGGCGCCTACCTCCAGGACGACACGGTGGTTATCCGTCTGCAGCTGGGGGATGGCAGCGGCGCGGGGGTCGCCTGGGGCTGCGACCTATCGGATCAATACGTGCGCATCAACGCCGATTACACGACCTAGGCCCAATCCCTTGAACACCGCATCATCAGGATCCTTGTAGAACTCTATCGAGATCTTGGTCCAGAGTTCATCGGGTAATTCATTGAGGCCGCGGTCTCCATCTCCGGATCGGGGAACAGCAGCTTGATCAGGGCGCTAACCGTCATGTTGACGCCCTCAATGTCGCGACCGCTGAGGGCACACCGCCGAGGTGAACGCGGTTTTGCATTGCCGCCAGACGGCTGCCATCACGTAGGCGGATCCAGCATTCACTCAAAAAATCGCTGACCAGACCGAAGTGATTGCTGAGGTGTTCGTTGGGGAGGCGGTCATGACAACACCTCGAGTTGAAGGAGCAGGGCGGCTTGGTTCAGACGGCAGTCGTAGCTGGCGAAGACAACTGTCTGTTCGGCGTTGACGTGCAGTTCATGGGCGGCGGCGAGCTGCACACTGTCGTAGCCCCGTAGGGCAAACACATCAGAAAATCGCCCAGCCGTCTCCACCAATGGCTGATTGACCTCGACGATGGAGAAGGTTGACCAGGAGTGGATCAGGTGCTGCCGTGCCTCTTCAAGATCTGCGCCGCTGTTCGGGTCTTCTCTTTGGCGGCGGGCCAGGGCGGCCATCGTTTCAGCCCAGCTGATCCGGCAGACCCCGATGACGTCTTCATTGGTGCTGATCTGCCGCATTTGATCAGACTGGGCTTCGTCGTGGAAGATGGCGATCAAGGTTTAGATCGGCCGGCTGCAGGTGGATCTGCCGGAACTTGAGCGCCAGGAGCCGTTGCAGGGCTTCCGTTGGCTGCCGATCAGCAACGTCCATTTGCTGGCCGCGGCGGCGCTGGAGAGCGATGGCGCCACCGGGATCCCTTCGATCGCTTGCTGGTGTGCCAGAGCCGGGTGGAGCCGATAAGGTCATGTAATCGACGGACACCTGGGGGCTGCCGGCAATAGCTTGGTTGGTGCAACAGCTGAAACAGGCTTTATAGAATTTGCGCAACATCAACCATGCCAAATCAAATGCTTTCAGCGGCAGGCTGCAAACCCAAACCATCATTACGGTCCCCATGGTCTTGCCAAGCCATTCCGCGTCCTAAGCTAGCCCCATGCTGATCCCCTGTTTGTTCCGATGGCCCATAGCGAGCAAGGCCATAGCGAGCAAGGGGAGTTGAGCTTTATGGCGTCAGGAACTGAATCGCTCTTGGTTTCGCCTGCCGCCACCCAGGCCCCAGTGGAATGCAAAGGCATCCGCTCCACCCAGGATTTTCCCGCTGATCCGAGCGCCCTGAGCCGGGAGCAAATCGAACACCATTACCTGGCGATGCGCAACAGTCACGCCTCGCTGACCCGCTCCCGTGGCCAACTGCAGCGCCGTTCCAGGGAGCTCACGGCCGCGCGGCAACAGTTCCTGGAAACCCTGCGACGCTATGAGGGTCGGTTGATGGAGCTGGGTCAGGAAAGGGCGGACGCCCTGCGCATCGCCCAGGACATGCACCGGGAGCTGGAGGCTTTCGAGGAAAAGCAAGAGGCCCTTGATGGTGTGCTCAAAGAACTTGATGCCGCCAAGGAAGAGGCGGGCTACTGGAGCATCTTCAACATCACCAGGCTGATCGAGCGCATGCGGAGCCTGCTGCGCGGCGGCAGCGAGGGCTGATGGGAGATCTGAGCGATCGCTTCGGTGCGCTGATGGCGCGCCTGGCCAAGGGTGATGCGGAACTGTTCCGCACCGTGGGCGAACAGAACGCCGCAATCCGCGAGCTGGTGGAGCAAGTGGCACCGGCGCTGCCTGACGAAACGAAGACGGCAGCAGCCCTGCAGGCAGCACCCCAACCCCTAATGCCCCCGGAGCAGTGCCATCAAAAGGCCCTCAAGGCCCGTTTCGGATCCGCCGCAGCCGCCCTCACCCATCTGGAAACAATCCTGGGCCCTGCTCCCAGCAAAAAGAAAACCTGGGACTATCTCTGCAGCGTGTTTGCCAGCGGAAGCTGGCCCGCACCAGCCCAGGCGCTAACAAGGCCAGCAGCTGGACGGAGTGGTGGCGCTGGTGCTCGTGGCGAGGAAGCGCTGGCCCAGTTGGAGACGCGGCTGCTGCAGCGGATCGACCAGCTGGAGGATCGTCTGATCGCGGTTCTGGAAAAGGTGCTCCAGGGCGATAGCTGAGCTACTTCAAGGTTGGGGCCAGCAGCGCTTCCATCAGGCCGCTCGGAAGCGGAGCATTCTCAAAACTCAAGGCCAGTCCGTCCGCTCAGCTGCCTGGATCAATTTTTGGGCTGATTTGCCGGCTTATAAATATTTCATGCCTTGCTGTAAACAGGGGTACCGCAGGCTTGCTGCGGCACCCGTTCAATCCACCGGGCAGCAGATCACTTCGGCAGCAGCACGGTGTCGATCACGTGGATGGTGCCGTTGGTCGTTGCGATATCGGCCTTGACGACGGTGGCGCCGTTAATAAAGACCTTGCCACCGAGGGTCTTGATCATGACCGATTGACCGTTCAATGTCTTTGCGCTCGACAGCTTGACGACATCGGCGGCTTTCACATTGCCGGCTACCACGTGATAGGTGAGAATGGAAGTTAGCTTCTGCTTGTTCTCAGGCTTGAGAAGCGACTCCACCGTGCCCGCCGGCAGCTTGGCGAAGGCTGCATCGGTGGGTGCAAAAACGGTGAACGGGCCTTTACCCTTCAGGGTCTCAACGAGCCCGGCCGCATTCAACGCAGTCGTGAGCGTCTTGAAGCTGCCCGCAGCAACAGCCGTGTCGACGATGTCCTTGGTGGGTAATGGGGAACTTCCTGCAAAAGCAGTTGTTGAAGCCAACAGGCTCAGAGATAGGCCAGCGAGGCTTGCTCGTAGGGAGCGATTGAGAACTAACATTGGGTGCGGTAATTAACTGGGGAACTTTTGTCCTGAAATAATCTAGGCCCACCGCGGCGGTGACTGCGCAGCGATGACGCCCCTCGTCTGGTGCTTGGCCTCTGGCGCCTGCCTGGTGGGCAACATTTAGATTGAACCGGGACTACCCCACTAGTCCCTCAGTCCTCTTCAGCAGCCCCCAAGGCGATGGGCTGGGTGCCGGCTGTGCGACCAGGGGGAATCGATGATGGGGAAAGACTGGCCATGCCTAAACCATGGAGATTGATGCCAAAGCGGTCTTGAACTTCTGGTTCAACGACACCACCCCCAGCCAATGGTTTACCAAGGACCCTGCCTTTGACGCGCTGCTTCGACAACGCTTCCTGGAGCTCACCAACCGGGCGATCGCCGGCGAGCTGGGCCCCTGGAGCGAAACGCCACAGAGCGGCCTGGCGCTGCTGCTGCTACTCGATCAGTTCCCCCGCCAGCTCTGGCGCGACAGCGCCAAGGCTTTCGCTGGCGATGCCCAGGCCCAGGCGCTCAGCCTGAGGGCGCTGCAGCTTGGCTGGGTGGAGGCCGAGCCCGACCAGGCGCGGCGGCAGTTCTGGCTGATGCCGCTGATGCACAGCGAGGAGCTGGCGGTGCAGGAGGCGTCTCTGCCACTGTTCAACCAGTTCGTTGACGCCCGAACGGCGGATTTCGCGCTTAGGCACAGGGATGTGATCGCACGCTTTGGCCGCTTCCCCCACCGCAATGCCGCCTTGGGGCGGCAATCGAGCGCCGCGGAGTTGGCCTTTCTGCAAACGCCGGGGTCAGGGTTTTGAACCAACCGCTGCGCCAGCCCCTGGGCTCTCGGCAGCGAGGGTGATCGGCAGCTGGCCGGTCATGAGCCAGATCTTGCAGCCCGCCTCACTCCAGTGCCGGTGCACACTGCCGGGCGGATTGGGCAGGCAGCTGCCGGCTGGATAGCTGCCGTACTCGTCTTCAAACACCCCCTCCAGCACCAGGATCTCCGCGCCGGTGCCATGGCTATACCCATCTTTGCAGCAAGGAGCCCCGCCAATGGTTGCAATGCCTACAAACCATCGGCATCGGGGAACTATTATCACAAAATGCCTGGGGCGCTATGGATCTGTCGAAGGTCAATCCGGCGCATTTGTTTTTGCAGCTTTTTCGGGGATCTTCCGGCCAGCTAAGCATCAAATCCAAGCTGATTTTGATGTTGTTGCTGGTCAGTGGATTTTCGACACTGTTTACTGCTGTACTCGGTTATAAAAGCGGCCAGATCAACCTCACCGACAGGGTCTATAACCAACTCACCAGCGTACGCGCCTCCAAGGCTTCCCAAATCGAAGCCTATTTTCGCCATATTCAAAACCACACCCTCACCCTCAGCGAAGACCTGTCGATCGTGGCTGCAGTCCAGGAGTTTGACGCGGCCTACCAGCAATTGGGAGCCTCGGCCCTGCCGCCCAACTCGATGCAGGCGCTGGAGCAATACTACCGCAAAGAGTTTCTACCCCGCCTGGATAAGTTTCACTCAGGCATTCCCATTCTTGAGTCCTATTTGGTGAATACGCCGGCCTCCCGATACCTTCAATATCACTACATTGCCGCCAATCCCAATCCAGTTTCCCGCAAGCAGTTGCTCAACGCCGCAAACGATGGCACCGATTACAGCCGCGTACACGGCCTCCATCATCCAATCTTTTGCAATATCGTTTCGAAATTTGGCTATTATGATATGTTTCTGATCAATCCGCAGGGGCAGATCGTTTACACCGTTTTTAAAGAGACAGATTTCGGCAGTGATCTGCAGAATGGTCCCTACAGAGATACCAACCTGGCCGGACTGATTCGCCAGGTGATTGCCACTAAGGAAAAGGAATTCACCGATCTGGCGGACTTCGCCGCCTATGCCCCCTCCTATGGCGCCCCCGCCTCCTTCATCGCCGCACCGATCTACAGCGGCTCCCGGCTGGTGGGAGTGTTGGCCTTCCAGGTGCCCGCCGACGAGATCAACAACGTCATGACCGGCAATCAGTCGTGGCAGCAGGATGGTCTAGGCAGCACGGGTCAAACTTTCTTGGTGGGCAGCGATTCGCTGATGCGTTCCGCCTCCCGCCCCCATCTCAATGATCCCAAGGCCTTCCTGTCTCAGTTGCGCTCGCGCGGCTTCAAGGAGGAGGCCATAGCTCGCCTGCGCCAGTACGGCACCACGATCCTGCAGCAGCCCGTGACCACCCCGGCGGTCGCCCGGGCCCTGGCCGGCGGCACCGGCACGATGCAGGTGCTGGATTACCGGGGCACGGCCGTGCTCAGTTCCTTTGCGCCCCTGCGCATCAGGGGCCTGGACTGGGTGATCCTGGCGCAGATGGATCTGGGCGAAGCCTATGCACCCATCTATGCCTTCCAGCGCCAGATCCTGATCACCGCCACCCTGCTGATGCTCCTGGTCACGCTGCTGGCGATGGCCCTGGCCCATCTGTTCAACAAGCCGATCCAGCACCTGATCGACAGCGCCCGCCGGGTATCGGCCGGTGAACTCGCCAGCATTCCGGTGTCCAATGCCCAGGATGAATTCGGCGAGCTGAGCCGCTCCTTCAATGCCGTGGTCCAAAGCCTGCAGACCCAAACGGCCCTGGTGGACCATAAAAACCAGGAAAACGAGCGGTTGCTGCTGAGTGTCTTTCCCGCCGCCATCGCCCGGCGCTTGCAGCGGGGCGAGACCCAGATCGCCGAGGAGGTCACCAACGTGGCCGTGCTGTTTGCCGATCTCAAGGGGTTCTCGCGGCTAGTGACCTCCCTCAGTGCCCACGATTCCCTCGCCATCCTCAACGAACTGGTAGCCGCCTTCGACGACGTGGCCGAACGCTTTGGCCTGGAGAAAGTGAAGACGATCGGCGACAGCTACCTGGCGGTGTGTGGCCTCTCGGTGCCCTACCTGGACCACGACAAGCGGGCGATCGACTGCGCTATCGAGATGCTCGGCATCCTGCGACGCTTCAAATTAGAGCGCGGCTTTCAGCTCTCAATCCAGATCGGCATCCACTCCGGCGACATCATCGCCGGCATCGTCGGCAAGTCGAAGGTGGTCTATGACGTCTGGGGCGAAACGGTGAAGCGCTCCCATGGACTCAGCCAGAGCTGTCCGGCAGGTTCGGTGCTGGTGTCTGAGGTGGTGCAGCATCGCCTCGCGGACCTATACCACTTCGAGCCGATGCCCCTGGGCGAGAACGCCCAGCCGGGACTGAGGAGCTGGCGGCTGCTGAGCACCTCCCTGCCGGTAACCAGGGAGACGATCGCCACCCCATGACAGGCACCGCGCCGCTATGGCTCTGGGGACTGGGATTGACCGTTGGCTTTCCCCTGCTGGCCATCGTTCTGGGGGAGCTGATCCACCGCCTGCAGCGACGGGGCTTGGCGGTGGCGTCGACCTTGCGCCTGGTACGGGACGTGCTCCTGCCGATGCTGGTGCTGCTGCTGTTTTTGGAGCATCTGCTCGGCCTGGATCCGGCGACGCGCCTGTTCAAGTCCGTGGAGACGATCTTCTGGGTGTGCGTGATCCATGCCGCCCTGTCCCTGCTCAACGTGGTGCTGTTCGAGCAGGCGGAGGCCGATACCTGGCGCTCGCGGGTGCCGAAGTTACTAATCGACCTGGCGCGCCTGTTTCTGATCCTGCTGGGCACCGCCTTCGTGCTGGCCACCGTCTGGAAGGCCGATCTGGCCGGGTTGGTCACAGCCCTCGGCGTGAGTTCGATCGTGATCGGCCTGGCCCTGCAGGACACCCTCGGCAGCGTGATGTCGGGCAT
>CANGZM010000103.1 GCA_947458155.1 Synechococcaceae cyanobacterium | reverse complement strand
GGCCAGCGGACCCGCCTGCAGGGCAAACCAGCCGCCCACCAAACCACCGTGCAAACCCATGGCACCCCAAAGCGCACCGCCATCGGCCCGCCGCTGCAGGCCCAGCACGAGGCCCAGCAGGATTAACCCTGCCAATAAACCAGCGCCCGCCAGCCCCGGCAGTCGCCACCAGGGGTGAACCAAACCAAACAACAGCGCCTGGCCCCATAGGGCCTGGCGGCGGCCCAGCCGCTCGCCTAATTCAGCCCAAAGCCAACCCCGAAACACCAGTTCTTCGGCAAAACCGACGCCCAGCGCCAGGGCCAGGGCATTGAGGATTTCAGCGCCAGTCAGCCCCTGCAGGCCGCCCCAACGGGCCGCCCCCGCCAGCAACAGGCCCAGCACCACCACCAACAGCAAGGCAGCCGCCTTCAGGAATCCCCGCAGCCAGGTGGCCCCGATCCGGCCCGGCGGACCCAGCAAGCCCACAAAACGCCACGGCTCCGTCACAGCCAAAGCGGCCCGCAGCCGCCACGGCAGGCTCACCAAAAGCAAGAGCAAGGCCAGCAAGGCCCCAACCAAATCAACCTGGTCGCTCCGTAGCCAGGGCACCAGTAATGCCAAAGGGCGACTGAGCAGCCAGCCGACGCCATATAGAACGGGCACATAAAGCAAGGCCCCCAGCCAGTGGGATTGGCCCCCCCCTGGCGCCAGCGCCTTTGGCGTTGGCGCCTTTGGCGCTGGCGCCTTGCCGGAATCCTGCAAATCAGCTCTCCGGTTCGATCGTGCTGCTGAGGCCCTTGGCCTTGAGGGTTTCGCAGTAAAACTCAGCCGGCTCGATATCACAGACAATCACCAGGCCAATGCCGGTGTTGTGGGCCTCCAACATCACCGCAATCGCATCCTGTTCGCTCAGGCTTGGCACCACCTGGCGCAGGGTGGTCACCACGTACTCCATGCTGTTGACCGGATCGTTGTGCAGCAGCACCTTGTATCGAGGCGAGGGCTTGCGCACCCGCTCCGGCGCCTTCTCCATCACCGCGGCGCCGCCACTTTCCCGATCGGGGGTCACGCTCCCCAGAGATGGCGGTGCCACCGGCGGCAGTGCTGCCAGCCTGACTCCCCCATCCAGCATCGGGTTCGGGCCGGCGTGGCTAAGGACCGGATGACCCATTAGAGCAACCACAGCGGCGCCAACTTTAGGTTGCAAGGGCCCGCAGCCGGGCCATGGCTTCATTGACATTGGCACGGCTGTTGAAGGCCGAAAGCCGGAAATAACCCTCGCCCGCCGCACCGAAACCGCTGCCGGGCGTACCCACCACATTGGCCCGGCTTAAAAGCTTATCAAAGAACCCCCACGAATCCAGGCCCGCTGGCGTTTTAAGCCAAACGTAAGGAGCCTGTTGGCCCCCATAAACCTCGAAACCGGCCGCCGTCAATTCGCGGCGAATAATGGCGGCATTTTCCATATAAAAATCAATTAATGCCTTCACTTGGCGCTGGCCGTCGGCGGAATACACGGCTTCTGCTCCCCTTTGCACAATATAACTGACACCATTAAATTTAGTGCTCTGACGACGGTTCCATAGACCCCACAGTTCCACCTGCTCTCCCGTGGAGGTTTGGCCCATCAAGCCCCTGGGCACCACGGTAAATGCACAGCGCGTACCCGTGAAACCAGCGTTTTTGGAAAATGAGCGAAATTCAATCGCACATTCTTTGGCCCCTTCGATTTCATAAATCGAATGGGGCAAATCAGCATCTTGAATAAATGCCTCATAGGCCGCATCAAATAAAATCAAAGCCCCCTGGGCTCGCGCATAGTCCACCCACTGGCGCAAATGGTCCCGCGTGGCCACGGCTCCAGTCGGATTATTGGGAAAACATAGATAAATCAAATCCACCGGCGTTTGCGGCAGTGGCGCCACAAAACCATTGGCCGCCGTGATCGGCAGATAGGTGAGGCCGCCGTATTGACCCTGAGCATCGGCCTCGCCAGTGCGCCCGGCCATGACATTGCTATCCACATACACCGGATAAACCGGATCGGTGACGGCAATGCGATTGCCCTCCCCCAGAATATCGAGAATATTGCTGCTGTCGCATTTAGAGCCGTCCGAAACAAAGATCTCCTCAGCGCTGACTTCGCAGCCGCGAGCCTGGAAATCATGGCGGGCAATCGCATCCCGCAACCAGCCATAGCCCTGCTCGGGGCCATAGCCATGGAAATCCTCATGGCGACCCAGGTCATCGATGGCGGCCTTCATCGCCAATCGGCAAGCCTCGGGCAGGGGCTCGGTGACATCGCCAATACCGAGGCGAATCAAAGGCGCCCCGGGGTTGCTCTCTTGAAAGGCCTTGACCCGCCGGGCGATCTCCGGGAACAAATAGCCCGCCTTGAGCTTGAGGTAATTCTCGTTGACCTTGACCATGGCGAAGCGCCCGTGCAGCAGGGATGGCCGGATTGTCCTATGGCGCCGGTGCCGCCTGGGAGCCCCAACCGTTCAGAGCCCCTCGGAGCTGCTGGCCTGCAGGGGCGGGCGCACCCAGATGCCCGGCCGCGGGCTTCGAAGGCCTGATCCCCGGCCTGCATACGATCGGTACCTAGCCCTGCCGCGGTCCCCGTGCTCCTCGCACCTATCCAGTCCCGCGAGCCCATCGACTTCGAGGCCCTGATCGGCCCCGACATCCTCAAACCCGGCCGCTACCTCGGCAACGAACTCGGCATCCAGCCGCGCGATTGGTCGCAGGCCTGGGCCGAGGCCGGTGTGCGCTGGGCCCTCACCTACCCCGAGGTCTACGAGGTCGGCGCCAGCAACCTGGGCCACATCATTCTCTATTCGATCCTCAACGCCGTACCCGGTCAGCTCTGCGACCGTTCCTACCTGCCGGCGCCGGACCTCAGTCAGCGCCTGCGCCAGCAAGGCCTGCCCCTGTTTGCGGTCGAAAGCCGCCGCCCCCTGCCCGCCTTCGACATTCTCGGCTTCAGCCTCAGCTACGAATTGGGCGCCACCAACATCCTGGAGATGCTGGATCTGGCCGGCATTCCCCTCAGAGCCGCCGACCGGGGCGACCTGCCTCTGGCTGATCCGGCGGCACCGCCCCTGATCTTTGCCGGCGGACCGACCGCCACCAGCAACCCGGAGCCCTTCGCCGCCTTCTTTGATTTCATCGCCCTCGGCGATGGCGAAGAACTGCTGCCCGAGATCGGCTTGGTGGTGGCCGAAGCACGGGCCGCCGGCCTCAGCCGCCGCGATCTGCTGCGCGACCTGGCCCAGGTGCCAGGGGTCTACGTGCCTTCCCTTTATGGGCCCGGAGCAGATGGGGTCAGCGTGGTGCCGTTGCAGCCTGGACTGCCAGCGCGCCTACTGCGGCGCACGGCCACGCCGATGCCCCATTACGCCATGGGCCTGGTACCCCACATCGAGACGGTGCACGACCGCCTCACGGTTGAAATCCGCCGCGGCTGCACCCGCGGCTGCCGCTTCTGCCAACCCGGCATGCTCACCCGCCCGGCCCGAGATGTGGAACCCGAAGCGGTGATCGAAGCGGTGCAAGAGGGGATGAAACGCACCGGCTATGCCGATTTCTCCCTGCTGTCGCTCAGTTGCTCCGACTACCTGGCCCTGCCCGCCGTTGGCGTCGAATTGCGCAACCGCCTGGCGGAACACAACATCAGCCTCACCCTGCCCAGCCAGCGGGTCGACCGCTTCGATGCCGATATTGCCCACATCCTCGGCGGCACCCGTCGGGCCGGCCTCACCTTCGCCCCCGAAGCCGGCAGCCAGCGCCTGCGCGACATCGTCAACAAAGGCCTGACCGACGATGAACTGCTGCAAGGCATCCGCACGGCGATGCAAACCGGCTACCGCAAGGTCAAGTTGTATTTCATGATTGGCCTGCCGGGTGAAACCGATGCAGATGTGCTCGCAATTGCCGCAACCTGTCGGCGCCTGCAGGAGCAATGCCGCGACCTGGGCCGCTTGGAGTTAAACCTCACCATCAGCAATTTCACCCCCAAACCCCATACCCCCTTCCAATGGCACAGCGTCAGCAGCGCTGAATTCGAGCGGCGTCAGCAGCTGCTGCGCCAAGCCCTGAGGCCCCTTCAGGGCCTCAAAACCAACTACACCGATCGGCGCCTCTCGGCCGTGGAGGATTTCATCGGCAGGGGCGACCGGCGCCTGGCCCCCGTCATTGAAGCGGCCTGGCGGGCCGGGGCCGGGCTCGATGCCTGGTTTGAATCGGCGGAACGCAGCCATGCCGCCTGGCGCAGCGCCATCGTCGCCGCCGGACTGGAGGGCCGTTATCGCGACCTGGAGATGGGCGACTGGCAGGCCGCCACAGCCATGGACGCCGCCGACCTGGATCGCTTCTGTGACCAACCCCTGCCCTGGGATCACATCGATACGGGCCTGAGCAAGCGCTGGCTGGCCGAAGACCTCGGCCGCGCCCTGGAGGCGGCCACCGTGCCGGACTGCTCCTTTGAGGGATGCAGCCACTGCGGCGTCTGTGGTCCAGACCTGGGCCACAACATCGCCATCCCGCCGCCGCCCATCCCAACGCGCCTGCCCCAGCAGCCGCCCGCCAGTGAGCGGGTCCAACGGCTGCGCTTCCAGTTCAGTAAAACCGGCTCCCTGGCCCTGATCGGCCACCTCGACACCCTGCGCCTGTTGGAGCGGGCCCTGCGACGCAGCCAGATCCCCATCAGCCATACGGGGGGCTTCCACCCCTTGCCCCGCATCCATTTTGGCCAGCCCCTGCCCCTCGGCAGCGAAGGGTTGGCGGAATGGCTGGAGCTGGAGTTGATTGCCCCGCTGCAGCCCCAAGCGGCCCTCACTGCCCTGCAGAGCCAACTGCCCAGCGAATTCCAGTTGCTTGCGGCCCAACAGGTCGCCCTCGATGGCCCCAGCCTCTCGGCCCTGGTCACGGGCGCCCTTTGGCAGTTTGAGGCCTCCACCGTCGATGGTCTGCCCGCTCCCAGCCTGGACCAGTGGCAAGCGGCGCTCACGGCCCTGCTGGCCGCCAGCGAGCTGCCATGGCAGGACACCGACAAGAAGGGCAGGCCACGGCAGCGGGATTACAGGCCGCTATTGCTTGACCTGCGCCTGGTGTCTCCGACTGCTGCGGCAGCGGGGCAGCTTGGGCAAAGCACACCGGTGCAAATCACCTTGGCGAGCGCCATCACGCCCCAGGGGCTGGGGCTGAAACCCGACCATCTCTGCCTCTGGTTGGGCCAACAGCTGGGTTGCGCGCTGCGAACCGACCGGCACCGCCGCCTGGCCCTGACCCTCGCTGACTGCGTGCTAGCTTGCTCCTAAGACGGTAAAGGTACAGCGGGTCCGTACCCGACTCCTATCCGTCCAGGATTTTCTCTTTGGCCCATGCCTTTCACCAGGCGCACCAAGGAAATTCCTCGCCTTCAGCGACGCGCGTTCGGCCATTGATTATCTCCAGGTGAGGCCCATGCCCACCTCCACCAGTAACTAACTGGTAGCATTTTTAGTCTGATCCAAACAACCTGATTCCTTGGGTTTGTTTTTTGCCGTCCATCACTTGCCACGATCTAGCTGGATTAGCTGATCGGCGCGGTTTTTTACGCACCGCTTTCGCAGCGCCCAATTAGGTCCCTGTTTTTCCCACTCCTGCCCCCGGCAGGGCTCCTTGAGCCCGTAACCCTTCTATGCCCCAACAGATCGTCATCGCCGAGCACCTGCGCATCGCCGCCGTGCTCACCGACGACCGAATCGACGAACTTGTAGTGGCCCAGGGCCGCTATCAGATTGGCGATGTCTATCTTGGCACCGTCGAAAACGTCCTACCTGGAATCGATGCAGCCTTCGTAAATATCGGTGAGAGCGAGAAAAATGGTTTCATTCACATCACCGACCTTGGCCCCCTGCGCTTAAAGAAAGGCGGCGCCGGCATCACAGAACTGCTCGAACCTCGCCAGAAAGTGCTGGTGCAGGTCATGAAGGAACCCACCGGCACCAAGGGTCCAAGACTCACCGGCAATTTGACCCTGCCCGGCCGTTTTCTCGTCCTCCAGCCCCAGGGCCAAGGTGTGAGTATCTCACGGCGCATCGTCAGCGAAAACGAGCGCAACCGGCTGCGGGCCCTTGGCGTTCTGATCAAGCCCCCCGGCGCCGGATTGCTGATCCGTACGGAAGCCGAAGAGGTGAGTGAAGAGCTGTTGATTGACGACCTCGAAACCTTGCTGAGGCAATGGGAAGCCATTCAGTTGGCTGCCGACACCGCTACACCACCGGTTCTGCTGAACCGTGATGAAGACTTCGTCCATCGGGTGCTGCGAGACCTCTACAAACCGGAGGTCACTCGAGTCGTCGTCGAGAGCCCCGAGGCGGTGGCCCGGGTCAATGCCTTCTTGGGTCCTGACCAGGCCAGCCTGGACGTCGAATGTTTCCAAGAACCAACCGAAATTCTTGAACACTTCCGGGTCAATGCCGCCATCCGGGATGCCCTGCGCCCCAGGGTTGATCTGCCCTCCGGTGGTTACATCATCATTGAACCGACAGAGGCGCTGACTGTCATTGATGTCAACTCCGGCTCCTTTACCCGTTCGGCCAATGCCCGCGAAACCGTGCTCTGGACCAACTGTGAGGCGGCCGTAGAAATCTCCCGCCAGCTCAAGCTGCGCAACATTGGCGGTGTTGTGGTGATCGATTTCATTGACATGGAATCACGGCGCGATCAACTGCAACTCCTCGAACACTTCACCCAAGCGAGTCATGATGACTCGGCCCGCCCCCAGATCGCCCAACTCACGGAACTGGGCTTGGTGGAACTGACCCGCAAACGCCAGGGTCAAAACATCTACGAACTGTTCAGCCGGGCCTGCCCCAGCTGCGGCGGCCTTGGCCATGTGGCGGTGCTTCCCGGCAAAGACACGCTCCAACCCCTTGCCAACCTCCCTGGCGTTGTGCGCTCCGCTGCCTCCGCCCGCGCTGAGGTGCCCAGTCCTGCCCTAGCCGCCGACCCCGGCAACGGTGGCCGCCGCCGCACCCGGCGCGGTGGCCGGGTCGATACGGCAGCGTCTGATCTAGACCTTGGCACCGCCAGCGAGCCAACGCCCCAAGCCTCGCCCGACCAAGAGCCACAGGAGATCCCCCTTGCCTCTCCATTTGCGGCCCCTTCCCGTCGCAGCGAACCCGAAGTCCTGGTGGTGCCGATGCAGGAAAACCAGGAGCAAGTCTTTGGCTGGATGGGCTTCAGTCCTGCCCTGCTGCTTGATCCAGTCCCAGCCACCGACAATCTGTTGGTCCGGGTGGCGAGGCCAGGAATTGATCCCGAGACAGTGAGGGAAGAGGCCAGAGCGCAACTGGCCACCAACGGATCCCGCCGCCGCCGCCGCGGGCGGGGCGGCGAAGCAAGGGGCAGCGAAACGCCCAGTCCTGATGAGCCGCTGCCAACCCTGACCGCCGTGATGGACCCCCAGGAAGAGCGCCAAGAACTGATCACAATCCCGATCTTGCCGACTTTCCCGTCCTTGCTCGAACTTCCCCCTGAAACAACGCCTCTGCCCATCAGCAATCAAGCCCCCCCGGCTGAAAACCCTGACGAGGGCGGAGATGAATCCCGGCGGCGGCGGCGGCGTTCGTCAGCAACACTCTGATTCCTGAACCAGCCGGTGCCCGAGGTCTGGGGTGGTCGCAATCCGGCCGTTTGCGCCGGGGTCGATGAAGTGGGGCGTGGATCTCTCTTTGGTCCTGTCTTTGCGGCGGCCGTCATCCTGCCGCCTCAAGCCCTACCCATAGTCCAAAAGGCCGGCCTCACCGACAGCAAACGTCTCTCGGCCCGGGCCCGGGCCGCGCTCGTTCCCCTGCTCCGCCGCCAGGCCCTGAGCTGGGCCTTGGGCCAAGCAAGCGCCGCCGAAATCGATCGCCACGGCATTCGCTTCGCAACCGAAGCGGCCATGACCCGTGCCCTGCAACGACTCTCGATCGCACCCGAGCTGGTTCTGATCGATGGGGTGCTGCCCTTACGGGGCTGGAGCGGGCCCCAACGCACAGTGATAAAAGGCGATCTTCATTGCGCCGCCATCTCCGCCGCCAGTGTCATGGCCAAGCAAGAAAGGGATGCCCTGCTCCGTCGCCTGGCCGACCACTTTCCGGGTTACGGGCTCGAACGCCATGCCGGCTATGGCACCGCCCAGCACCGTCAAGCCCTCGCCAGCCTGGGAGCCACTCCTCTCCATCGCCAAAGCTTCCTGCACTGAGGCCCGAAACCCAGCAGCTCCAACCGCCAAAGCCTTCAAGCGGGGGGC
>CANGZM010000102.1 GCA_947458155.1 Synechococcaceae cyanobacterium | reverse complement strand
TCAAGCCAACCCTCCAATTTGTCCTCAACCCGATCGCCAACCTGCTGAAACTGATCCCGCAGCCGGGAGGTCTCCTGGCCCACCTGATCGCGAAGGCGCCGGGATCGGCGCAGGAATTCCTGACGCACACTGGCCCTGGCCAAGGGCAAATCATCCAACTCCCTCAGGGCGGTGACGACCCGACCGCTCTGCTGGTCGACGATGCGGTCGGGGCTGAGCCGCCAGCGGCTGCTGCCGGGAAGCCGGGGATCACTGCGGGAAACCAGGTAGTGGAGGATGCGACCGCTACGCAGTTCGACTGCGGCATCGGCCACATGGCCCAGGTTCTGGCCATCGGCGCCGATGAGGGTCGCATCAAACAGGGTGGGCAAGCGCTCAAGGGTGGCGGGATCGGTATCGGCTGGAAACCCTTTGACAAAAGCCTCCTGCTCGCTGAGGCCCCTGAGCTGATTAAGGCGCCACACCTGGCGGCGCTGGCCAAAGGCGGAAGGGCGGCTCACCCAGCCGAGCAGGCGATGCACGGGGGGATGCATCCAGCCAAGGAGCCCCGCTCCATGGTCGGTACCCTGATCACAACGCACGCGCCTGGCCAGCAGGTCACTCAGTAACAACTGCTCCGGAAGGGTCACGTCTTCAGGTTCGGATCTGCACCGGCATCACCAGATATACAAAAGTATCTGGTTCACCAACAGGCTCCAGGACCGCAGGGGTGGTGGGGGCGTTGCACTTGAGAACCACCTCGTTGCCCCCCATCACCTTGAGTCCATCCAGCAGGTAGCGGACATTGAAGGCGATGTCGATAGGATCACCTTCGATGCTGGCTGCCAGGGATTCCGAACCGCTGCCCACGTCCTGGGCGTCGGCGCGGATCGTGACCTTGCCGGCGGCCGGATCGGCGCTGATCGTCACCACATTGTTGTGCTGATCGGCCAGCACCGCCACGCGCTCCAAACCAGCGATGAACCCTCGTCGATCAAGCCGCACTTGCCGATTGAAGCTCGCTGGAATCAGTTGGGCGTAGTTGGGATAGACACCATCGATATTGCGACTGGTGAGCACCTGATCGGCCCAGAGCACGACCACTTGCCCCTGGTCACAGAAGAGGCTGAGGGGCTCTTGGGAGGGCCGGCCGCTGAGCAACCGCTCCAGCTCCCTCAGGGAGCGGGCGGGCACGGTGACGTCAAAGGGCTCACCATCACTTGCGGGGGCCGTGGCCCCGTGGTCCAAGTGGAGCACCGCAAGCCGGTGGCCATCGGTTGCGGCGCACTCCAGGCCTGCGCCATCAAGGCGCAGGTGCACCCCGGTAAGCACTTGCTTGGCCTCATCGCCACTGCTGGCGAAGAGAGTGGCCCGCAAGCCCCTGACCAGGGCATCGGCATCGAGGCGGATTGAGGTGCCGGTCTGGTTGAGGGGAAGATCGGGAAAATCATCGGCGGGCATACCGCGCATGCGGTAGCTGCCGCCCGAGCTGGTCAGTTCCACCTGCTCGTCCCCTTCCAGGCAACTAAGGCTGAGGGGACTTTCCGCCGACAGGCGATTGACAATTTCGGCAAACAGGCGGGCCGGCAGGGTGATGGCCCCACTGGTTTCGACCGCGGCGGCAAGGCTGGTCTGGATGCCGAGGCTGAGATCGAAGGCGGTGAGGCTGAGTCGCCCGGTGGCGGCATCAGCGGTGAGCAACACGTTGGCCAGGACCGGATGGGTCGGTCGGGCCGCCACTGCCCGACCGACCAGCTGAAGGCTGGCATTGAGTTCGGCCTGGGAGCACACCAGCTTCATGGCAAGGGGTGGACAGCGATGGCTGGCCGGAGGTTCTGAATCTTGGGCCCACGGTTTCACAGCCAGGGCCAAAGCGCAACGTGCCGAACCGCCCGGCGACCCATCGACTACTTAAAGGTTTTGATTGTTAAAAGATAAACAAAATCGTCGTAGTAGGGGCTGGGGAAACGGTGGAAAACCTCTTTAGCGCTGCTTGGTTCTTGTTTTTTTGTTCACAGCGGTTTGGGATGGCTGGCTTGAACCGGACCCCTTGATCATGTTTTCCTCAGTTTCCCGGCCCTGGGGAATACCAACCTTTGCCAAGGCTTGAATGTTCCCTTCTCTTTTCCCCGCTTTCGCCTCCCCCATCACCAGATTTTCCCTGGGACGCTTTGGCGATCGGATCAGGTTTGGCCCCCGCTCCCCCGGCGCTTGACCTTGCCGATTTGCCAAAAAAAAAGGCCCCGCCAGCGCGGAAGCCTTGGTTTGGAGACTGGCCGGGGCCAGGTTCTGGTCAGGAGTGCAGCCCTTTAGAAACCCATCACCCTGGCCACCGTGTTGGTGTCGGCTTCAATGCCGGTGTGGAAGGTGGAATCGTTGTGTTCGATCGCGGTGGAGGGATCTTTGAGGCCATTGCCGGTGAGCACGCAGACCACCCGGGCCCCCGCAGGCACCTCACCATGGCGCTTGAGCAGACCGGCCACAGATGCCGCACTGGCAGGTTCACAGAAGACGCCTTCGGCGCTGCCCAGCAGCTTGTAGGCCTCGATGATCTCGGCGTCGGTGACGGCCATGAAGTCACCCTGGCTTTCCTCTCGGGCCCTGATGGCGTTATCTCGATTCACCGGGTTGCCGATGCGGATGGCGGTGGCGATGGTGTCTGGTTGTTCCACCGTCTCTCCCAGGACCAGGGGAGCTGCTCCGGCGGCCTGGAAACCCATCATGCGGGGCAGTTTTTGGCAGTTGCCGGCCTGCTGGTATTCCTTGAATCCCATCCAGTAGGCGCTGATGTTGCCGGCATTCCCCATGGGGATGCAAAGCCAGTCGGGGGCATCGCCCAGGGCGTCAATCACTTCGAAGGCCGCAGTTTTCTGACCCTGAAGGCGGTAGGGATTAAGGGAGTTGACCAGGGTGATCGGATAGCGATCGGCCACTTCACGAACGATGGCCAGGGCCCGGTCGAAATTGCCTTTGATCGCCAGCACCTCGGCCCCATACAAAAGGGCCTGGGCCAGTTTTCCTTGGGCTACATAGCCGTCAGGGATCAGCACGAAGGCGCGCATGCCGCCCCGGCGGGCGTAGGCGGCGGCGGCGGCGGAGGTATTGCCTGTACTGGCGCAGATCACGGCTTCAGAGCCGGCTTCCTTGGCCTTGCTGATCGCCATGGTCATGCCCCGGTCCTTGAAGGAGCCCGTGGGGTTGAGACCGTCGTACTTGAGGAACACCGAAACCCCACGACCGATGCGTTCAGCGATGGCCGGTGCTGGTATCAGCGGGGTGGCCCCTTCCCTGAGGGTGATCACCGGGGTGCTGGCGCTCACGGGCAACCAGGGGCGATAGGCCTCAATCAGCCCCGGCCAGTCCTGCATCGTGGGGCGCTGGCCCAGGCGACGCAGGGCTTGGAGCAGGGGCACGGGGGGAGGGGGGAGGAGCTTGGTCGAATCTACGTTGCCTGGCCTCAGGGGGCCTTGTCAGCCGGGGGTGTCAGAGGTGCCTCGGCTGCATTGGGGGCCGGTGCGGTCGCTGCAGGACCTCGCAGGCCGTCCAGGGGGGATTCTGAGAAGAAGCGCACCAGCTCGGCGATGGAGGAGGCTTTTTCCATTAACCCCAGCAGGGCTGGGATGCTGACGGCCATCTCCCGGGTGGGATAGGCCTTTAGAAAGCTGATGGCCGAGAGGGATTTTTGATCGTTGTTCAGACCCAGCACGATCGCCGACCGTAAGGCGACCATCCCGTCTTCGCTGGCCCGCAGGGGGTGAACGATAGTGCCAAAGCGATTCAGAATCGCTATGCCGATGCGAGTGTTAAGCAGCCGTGAGACCATGCCGATCGGCAGGTTGACCGATTCTTTGAGCATTTTTTGCACGTCCTCCGGCTTCTGATTGCTGAAGCGCAGCAGGTCGCCCAGTAGACCCTGGGCCTGGCCGTTGGCGGCCAGGCGCTCGAGATCAGCGACCGGAATCGAGCGACGGAAGGCTCCAGAAACGAAGACCACATTTTCGGCCGCCGGGGTAGGGCTGGCCGTTCCCCATAACGTCAAGCCGATGGCAACCGCCAGCAGCCTTTGCCGTTTCGCCATCACCATGGCCCGTTGTGCCGTCTAAAAATCACCGGCAATCTATGCCTGCCCCTACCGCGCCGGAGCGACCAGCACGTCCCGCACCAGCCGCACAACGCCCTTTTCAGCCAGTCCCCGCGCCACTTCTACCCCCATGCGTCTCAGGTCTGGTTCGGCCAGGAGGCGGGGCAGGCGCCGCAAAAGCAGCCGGGGTTCGAAGTTTGGTAGGTCCCGCAGGATGGTCGCCAATTGTCTTACCGGTTCGAGGTCGAGCAGGGGTTCGCTGGCCAGGGAGTCTGGAAGTTGCTGGCGTTGGCGCAGGCCCGGGGGCAACAGGCCTGCCGGCATGCGGCGGCCTAGCTGCAGGGTGGTGCGCCAGGCCAGTCCGTCCATCTGGGCGACCACGGCGTCCACGAGTTGGCGCCGCAGCATGCCGGCGTTGGCGGAAAAAAGAAACTCAATCACCTGATCGAGTAGGCCTTCGAGGTCAAGTTGTTGTTGCAATGAGGCACTGCTGAGCAGATTTTCAAGACGCTGCCAGCGGAATTCATCACCATCGAATAGCATCTCCCGCAGGCTGCTGCGCAGTTGCGGATCCGGGTCTTCCATCAAACGCCTGGCAAAATAGGGATAGGCCGCGCCCAAGATCTTGAAGTCTGGATCAACGCTGAGAGCGATGCCTTCGAGGGTGACCAGTGAGCGGATGATCAGGGCGTAGTAAGGCGGAACTTGGAAAGGAAAGCGGTACATTACGCCCGAGAGATCGTCGGTGACGGCTTTGAAGTCCATGCGGCTGACACCCATCTCGATGGCTTGGCCAAATACGCTTTCAAAGGCGGGCACAATCGGCTCCAGATTCACTTCTTCCCCCAAAAATCCCAGGCTGACAAAGTCCTTGGAAAGGGCGCTGAAATTTCTGTTGACCAGATGGACCACCGCCTGGATCAAACCCGTGCGGGCCTCTCGGCTGACCGTACTCATCATGCCGAAATCGAGGTAGGCCAGGCGGCCATCGGCGAGGGCCAGCAGGTTGCCAGGGTGGGGGTCGGCGTGGAAGAAGCCGTGTTCGAGTAATTGCTGCAGGCTGCAGTCGACGCCCACCTGCACCATGTCGTTTGGATCGATGCCGAGATTGCGCACGGCATCGAGGTTGGTGAGTTTGACACCGTCGATCCATTCCATGGTCAGCACGCGCCGACTGGTGGCCTCGTGGTAGATGGCTGGTACGGCGATGCGGGGGTTGGCGGTATGCAGTTCGGCGAAGCGTTCGGCATTGGCGGCTTCATTGAGATAATCCATCTCTTCAAACACACGGCGGCCCAATTCATCAATCAGCCCTACCAAATCGCTGCGGATAACCCTCACTCTGCGATTCAGCCAGGCGGCGATGTTGCGCACGATGTAGAGATCAAGGGTGATCTGCTCCCGCAGGCCCGGTCTTTGCACCTTGACGGCCACCTTCTGTCCGTTGGGCAGGATGCCCCGATGTACTTGGCCTAGGGAGGCCGCTGAGATGGGATCGCGCTCCAGGTGGGCAAACAGGCTGGCCACCGGAGCACCGAGATCCTCTTCGATGCAGGCCATGGCCAGCTCTGGATCAAATCCTGGCAATTGATCCTGCAGTTGGGCCAGTTCTTCGAGCAGGAGCGGCGGCACGATGTCTGGCCGAGTTGAGAGGGCCTGGCCTGCCTTGATGAAGGCCGGCCCCAGGGCCGCCAGCAGTTCGGCGCATTCGCGGGCCCGGGCCCGGGCCCGTTCGGGCAGCTTGAGCTGGCCTGTGAGCTTGTCGCTGCCTACTCCCAGCAAAAAGAGGCCGATCGGGATCAGGGTCTGACGGAGCCGGCGGGCCAGGCGCTGGGGATGGCCGGCGTAGATGCGGCTGATCGCCTCAGGGTCGTACTCCAGCAGTCCCGCGGTTTCAAGGAAATCGCCGAGATCGGCGGGGTTCTTTGAGCCGTTGTGGGGGCTGGCATTCACCGGCGCCTTTGGAGCTGTTGGTGCCACGATGGAGGGGCTGACAGGCGGGGCCGGTGCCATCGGATCGGTGCCAAAAACCGAGGCCCGCATGGCAGCAAGGGCGATTTCGGCGGCGGTGGTGCTGGCGGGGCCCGTTCGGTCCATGGGGGAAGGGGCCGGCGACGCCGGGCAGGGTTACTTGGTTTTAGGGCACCTGGTGGGTGCGTGACGAGGCGAAGTGGGCCGGTTATAACCAATCATAAAACTTGTATGACCAGTGGCGATGTCGATTATACTCGAATAAAATCACTGATTTTGGTATTTTATCGAATTTAAGGTAAATTTCGATTTCCTTTATTCCAGGTCTGTTTTCCATTGTTAGCATTACCTCTTCCTGCTACCTCCAGGCCATTTCTATCCTTTCCCTGCTTTTGCCTCGCAAAGGGATAGCCGTTTTTTTGCGTCGTTGTCGACCTGGAAGGGTGCAGATATTGCAGTCTTGTGTACTAGCTGCTCTCTATTTTCTTTTTGGCCAGGCCTCCTTCCAGGTGAATGTTCAGCATCAGGTGCTGACGCCCGTTTTTTTTGTCCCAGAAGGCATTGCCCTGGCTGCGGTGATTCTTTTTGGTCCCGGCCTCTGGCCTGGAATTGTTGTGGGCCAATGCCTGTTGGGCCTCAACGCCGGCTTGCCGTTTGGAATTGCCTTGGCGTTAGGTCTTTCCAATGGGTTTGAAGGACTGGTGGGTGCCTTTAGTTTTGGATTTCTCAAACTGCGCTCCGACCTCAAGCGCCTTACAGACCTGTTGTGGCTGGTGACCCTGGTCTTTCTGGTGCTGCAACCCTTGAGTGCAACCTTTGGGATGCTGGTCTTGCAGCACGGCCATGTTTCAACGGCACCATTTTATGTGACCCAGGCATGGCTCAATTGGTGGTCTAGTAATGGCATTGCCCAGGCTCAGCTCACGCCCCTGTTATTGATTTTGTTCAGTCGACGTCGCGCCTTGCGCGACAACCTGGTGGATGCGGTGTTGCCGGCTCTGATAATGGTTGAGGGGCTTAGTCTCTTTGTGCTTATGACCCAAGATGGTCTTTCCCTCATCAATAACTTGGATCTCTATCGGCCATTGGTGGTGATTCCAGGACTGGTGCGCGGCCGCCTAGCGGCTTGCTTTGCTTCTCTTTATCTCTCTATCGTTACCTTATGGGCCACCAGTATCGGTGAAGGGCCATTTAGATATTCTGGCACCATTAACTATTATGCACTTAATCTATTTGTGATTACTACTGGTCTAGTCGCTATGATTGTGGCTACTTTGGTGGAACAGATCAAAGAAAGTGAACAACAGGCACTAAAGAGTAGCGCCGCTGCTCGCCAGGCTTTGACTGAAAATCAGAATTTAATCTGTCGTATGAGCCACGAAATTCGCACACCCCTTGCGGCGATTCGCAATCATGCCGGTCAGGCCATGGCCACCCAGGTTGATCGAGATGACCATTTCAGGTATGGCGCCATCCTCTCGGCCAGTCAACACGCTTTGGATGTAGTCAATGATTTGCTTGACCCCCAGCGACCTAAAGGCCAGCTAGCAAAAATTCGTTTGGAGCCGGTGGCGGTGCGAGAGATGACCAAAATCCTGTATCAAATTATGGCACCTCAGTTTGAGTGTAAAGACCTCAATTTTCTGGTGGATATTGATTCTGATGTGCCAGAATTTATTCTCACAGATTCGATGAAGATCAAGCAGGTGATTCTCAACTTGCTCTCCAATGCCGGCAAGTTTACAAGCCAAGGCACGATCCGTTTGCATTGGAGTCTTGTGCCCCCAGGCACCGCTGATGCCAATACCTTGCGCATTGCTGTCGAAGATACGGGCCCTGGACTGGGCGCCAATGAGTGCGCCAGTCTCTTTCTTCCTTTTCACCGTCTTGATAACGTCCATACCAGCGAGGAAGAGGGTACGGGTCTTGGGCTATTTATTAGTCGCGATATTGTCCATTCCCTTGGCGGCCAGTTGTTGGTGGATAGTCAGAAGGGCCGAGGTAGTTGTTTCTTCATCCTGTTGCCCTTACGGATACCCGAAAAACAGGTGTCGGCCGAATCAAGTTTTGATTCTGATTTTGAGGTGTCGCCCCAGGTTGTTGGATTGTCTTCCCCCGACCCAGAAGCTCCACGTTTGGCGGGATTGCGTCTTCTTTTGGCTGAGGATTACCACAGTTTGCGCCATTGTCTGCAGGAGATTCTCGAATCTCATGGCGCCACGGTCTTCGCCGC
>CANGZM010000101.1 GCA_947458155.1 Synechococcaceae cyanobacterium | reverse complement strand
GGACGGCGTGCGGGGCCACTTGATCAGCCCCCGCGGTGATGGTCCCTTCCATTCCCCCCTGGTGGGCCGCTTCAACCTGATGAACCTGCTGCAGGCCGTTGGGGTGCTGCAGCTACAGGATTTACCCCTACCTGCCTTGCTGGAGGCGCTGGCCAGCTTCCGTGGCGTGCCCGGGCGCATGGAAAAGGTGCTTGCCCCCGAGGGCGTCGCGGCTCCGGCGGTGCTGGTGGATTACGCCCACACCCCCGATGGCCTGGCGAGCGCCCTCGGGGCCTGTCGCCCTTTCACCAATGGTCGTCTGATCTGCGTGTTTGGTTGCGGCGGTGACCGCGATCGCAGTAAGAGGCCCCAGATGGGGGCGATCGCCGCCCGGCTGGCCGACCGGGTGGTCGTCACCTCCGACAATCCCCGCACTGAAGATCCCCAGCGCATCCTCGAGGATGTGCTGGCCGGCATCCCGGCAGGAATCTCGCTGCAGGTCGAGGCGGATCGCGCCTCGGCGATCGCCACTGCCATTGCCGAGGCCGCTCCCAGCGACCTGGTGCTGATTGCAGGCAAGGGCCATGAGGACTATCAGATCCTTGGCACCACCAAGATCCACTTCGATGATCGGGAGGAGGCTTTGCGGGCGCTGCAAGCCCGCAAACCCTGAAGGCCAGCTGCGCAGAAGATCCGCAGCCTTACCATCAAAAAACCCCCGTGTTGCCACGGGGGTTGACATGAAGCAATTCAGGCTTCGGTGGGCTTAGCTCAGTTGAAAAATCTCAGCTGAAGCGGATGGCGGTGCGGTCGTAGCGGAGTTGGTCCTCACGAACCCAGCCGCCTTGAACTACTTCCAGCCAGTCGCCACGACGGACGCCGGTCACCTGAACGGAATCGCCGTTGCGAACGCGACGCAGGATGGTGGAGGCGTAGTCGGCATGCTCACGCACTTCCAGGGTGCCATCGGGAGCATTGGCTTCTACGAACCAATGGCGGCCAGTGGTGGTTGTAGATACTGGGGTAGTCGTGGGATTGACATAAGAGCCGCTGCGAATCGGTTCGACATCTGCAACTTCGTTGCGACCACGGAGGGCAGCCCAGGAGGCCAGGGCCAGACCCAGGGGAAGCAGCAACCACCAGGGGTTGACGGGGTTGGCTGCGGGGGCTTCGGCTACAGGCTCAGGGGCAGGCGCGGGCTCGGGAACAGCGGCAGTTTCAGCCGGTTCAGCAAAGGAGGCCTGGCCGTTGGTGACTGGGCAGGTTAGGCGGGCCGTGTTCTTGCCATCCTTGGTGAGGTCGTAGACGACTTCAACCTTTTCGGCGCTGATTTCCTTGGCGGAGATAACTTTGGCCAGGTCGGTGCGCCAACCAAGTTTGCCAGCGGCTTCAAGGCAACTGGCTTCAGCCGCCTTGATGCGCTCTTCGGTGGTGGCGGCGAAGGCTTGGTTGGCGGCGCCGAACAGGGTGAGGGTGGCGACTGAGGCGACCATCAGCCTGGAAAGGGAGTGGGGCGCTTTGGGCATTGCTGAGGGACCCGCTTGGGTTGGTAAGAAAAAGGGAATGATCCTTACGGATAAGTGTAGCCCGTTCCCAGCCGAGATGCCTCGAATGAAAGTCGAGCCGACGCTCTAACCATATCCTGAAGAACGTTTTTGGCAACTCCAACAACTCCAACAAAACGCAGTCCAGGTACTGGCCTACGAGCCAGGAGCTAGGATTGGGTAGGTGCAGGCTTTGAAAAGCACACAAATACGGCTCGAATCCAGACCAAAGCCCTAGGGGAATGGCCCGATCCTTATCAAAGCAACGCTCATAAAGCGCGAAGAAATCGAGGGTCGACGATGGACTTTGAAATCAGAACGTTTCGCCCCAAATAGCTGTGCTTTGGCAAATGTGTTGCAAATGTCACAACAACTTGCGTCTTTCGTGCCATCTGCGATGATCCCGGAGTCAGTTGCAGACTTCCCTCTGAATGGCTTCCGCTGTTCCTCTCTCCAAAAAATTTCTTGCTGAATTATTCGGCACCTTCTGGCTAGTGCTGGGAGGCTGTGGCAGCGCGGTTCTGGCTGCCAATTTCCCCTACGACAACGCCGCCGCCAATCCCCTGGGGCTGGGTTTCCTCGGGGTGTCCCTGGCTTTTGGTCTGACCCTGCTGACCATGGCTTTTGCTATTGGTCACATTTCAGGCTGTCACATCAACCCCGCCGTTAGCTTCGGCCTGTGGGCAAGCGGTAAATTTCCTGGCTCCAACTTGCTTGCCTATGTGGTGGCCCAGGTCCTTGGCGCCATCATTGCCGGCGGTGTAATCGTCGCCGTGGCCAGTGGTCGCGAAGGCTTCAGCCTCAGCGGTAGTAACCCTCTGGCCACTAATGGCTGGGGTGCCCATTCCCCCGGTGGTTATGGCTTCTGGGCAGCCTTCCTGATCGAAGTAATCCTGACGTTTTTCTTTCTGCTTGTCATTCTGGGTGCCACCGATCGGCTGGCACCCAGCGGCTTCGGTGGTGTGCCCATTGGTTTGGCCCTAACCCTTATCCACTTGATCAGCATTCCGGTCACCAATACCTCGGTCAACCCAGCCCGCAGCACCGGCGTGGCCCTCTGGGTTGGTGGCGAAGCCGTTGGCCAGCTCTGGTTGTTCTGGTTGGCCCCAATCCTCGGCGCCCTGCTTGCTGGTTGGTTCCATGCAGCCTTCCTTGACTCCGACGCCGCCGGCTGATGCCTATGCCAGGGCATTGCCCACGGCAGCAAAGACATGGGGGGCTAAGCCCCCCCTTTTTTTGTGGCTTGAGCCCGGAACGCCAAACCTTGGAGGCCCACCAAAGCAGAGGCCAGCCGGATCTGGGGTCAGGCCTGCTCGGCGAGTTGGTTGAGCTGGCTGAGTAACTGGTCCACCTCGCTGGCCCTGGTCACCAGATGGGTGCAGGCCCTCAGGCAGGCGGGGGAATCCAAGCTGCGCAGCCAAATGCCCTTTTGGCCCAGGGCAGTGACTATGGCGCGGTGGCTTGCTTGGCTAGTTGCCCGGCTGATGCCCCGCCCCGTAAAGCTCACCAGTCCGGCCGGCGGGGCCACCTGGAGCAGGGGTTGCCAGTGGGGACTGGCCTGGAGACCTTGCCAGAGTTGAAGACTGCGCTCCCTAATCAGGGCCAGCCGATCTTCAGCCGAACCTTGCTCTTCCAGGAGCTGCAGCGAGCACTGCAGACCGGCGAACAGGGGCAGGCAGGAGGTGGCCACCTCAAAGCGACGGGCATCGGCGTGTACCCCACTGCCAGCCTGGGTTTCCTGGCTCAAGCTGCGCCAGCCGATCAGGGTGGGGCGCCCTTCCGCCAACAGTCGCTCGGAGACGGCCACCACTCCGAGTCCCTCCGGTCCACAACACCATTTATGGCCCGTACAGGCGTAGATATCGGCCGCATCAGCCGCACCCTCCATGGGCAGGCTGCCAAAGGACTGGGCCGCATCCACCAGCAGCCAGGGCTGGGGTTGCCGCGATTGCAGCAGCGTCGCCACCTCCGCAATCGGCATCACCTGGCCGGTGTTCCAGAGCAGATGGGAGAGGACAACCAGTCGGGTGTGGGGGGTAAGGGCGGCTTCAAGGCGTTGCAACACCGCTGCCTTGGTGCCGGCCGTATCAGCCAGCAGATCCTGGACGGGCAAGCCGGCCAGCTCCATGCCATGGCGATGGGCCAGTTCACGGCAGGCGGCCACGACGCCGGGATGCTCGGCATCGCTGATCAGCAACTGGTCGCCCTGCTGCCAAGGCAATCCCCAAAGGGGCAGAACACAGCCGGAACTGACGTTTTCGGTGAAGGCCAGTCTTTGTGGAGGCACCCCCAGCCAGGGGGCGAGACGCTGACGCAGTTCCGTGATGGTGCGGCTGGCGTAGGGGAAGACCGCCTCACTGAAGGGACCCAACTCCTGGATGGTTCCCCAGGACTGCTGAATGGCGACTAGGGAGGGGGTGGGCAGGGGACCCTGCCCCCCGTAGTTGAAATAGACCTTGTTCGCCAGGGCCGGCATCTGGCTGCGCAGTTGCTCAGGCCCTGAAGAGGCGGAGGAGGGCAAAGGCCGTGCTCCTCAGAGCACCTGGCCGACGCCCACGGCGGCGAGGGCCGAAAAGAGGGTGATGGTCAGGGCCGTCATCGGGCTTTGGCCTTGGGCGACCGCCAGGCTGGTGACCACCCCGGCACCCAGGCAGGCCACCGCCAGTTGGGGCATCAGGGCGGAGCGGCTCTCGGGTCCAGGGGTGGGGGTCACGGCAAGGGCGGGTGCACTGGCCAGACCCTACGGGTGTTGGCCGCTGACAGCTGGCCTGGGCCAGGTTGTTGTTACCTGGTGTGGGACTTCTTCAAGCCCCGTTACATGGAGGAGCTAGATCGCGGCGGCGGTGGGTGGACCCGCCGCCGAGCGGGCCCGGCCGCTGCTGGCCCATTGGCGCAGGGCTTCCAGCTGTTCGCGGGCGGTGCGTGACAGGGGCACCACCTGGGAGGCCGCTGTGATCAGATCGGCTTCGACGATCTCGCGATGGTCTCCGAAGGCCAGATGCATGGCTTCGATGACGGTCTGCTCCAGTTCGGCTCCTGAAAAGCCTTCGGTCCGATCGATCAGCACCTCTAGGGGTAAGGCATGCAAGGGCCGGCGGCGGCGCAGCTGCAGATCGAGAATCGCCCGCCTTTCCTTGGCATCTGGCAGCTCCAGCAGGAAAATCTCGTCGAAGCGGCCCTTGCGCAGCAGTTCGGGGGGCAGCCGCTCGACCGCATTGGCGGTGGCTACCACAAACACCGCACTGGTTTTTTCGCTCATCCAGGTGAGCAGGCTGGCCAGCACCCTCTGGCTGGTGCCACCGTCGCTGCGGCCATCGCCGCCAAAGCCCTTGTCAATCTCATCGATCCAGAGCACGCAGGGGGCCATGGCCTCGGCCCGTTGAATCATGTCCCTGGTACGCGCTTCACTGGCCCCCACCAGCCCGGCAAACAGCCGTCCCACATCGAGGCGCAGCAAGGGCATGTTCCAGCTGTGGGCGATGGCCTTGGCAGTCAGGGATTTGCCTGTGCCTTGGGGACCCACCAGCAAGACACCCCGGGGCAAGGGCAGTCCATAGCGACGGGCTTCCTCACTGAAGGCACGGTGCCGTTGGGCGAGCCAATGCTTGAGCCCTTCGAGACCGCCGATATCCGCTGGGCTGGCTTCGGCCGGGCAGTACTCCAGCAGCTCGCTGCGGGCGATGGCGAGCCGTTTTTCTTCCAGCACCTCCGCCAGATCCTCTGGGCCCAGGCGGCCCCGCCGTGCCAAGGCCCGGGCCGCCAGTTGCCTCACCCGCTGTTCACTGAGGCCATGACAAGCGGCAGTGAGTTGCTCCAGCACGGCAGGATCCAACGGTTCGCCACTGGCGCGGGCGATGTTGACGAGCAGTCGGCCAATCTCATCGGCATCAGGCAGGGGCAGATCAACTCGGGTGACGCCGTCCTCCAGTTCCGCGGGGACCTGCCAATCGGGGGCGGTGATGACGAGGGTGTGGGGGGTCCGGGGCAATTCAGAGGCCAGATTGCGCAATCTCCGGCAGATGCCGGCATCGTCGCTGAAGCGATGGAAATCCTGGAGCAGCAGCAGGGCACCCGGTTCTGGTGGCAGGGTGCCCAGCAATTCCAAGGCGGCCGTGGGGTTGCGGGCCGCCTCGCCCAAGCGGCCCGGCGGGCCACTGAGTCCGCTGATGAAGTCCCAGCGCAACAAGAATCGCTGGCCTTGGCGCTCGGCCAGCTCCTGGAGCAGGACCACGACCCGCTCTTCCTCAAGGGTGCGGATCCAAAGAATGGGGGTGCGGGCGCGGATCAGCAGATCCAGTTGGTCGGCCAGGGTCGCGGACATGGCCTGGACTCAGGAGGTGCTGAGGTGGCGCAAGGCCGCCCATCGCGGGTCAGCCTCACTGGCGTCGCTGCTCCAGCGGTCTGGACCGGGACAGTCGCTGCCGCAGCGGTTGACCAGGGGTAGCTGCAGGCTGAGTTGTTCGAAGATCCAGCGCTGGGGATCAAAGAGACCCACAGGATCGAGGCGATCGTCGCATTCGGCGCTGGCCAATCCCATGGTCTGGGCAGCTAGCGAGGCGTCAATCTCGAGCAATTCCTGGGCAGAGGCGCTGAGGGGATGGTTGAAATGCTGCAGGCAGCGGGCGCAGCAGAGGGTGACAATGGTTTCAGCTTGGCCACGCACCTCAAGGACGCCGCCGTGGTGAAGCACTTGGACATAGCCCCGCACAGGAGTTAAGGTCTCAAGTTCGCCAATCTGCTGCTCGACAGACCAGCGACGCCCTCCATCGAGAAGGCGCAACTCCTGCAACGGCACCGGCTGCAGATCGTCGCCCGGGGGGGACGGCGAGGCGAACTGGCTCACTTCTTGCCTTTGGGTTCGAACGGCAGTCGGTTGGTCGTGGCAGGGGCGCCTCCGGCCGTGGCTGTGGCCGGTTGCATCTGTTTATCGAGAATCTGCTGCAGGTTTTCGGGCAGGGCCTCACGGGTAAGCAAGAAGGTCTGCAGCCCCTGGAAAATATTGGCTACCACCATGTAAAGCAGCACCCCAGCAGGCAGGGGGAAAAACAAGAACATCGCCGTGATCATCACCGGCGTGATGCGGTTTGCGGTGGACTGTTGGGGATTGGCGGGCATGCCCATGCCCGAAAGGATCTGGGAGACAAACAGGCTGGCACCGAAGGCCGCCACTAGCAAGGCGATGTCCCAGTTGATTGAGCCGTCGGTCAGGAAGCCCACCTGGCCCAGGGCCTTGATGAACAGGAAGCCACTGCGGGCAGCCAGACCAGGCACCTTGGCTTCTACGACGGCATCACCAGGGGCCAGGGCATGGATGGTGCCATCCGGATCGACTGACACGACCCCTTCACCCTTGGTCACTGACCAACTGGGGGCAAAAGCCTGGCCATTTTCGACTTCGGAAAGCACGCTGTCATAACTGGCCCCCTCCCTTGTATGGAGCTGGATCTGATCGGTTTCGCCCACCCCCAACTTGGTGCCGTTCTCCAGGGTGCCGATCACCGGCACATGTTTGGTTGCCGTGACGAAGATGGAATGGCTGGGGGTATTGAAGGGCTTGGCTTCGATCGCGGTGCTTTGGTCGGCGGGTAACACCTTGAGGTTGAAGGTGTAGGGCACATCAGCAAACGGCGAACCCCTCAAGGTGGCGAAGAGGGCGAACAGGATCGGCATCTGCACGACCAACGGCAGGCAGCCTGAAAGGGGATTGCCAAACTCCTTCATCAGCTTGCCCAGCTCTTCCTGTTGCTTCTGGGGGTTGCTGGCGTACTTCGCCTTGATTTCGGCCTGACGTTGCTGCATCACCGGTTGGGCGATGCGCATGCGGCGGGCGCTGCGAATGGACCCGGCGCTGAGGGGAAACAGGGCCAGCCGGATGACAACCGTGAGCAGGATGATCGCCAGTCCGTAACTCGGAACCAGGCGATAGAAGAAATCCAGGATCGGAAGCAGGAGGTTGTCGGAGATGTAGCCGATCACGTCAGGGGAGCGCTGGGTGAGAGGGGAACCGGTCGCTTGCCAGTGTGCCGGAGCGCCAGGGCAATCGACGGTACGGTTTGTGCCCGGAGCTGGAAACCGTTGGGGCCAGGGCGTTGATCAGGTTGGTGGCGCTCAGGCACTGGGGCGTTCCTGGGGGGTGAAACCAGTGTTTGGGCGGGATGCCTGGCCCTTGGGGGTCTTGGGGGTCTTGGCGCTGGAGCGGCGCCGTTCTTCGATATAGGCCTCCAATTCGCGGAAACGGGGCATGGCCCGCATCTCAAGCCTGGAGCCATCGTCGAGGACCAAAACCATGTCTCCCCAACTGCCGAATCCCCTGGGGACCGAGCGCACCTCACGGATCTGGCTGTACACGACCTGGGTGCGATCGCGACCGAGCCAGCCGCCGTTAACGGTGATGCGTCGACTGGTGATGCGGTAGCGAACCCACAGGGCCCGCACAATGGCAGCGACGGCGAAGGGAATGCCGATGATGGTCAACCCGAACAGCAGGTTGCCAATCAGGTCGCCTAGGGCCGGACCACCCTCATAGATCACGGTTTCGTTGATGCTGGTGCCGCTTGCTGGAGCAGGCGCTGGGGCCGAAGGGGCAGTGGCAACAGGCGCTGGAGAGGTGGCAACAGGCTCTGGGTAAGTAGCCAGGGGTACGGGGGCGGTGGCAGTCAGCGGCGCTTGGGCCTGGACCGGTTGGGGCGTCGGGTCGTCAAGGCCGCTGGCTGGGCCAGGATTGGAATCGGTGGCGCTTGTCATTTGGT
>CANGZM010000100.1 GCA_947458155.1 Synechococcaceae cyanobacterium | reverse complement strand
TGGCCTTGTCTGGCTTTGCCCATCAAGGTCAGGGGGTGACGTTCGTGATTTTCCGTTTTGCCCTGCCGACCCCAGTTCGAGCGCGCCTCCGCAACTGCCGGCCTGTTTTGCAGCTTGGCCCTACTGGTGGCGCTACCGATCGGGGCTCGTCAACTGCCCCTCAGCCCAGGTCCCTTGGGGACCAGCCAGCAGCTCCTGCGCTCTGCCCAGAGCCAAAAGGGCCCATACCTGATCACCCCCGAACGGCGTGCCTTACTCAACACGATTCGCTACGCCGAAGGCACCTGGATCGGAGGCAGTCAGGAGGGCTATCGGATGTTGTTTGGGGGCGGTCGTTTCGATCGCCTCGACCGCCATCCCGAAATTGTGGTGCAACTGGAATACACCAGTGCGGCTGCGGGCGCATACCAGTTTATGCCCGCCACTTGGCGAGAGGCGTCCATCAAACTAGGTCTCAGTGACTTCGGGCCAGCCAGCCAGGACCAGGCAGCTCTCTACCTGATGCAAAAGCGAGGTGCCCTGGAAACCTTCGATCGCCGCGGCCTCAACATTGAGGTGCTCAACCGCCTAGCGCCAGAATGGGCCTCCCTGCCAGCCAGCCATGGCGGCAGCTTCTATGGCCAACCGGTCAAGGACGCCGATGAGCTGAAGGACTTCTATGTGGCCGAGCTCCAGCGCCAGAAACGGCTCACTGCAGCGGGTTCATCGGCCGCTTGAGGGCCCGCTGCTCAGGGTTCGAGATAGATCACCCGCCCCCGTTCGTCATTGCCCACGTGCAGCAAATCAGCCTCCAGCAGCCGCTGAATCTCCTTGGTGATCGACGCACTGCTCTGGCCTGGAAGCAGATCCACCTCCAGCAAGGCGTCATTGAGGGTGAAGCCCCCGGGGGTCCGCTGACGAGCTAGCTGAAGCAACTGCTTCTCCAGGGAGGGCAGCACGGGCAGTTCGTGGACCGCTTGAGGTTGCGGCAGAAGCAAATCCTGATTGGCCTTCTCAACCATCCCGGGTATCAGGAACAGGTCAATCAACTGGCCGATGCCAAACAAACCAAACGTGCACAGCCAAAGAATGCCGCTCAGAGGTTTGCGGTTGTATAGACGATGGACACCGCAGACCCCCACGAGGGAAAGGCACCAGAGGCCATAGCTGAACGCCACGCTGCGACGCTCGTTAAAGGGATCGAGGCGCAGCGGGCCAAAACCGGAGCGAGACGCCAAGGAAGGGCAGGCACTGATCACTGGATTCTCCTGCGTAGGATCGCAATTCCCCAGAAGCGGATTCCCGTGCCTGCCTCCGTGAGCGCCGCCGACACCGGCGCCGACACTGCCCATGCGCACGAGGCCGGCAGCATCGCCACCGGTTCGGTGCCGCTGGCGATGGTCCTGCCGAAAACGAGTGAGAGTCCCGAGCTGCTGCGCATCCGCCACTCCATGAGCCACGTGCTGGCCATGGCGGTGCAAAAGCTGTTTCCCAGGGCCCAGGTAACCATCGGTCCCTGGACTGAGAACGGTTTTTACTATGACTTCGACGCCCCCGAGCCCTTCAGCGAGGCCGATCTCAATGCCATCAAGAAAGAGATGGTGCGGATCATCGCCAAGAAACTGCCGCTTGAGCGCATTGAGGTGAGCCGGCAAGACGCCGAGGACCGCATCCGCAGCCAGAACGAGCCCTACAAGCTGGAGATCCTGGCGGGGCTTCAGGATCCCATCACCCTCTACACCCTTGGTGACGAATGGTGGGATCTGTGTGCCGGCCCCCATGTGGCCAACACCAGCGAGCTCAACGCCAAGGCCTTCGAGCTGGAGAGTGTGGCCGGGGCTTACTGGCGCGGCGATGAGAAGAAGGCCCAACTGCAGCGGATCTACGGAACCGCCTGGCAGACCCCAGAGCAGCTGGCCGAATACAAGCGCCGCAAGGAAGAGGCCCTGCGCAGGGACCATCGCCGCATCGGCACCGATCTGGACCTGTTCTCAATTGAGGACGAGGCCGGGGCCGGCCTGGTGTTCTGGCATCCGCGCGGTGCCCGCATGCGCTTGCTGATCGAGGACTACTGGCGAAGCGCCCATTTCGAGGACGGCTACGAGCTGCTATACACCCCCCACGTTGCCGATATTGACCTGTGGAAGACCTCAGGCCATCTCGACTTCTACCGGGAGAGCATGTTCGGCCCGATGCAGGTGGATGAGCGCGAGTTCCAGCTCAAACCGATGAACTGTCCCTTCCATGTGCTGACCTATGCCAACCGGTTGCGCTCCTACCGCGAACTACCGATCCGCTGGGCCGAACTGGGCACCGTCTATCGCTATGAACGGCCGGGGGTGATGCACGGCCTGATGCGGGTGCGGGGATTCACTCAGGACGACGCCCACGTCTTTTGCCTGCCCGAGCAGATCGGCGATGAGATCTTGCGGGTGCTCAACCTGACTGAACGCATTCTTTCGGCCTTTGATTTTCGTCAGTACCAGATCCACCTATCCACCCGCCCAGAGTCCTCGATCGGCGAAGATGCAGTTTGGGATCTGGCGACCCAGGGACTGATCGAAGCGCTGGATCGCAAGGGATGGGCCTACGAGATTGACGCAGGGGGCGGAGCCTTTTACGGCCCCAAGATCGACCTGAAGATCGAAGACGCGATTGGCCGTTTATGGCAGTGCTCCACCATCCAACTCGACTTCAATCTGCCCGAACGCTTCGACCTCGAATACGTGGCCGCCGATGGCACCCGCCAGCGACCGATCATGATCCATCGCGCCATCTTCGGCTCGCTGGAACGGTTCTTCGGGATCATGACCGAGAATTACGCCGGCGATTTTCCCTTTTGGCTGGCGGCTGAGCAGATCCGCCTGCTGCCCGTCACCGATGACGTGCGCCCCTGGGCCGAAGCCCTGCAATCCCAGTTGGCCGCCGCTGGGGTGCGGGCCAGCGTCGATCGCAGCGCTGACCGGTTGGGCAAAATGATCCGCACCGGAGAACAACAAAAGATTCCCGTGCTGGCCGTGATTGGCGAACGGGAGGCCGAAGCGGGCGGGGCCAGCCTGCGCAGCCGTCGCGAAGGGGACCTGGGGATGGTGCAGGCCCAAGCCTTGATCCAGGCCGCCGTCGCCGCCAACCAGGCCCGCGCCGCTGGGCTCCGTATCATGGGGACGGTGGGGATAGGCGCGGCGACCGTCTCGGCCCCATGACCACCCTGCTCGCCGGCGACATAGGCGGCACCAAAACCCTGCTGAGCCTCTATGGCGCCGACGCCCTTGAGCTGCTGGCCCAGGAGCGCTACATCTCAGCCGACTGGGTCGATCTGGCCCCGATGGTGCGCCATTTTCTGGATCAACCGCAGGTCCGGGCCCATCCCCGCCCCGGGGCGGCCTGCTTTGCCGTGGCCGGACCGGTGCATGGGGGCCAGGCCCAACTGACCAACCTGCCTTGGAAGCTGGCTGAATCCCGATTGGCCTTGGACTGCGACCTCGAAAGGGTCGCCCTGGTCAACGATTTTGCCGTTCTGATCTACGGCCTGCCCCAGTTGACACCGCCCCAGTGGGCCAGCGTCCGCCCGGGTGCAGCCAGTGCTGGAGAGCCCGTGCTGGTCTTGGGGGCCGGCACCGGACTGGGGGTGGCGATCGGTTTGCCCACAGACAACGGGCTGCTGGCCCTGGCCAGTGAGGCCGCCCACGGCGAATTTGCCCCCCGCAGCGACGCTGAGTGGCAGCTGCGCCAATGGCTGCTCGACGATCTGGGCTTGCAGCGCCTCTCGATCGAAAGGGTGGTGAGCGGCACCGGATTGGGCCATGTGGCCCGTTGGTTGCTCGACCAGGAACAGGCCCCCAGCGACCATCCCTTGGCAGCCGCGGGTCGCCGCCGGCAAGGGGAGGAGCCCGGAAGCGAAGGCTCCCGAACCGACCTACCGGCGGCCGTGGCCGCGGCCGCCGCCGCCGGAGATCCCCTGGCTACCAGGGCCCTCCGCCTCTGGCTCGGCTGCTACGGCGCGGTGACCGGCGATCTGGCCCTGGGCTGCCTGGCCCGTGGCGGCATCTGGCTCGCCGGCGGTACGGCGGCCAAGCAGCTGGAAGGATTGCGTTCGACCCCGTTTAGCGAGGCCTATTTAGCCAAGGGTCGCCTGCGCTCCACCCTGGAGCCCATCCCGATCACGGCGATCCTCGACCCGGCGATCGGCTCCTTCAGTGCCGCCTGTCGGGCCCGCATGCTGCTTGGTTGAACGGCTCCACCCCAGGGGAGCGGGAAGGCCAGGTGGGAGAGTGGGGCCTGTACTTGAATGCAAATGGCGCGCCCCCAGATCGGCCAGGGGGTGGTGGTGGATGTTCCCGCCACCACGGCTAACCTGGGCCCTGGTTTTGATTGCCTCGGAGCGGCCGTCGACCTCAATAATCGCTTCGAACTGCGCTGCCTTGAAGGCGGCAGCGAACGCTTCGATCTGATTATTGAAGGTAGCGAAGGTAGTCACCTGCGCGGCGGCCCCGACAACCTCATGTATCGAGCCGCCCAACGGGTGTGGCGGGAGGCGGAACTCGAACCGGTGGGCCTTGAGGCCCGCGTGCGGCTGGCGGTGCCGCCGGCCCGCGGGCTGGGCAGCAGCGCCACGGCCATCGTGGCCGGTTTGATCGGGGCGAATGCCCTCGCCGGCGAACCGCTGGGCACCGAGAAACTGCTGGAGCTGGCGATCGAATTGGAGGGCCATCCCGACAACGTCGTGCCCTCCCTGCTGGGGGGCCTCTGTCTGACGGCCCGCACCTCCTCTCCTAGCTGGCGGGTCTTGCGCTGTGGCTGGGATCCTTCTGTGCAACTGGTGGTGGCGATCCCTTCGATCCGCCTTAGTACCAGCGAGGCGCGCCGGGCGATGCCGCGCAGCATTCCGATCAGCGATGCGGTGCTCAACCTGGGGTGCCTCACCCTGCTGCTGCAGGGTCTGCGCACGGGCGATGGAGCCCTGATCAGCGACGGCATGCAGGACCGTATCCACGAGCCCTACCGCTGGGGGCTGATCCAGGGTGGTCGCAGCGTGCGTGAGGCGGCCCTTGGGGCCGGAGCCTGGGGCTGTGTGATCAGTGGAGCCGGACCGACCCTGCTTTCCCTCTGCTCCGCGGAAACAGCCGTGGCAGTGGGGGATGCCATGGTTTCAGCCTGGGAATCGGAAGGAGTCAGCAGCCACCGAGCTGTGCTGGCCCTGCAACACCGAGGCAGCACCTGGACAGCCCTGCCGGACCAGGTTCGGGCCAGTGGCCGTGCCTAAGTTCGCCTGGGCCCATGGGTAGATATGCTCACTAGCCTGATGGGCCTGGGATAACGCTGAGGCGTATCCTCTCAGGCCCCAGCCGGTCGGCCTCCGCGCCGGCGTCCCTTCACCCGCAATCGCCCTGATGGACGTCCTCCTTGCCCTGGCGACCGCGTCCACCGGATCAATACCGCTTAGCCCCGAGGTCGGTCCCCAGGCCGGGTCCATCCCCTGGCTGAGCTTGATTGTGCTGTTGCCGGCTGCGGGGGCCCTGTTGATGCCCCTACTGCCAGGCGACGGCGATGATCCCCGGGCGCCCCGCACCCTGGCCATGGGGATCTTGCTAATAGACCTGGCCCTGATGCTCTGGGTCTTTTCACGCTATTTCGATGGCTCGCTCAGCAGCTTGCAACTGGTAGAGCGCATCAATTGGATCCCGATCCTGCACCTGGAATGGTCCCTGGGGGCCGACGGACTCTCGGCTCCCCTGGTAGTCCTCAGCGGCTTGGTCACCTTGCTAGCGGTGGCGGCGAGCTGGTCAATCAAGAGCAAGACCCGTCTTTACTTCGGCCTTTTGCTGCTGCAGGCCTCAGCCCAGGCAATGGTTTTTCTCTCCCAAGACTTCCTGTTGTTCTTCCTGGCTTGGGAACTGGAGCTGGTGCCGGTTTACCTGCTCATCGCCATCTGGGGTGGTACCCAACGCCAGTACGCCGCCACCAAATTCATCCTTTACACAGCCACTGCCTCCCTGCTGATTTTGATCAGCGGCCTAGCCATTGCCCTTTCAGGCGACACCTTCACCCTTAATCTCAGCGAAATGGCCGCCCGTTCCCCAGGGGGCACCTTTGGCTTGCTTTGTTATCTGGGCTTTCTGATCGGTTTTGGGGTCAAGTTACCGATCTTCCCACTGCACACCTGGCTTCCCGACGCCCACGGCGAAGCCAATGCTCCTGTTTCAATGCTGTTAGCAGGGGTGCTGCTCAAGATGGGCGGCTATGCCCTACTGCGCTTCAACGTGCAGATGCTGCCCCAGGTACACCAGATCCTGGCGCCAGCCCTGATCGTTCTGGGCATCGTCAACATCATCTGGGGGGCCCTCAATGCCTTTGCCCAGGACAACGTCAAACGACGCATCGCCTGTAGTTCGGTGAGCCATATGGGCTTCGTGCTGCTCGGTATTGGGGCGATTGATGCGCTCGGCATGAGTGGCGCCATGCTGCAGATGATCAGCCATGGCTTGATCGCAGCAGCCATGTTCTTCATCACAGGCGTCTTCTACGAGCGCACCAAAACCCTCTCGATTCCCAACATGGGTGGCCTGGCCAAGGTTTTGCCAATCACCTTTGCCTTCTTTCTCGCCAGTTCCCTGGCCTCCCTGGCCCTGCCGGGGATGAGCGGCTTCATCAGTGAAATCACTGTCTTTCTTGGCGTCACCTCCAACAACGACTTCACCGTGCCCTTTCGGGTCATCACCGTTGTCCTGGCGGCCATTGGGTTGGTGCTAACACCTGTTTATTTGCTGTCCCTGTGCCGCAGGGTGTTTTTCGGTCCCCGTATCCCCGCCCTGGCGGAAGTGGGCGACATGAAGCCCCGGGAACTGCTGATTGGCCTCAGCTTGCTGGTGCCCACCCTGGTGATCGGTTTCTGGCCCAGGGTGGCGATCAATCTCTATGAAGCCAGCACCAATGCCCTGGCCAACGGAGTCGCCAACCAGGCTCCGCTGGCCTTGGCAGGCCTCGGCGGCCTCGGTTAACGCACCCACCAATAACGCACCCCACCAACGCCCATCAGACCTCCCCTCGCGGAGATCCGACCTGCCAGGGGTCACGTCACCGGTTCGGCTGAGTTGGAATAACCATCAACAACGACCTTCAACCCATGAGCGCCTCCCTCGAACGTCCCGCCCTATTGGCTGGTGAAGGCCTGCCCACGTTCGAGGCCATCACGCCTGACCAGGTCACCAGCCACATCCCCGAGCTGTTGAGCCAACTGGAAAGCGAACTGGATCAACTGGAAGCCACCTTGGCGCAAGCCCTCGAACAGGGCCGCCCGCTCGGCTGGCATGAAGTCATGGATCCCCTGCATCGCCTGGGGGAACGGCTGCGCTGGAGCTGGGGTGTGGTGAGCCACCTCAACGGGGTTTGTAACACCCCCGAGCTGCGCGCCGCCCACGCCAGCCAGCAGCCGGCGGTGGTGGCCTTCGGCAACCGTGCTGGCCAGAGCCGCACGGTCTACGCCGCCCTGCGGGCCCTGGAGCGCCAGGGGGGCTTGGATGGCACCCAGCAACGCATCCTGGCGGCCGAATTGCGGGACATGGACCTGCGCGGGGTCGGCCTTGGCGGCGAAGCGCAGCAAGCCTTCAATGCCACCAACCAGGAGCTGGCTGAACTGGCCACCCGCTTCGGCAACAACGTCCTCGACGCCACCAACGGCTGGACCCTTCTCCTGGAAGGCGCAGACGAGGTGGCAGGCCTACCCGAGAGCGTGCTTCAGCTGCTGGCCCAAGCGGCTGCCGAAGCCGGCCACACCCAAGCCGATGGCTCCGCCCCAACCGCCGCTGCCGGCCCCTGGTTAATGGGCCTGGACATGCCCCGTTTCGGCCCCTTCCTGCAATACGGCCGCAACCGGGCCCTGCGGGAGCGGGCCTACAAGGCCCATGTCAGCCGGGCCTCGGGTGAAGAGGGTGGCAACTGGCCGCTGATCGAACGCATCCTGAGCCTGCGTCTGGACCAGGCCAGGCGGCTGGGTTATGCCAACTGGGCCGAAGTCAGCCTGGCCTCCAAGATGGCGGGCTCAGAACGTGAGGTGGAAACGCTGCTCGAAGACCTGCGGGTAGCCGCCCTGCCCGCCGCCCGGCGGGAACTAGCGGAACTGCAGCAATGTGCGGCCCGCGCTGGGGCTCCGGAAGCCGCCGATCTGAAGCCGTGGGATGTGAGTTTCTGGGCCGAGGCCCGCCGCCAGGAACTCTTCGAGCTCGATAGCGAGGCCCTGCGGCCCTGGTTTCCCCTGCCCCAGGTGCTGGCAGGGCTTTTCGGGCTATGCGACCGGTTGTTTGCGATCACGATCGAGGCCGCCGATGG
>CANGZM010000099.1 GCA_947458155.1 Synechococcaceae cyanobacterium | reverse complement strand
GGCCCCGGAGGGCCCGGTCGATGCGGCCCACCAGCCAGGGGGCCCCCATGGTGGCCCGGCCCACCATCACCCCATCGGCCCCGGTCTGGGCCAGGCAGTCCAGGGCCTCCTCCGGACCGGTGATGTCCCCATTGGCGATCACTGGAATCGAGAGGGCGGCCTTGACCCGGGCGATCGCCTGCCAGTCGGCCCGCCCCTGGAAGCCTTGCTCGCGGGTGCGGCCGTGCAGGGTGAGCAGTTGGGCGCCGGCCTGCTGCAGGCCCAGGCAGAAGGCCACGGGGTCGGCATCGGCGCCGCACCAGCCCAGGCGGGTCTTGACCGTGACCGGCAGCCGCACCGCCGCCGCCACCGCCGCCACGATGGCCATCGCCAGTTGCGGCTGCCGCAACAGACCGCTGCCACCACCCTTACGGGCGATCTTGCGCACCGGACAGCCCATGTTGATGTCGATCCAGAAAGCCCCGGCCGCCTCGGCCCGCCGAGCCGCCTCGGCCATCGCCCCGGGCCGGTGGTCAAACAGCTGCACCGCCACAGGGCCCGGCTCATCGGCCAGCGAGTCCACCTTGGCGCGGCCATGGCCCAGCTCCAGGCTGGTGGCATTGACCATCTCGGTGAACAGGAGCGCCTCAGGAGCCCAGCGCCGCACCAGAGAGCGAAAGATGGGGTCACTCACCCCCGCCAGGGGCGATTGCAGCACCCGGCAGCCCAACCGCCGCGGTGTGCCGCGGCCCGGCAAGACCAAATCGTCCATCCCTGCCCCAAGCCCTGGCCTGGAGCCGATCGTATGGGCATCCCGGCGGAGTCATGCTCTTAGCCTGTTGCTGGGTATGCCCCCATGGCTGTCGCACCGATGCCGCTGAGCCGGGAGCTACTGGAGGCCGTCTTGGCCGATCAACTCAGCGATCGCTTTGTCTGCGAATTGGTGTGGGCCCGCTTGGGTTATCAACCCCCTGCCGATCCCCCCCCGGGAGCGGCCAGCCCAGGCGCTGATCCGGCCCCCTGGAGCGCCGGACCGGCCACCCCGTCCGATTGGGCCGCGGCTTTCCCCACCGCTCCCGAATTGATCGCCAGCCGCGCCGCCAGCGTGCGCCTTACCCGTTCGATTGCCGCCGAGTCCAAGCAATTGCTCAAGCAGCAATTGGGCTTTTCCGGCTATCGCATCGGCGAGCTCTATCCCCGCCGCACCCGCCGTGCCACCGCCGTCAACTGGCTGCTGGCGGATCTGGCCCGCCGCGACGAGTCCCTGCCCGAGACTGGGCCCCTGCCGCCCTTGCTGCCGCCACCGGCTGACCCGGTGCAGGGGCACCTGGGGGATCTACCGGTGGGTTGAGGGGCCCAAATCAATAGCATCAAGCAGGTGGCCTACCTGTGCGCAACTTGGTTGGGCTGGTTGGTAGTGGGCGTGGCTTGGGAATGGCAGACAGTTGGCGTGGCTTAGGAGTTGCCTCTGACGACGGTCTCTTGGCCGAAGCGATTCAGGGCGCTACAGGTAGCGTCTTGGTAGCTGCTGGCAGGGATGCGGTGCAAAAGCCAGCTTGACCAGGCACCCGCGAGCACGGGCGAAAACTGCCAGGCGTTAGGGTCAGAAGTCGGACTCGATGCAGAAATAAATCATTTGGCGCTTCCTGTCGTCGCCATCCTTGGGCGCCCCAACGTGGGTAAGTCCACCCTGGTCAACCGGCTGTGTGGCAGCCGGGAAGCGATCGTGCATGACCAACCCGGTGTCACCCGCGACCGCACTTACCAAGAAGGCTTCTGGGGGGATCGCACCTTCCGGGTCGTCGACACCGGCGGCCTCGTCTTTGACGACGACAGCGAATTTCTGCCGGAAATCCGCGAGCAGGCGGCCCTGGCCCTGGCCGAAGCCGTGGTGGCCATTTTTGTGGTGGACGGCCAGCAGGGCCTCACCGCCGCCGATTCCGCCATCGGTGAGTGGCTGCGGCACCAGACCGTGCCCGTGCTCGTGGCGGTGAACAAGTGCGAGTCGCCGGAACGGGGGCTGGCGATGGCGGCCGAATTCTGGAGCCTGGGGCTGGGCGAACCCCACCCCATCTCCGCCATCCATGGCGCCGGCACCGGCGAGGTGCTTGATCAAGCCCTCACCTTCTTGCCCGTCGTTGGCGAAAACGAGAGCGAAGAACCGATCCAGCTAGCGATCATCGGCCGCCCCAACGTCGGCAAATCCAGCCTGCTGAATGCCATCTGCGGCGAGAACCGGGCCATCGTCAGCCCCATCCGCGGCACTACTCGCGACACCATCGATACCACCCTCGAACGGGAGGGTCGCACCTGGAAGCTGTTGGACACCGCCGGCATCCGCCGCCGCCGCAGCGTCGACTACGGACCCGAGTACTTCGGCATCACCCGTAGTTTCAAGGCGATCGAGCGGGCCGATGTCTGCATGCTGGTGATCGATGCCCTTGATGGCGTCACCGAGCAAGATCAACGGCTGGCCGGCCGCATTGAAGAAGAGGGTCGCGCCTGCGTGATCGTCGTCAATAAATGGGACGCCATCGAGAAGGACAGCCACACCATGTCGGCGATGGAAAAGGACCTGCGGGCCAAGCTCTATTTCCTCGACTGGGCCCCGATGCTGTTCACCTCCGCTCTCACCGGCCAGAGAGTGCAGGGGGTGTTTGCGATGGCCGCCGCCGTGGTCGAACAACACCGGCGCCGGGTCAGCACTGCGGTGGTCAACGAGGTGCTGCAGGAGGCCCTGCGCTGGCGCTCGCCTCCCACCACCCGCGGCGGTCGGCAGGGGCGCCTTTACTACGGCACCCAGGTGGCCAGTGGTCCGCCCAGCTTCACGTTGTTCGTAAACGAGCCAAAATTGTTTGGCGACACCTACCGGCGCTATGTCGAGCGCCAGATCCGCGAGGGCCTCGGCTTTGAAGGCACACCCATCCGTCTGTTTTGGCGCGGCAAGCAACAACGGGATGCCGAACGGGACCTGGCCCGCCAGCAGAACCGTTCGCACTGATGGACTGGCTGCGCCAGCTGCCCATCGGCCAATACGTTGCCGATCCACGGCCCAATGGGGGCTGGCTGCAACGGCTGGATCCCCGCCTCAAGTTGGCCTGGACCCTGGCCTTCCTGCTGACCCCAATCCTGGCGGGCCCCTTCTGGCGCCTCGCCTTGGTGGGCCTGTTGCTGCTGATCACCCTGGCCAGTGGCCTGCCCCTGCGGCTCTGGCGCCGCAGCCTGCCGGGCCTGATGGGCCTGGCCCTGGCCGTGGGGCTCCTGGGGGCCCTGCTGCCCGCCAGTGCCGCCCCACCGGGCAGCCTGCAACGCCCCCCCACCGAGTTGCGGCTCAGCCCCGGCCCCCCCGGCAGCCCCGCCCCCAGCCGGGCCGGATTGCCTTGGGAAGTGGTGCATTGGGGTCCGCTGAAGTTGGGATCGACCTCCTTGGGTCCGCTGGTCATCACCCGTAAGTCGGCCACCCTCGGCCTCAACAGCGGCACCTTGCTGTTCACGGTCATCCACAGCGCCAACCTGCTGCTGCTCACCACACCTCCCGAGGAGGTGGCCTGGGCCCTGGGCTGGTTTCTGCAACCCCTTAGCCGCCTGGGCTTGCCGATGGAGCGCCTTGGTTTCACCCTGTTGCTCTCGCTGCGCTTCCTGCCCCTGGTGCAGGAAGAACTGCAAAACCTGGTGCGCGCCCTGGCCACCCGCGCCATCAACCTGCGCTCCCTGGGCTGGCAGGGGGGCCTGGGGGTGGTGTTGGCTGTGGGAGAGCGGCTGTTGGCCAACGTGCTGCTGCGGGCAGAGCAGGGGGCTGACGCCCTGATGGCCCGCGGCGGTCAATGGCTGCCCCCAGCCCTGGTGCGGCAGGCCCTGCCGGTGCGCCTGCTGCCAACCCTCCTCGGTAGCGCCGGGTTGCTGCTGTTTCTGGTGTTAAGGGGCACCGTCGGCCAACTTTGAGGCTCCCCCAGCGGCAGCATCTATGTCGCCCTGAGGGCGGTGGCCTTAAATGGCGACACCCAGAGAAAGCACGTGAGCGCTGAGCGCTACCTGAACCACCCCACCTTCGGCTTGTTGTACCGGGTGGCGCCTGCTGGCGAGGGTCGTGATCTCTACGCCACCCTTTATGCCCAGCGCATCTTTTTTGTGGTGACCCTGCAAGCCCGAGGGGCGCAATTTGAGGTGATCCCCCAGATGGATGCCCGCCACTTGGCCGAACAGAACCTTAACCGCAGCCGCCGCGAAGGACCTGAAGAACATGCCCGCTGGCGCCAACTCTTTCAGCAGACCTTCATCTGAAATCATCTGCTCAAATTCGCACCAACGCCGCCTGCCGCCATGGCTGATGAGCCCCTGGCCACCGCCGCCGACCAGCTTGGGGAACGCCTGGGCTTCTTGCGCAACCAATTGCCCGCCACCACCCAACTGCTGGCGGTCAGTAAGGGTCAGCCCAGCGCGAGGATGCGCTGCCTTGTAGCCCTGGGCCAGCGCAGCTTTGGCGAAAGCCGCCTGCAGGAGGCCAGCCTCAAACAACAGGAATTAGCCGATCTCGGACCGCTTGATTGGCACTTCATCGGGCGGCTGCAGGCCAATAAGGCCAGGGCCGTGCTGCGCCAGTTCGGCACCCTCCATTCGCTGGATAGCTGGACCCTGGCCGAACGGCTGCAGCGCATCGCCGCTGAGGAGGGCCTCAGTCCGGCCGTCTTTCTGCAGGTCAAGCTGCGGCCCGATCCGGGCAAGACGGGCTTTGGACCCCAGGAACTGCGGCAGCTTGGGCCCCGGCTGGGCCAGTTGGCCCCCCTGCGGCCCCTGGGCCTGATGACGATCGCCCCCCTGGGATTGGCGCCAGCCGACCACCTGGCCCTGTTTCAAGACTGTGGGGCCCTGGCGGCGGAATTGGGGCTCAAGGAGCTTTCCATGGGCATGAGCAGCGATTGGCGGGAGGCAGTAGCCGCTGGCAGCACCTGGGTGCGGCTGGGCAGTGCCCTGTTTGGTTCGCGGGCCACACCCGAGCCCTGAACCCCCAGCTGGGACTGTGCCTGCCCAGCTCGTTAATTGCTGAATCCACCCTCCTGGGCTTGCTTCCAACGCCGTGGGACGCTATCTAGGTTCCGAGTAACCAACCTGAGGCGTTGTCCGTGTCGTTGTTTTCCCGTCTACGTGCTGTCGTTTCTGGGGATGAATACCTAGATCGCGACTACGAAGACGAACTCGATTACGACGCTGGCCAAGAGGCCTTGCCGCCCCAGGAGCCGATTCGTCCCTCCAGCGCCCTGGCCCCCTTGGGCAGCAGTTTCGGGGGCGACGATCCCTTTGCCGGCACCAATGTGATTGGCATGCCTGGTCTTTCCAGCAGCGTGGCCGAGGTGATGTTGATGGAGCCCCGCAGTTTTGATGAAATGCCAAGGGCTATCCAGGCCCTGCGCGAGCGCAAGACCGTCATCCTCAACCTGACGATGATGGAGTCGGATCAAGCCCAGCGGGCTGTTGATTTTGTTGCCGGTGGCACCTTTGCCATTGATGGGCACCAGGAACGGGTGGGGGAGAGCATTTTCTTGTTTGCCCCCAGCTGCGTCACCGTTTCCACCCTGGGCAGCGAGGAGACCGCCTCACCCACGGTGGTTTCCAGCAGCCGCGGCGCCGGGAGTGCTTTAACTCAAGATGCCGCCCCTGCGCCCGCCTGGGGTCGCTCGGATGCCATCGGCTGAGCTCGATGCCAATCCGGCAGCGGCGCCGGGCAGTTTTGGGGTTGTTGGCTATGGCCGCATGGCCCAGGCCCTGCTGTCACCCCTGATCGAATCGGGCCAATTGGGGCCGGCTGAGATTCGTGCTGCCGTCGCCAGCGAGGCCTCCTGCCAGCGGCTGGTTACAAGTGGTCTCCAGGTGAGCACCAAAGCCGAAGCGTCCTGGGCCTGTCCGGTGGTGTTGTTGGCCGTCAAACCGCAGCAACTGGAAGCCGTTGCCAGCAATGCAGGCGGCCAGGGGGGGTTGTTGATTTCGGTGCTGGCCGGAGTACGGCTGCAAAGACTGCAGGAATTGTTTCCCCAGTGGCGTTGCGTGCGCGCCGTGCCCAACACCCCTGCCCTGGTGCGCAGCGGCCTAACCGGCTTGGCCTGGGGCGCGGCGGTGGAGGCGGCGGAGCGCAGCTGGGTGCGGCAGCTGTTCGGCCAGGTGGGAGAGGTGCACGAGCTACCTGAAACCCAATTGGATGCCTTTTTGGCCCTGACATCTTCAGGGCCGGCATTTGTGGCCCTGGTGGCCGAGGCCCTCGCTGATGGGGCCGTGGCCGCGGGTCTGCCGCGGGTTCTGGCCAGCCATCTGGCCCATCGCACCCTGGCGGGCAGCGCCGCCTTGCTGCACGAACAGGAGCTGCATCCAGGCCAACTCAAGGACATGGTCGGCAGCCCGGCCGGCACCACCATGGCCGGCATCCGCCAGTTGGAACGGGCCGGCCTGCGCTCTGCCCTGATCGAAGCGGTGTTGGCCGCTGCGGAACGCAGCCGGCAGTTGGGCTGAGCGGGTTGGTGCTATGGGCCCTTCTGGCCCAGGCGCGGTTCGGTGCCGGCCCATAGCCGTTGCAGGTTGGCCCGGTGGCGCCAAACCACCAGCAGCGTCGTCAACACCGCCAGGGCCATGTAGGCCGGCCGCAGGCCGGTGGGAGCGCTCCAGGCGGCCATCAACAGGGGCAGGGCCAGGGCCGCCATCACACTCGATAGGGACACGACGCGACTGAGGCTGAGCACGGCGAGGAACACCCCGAAGCTGGCCAGTCCCACGGGCCAGGCCAGCCCCAACAACATGCCCAGGCCGGTGGCCACCGCCTTGCCCCCCTTGCCCCCCAGCCAGATCGGCCAGATGTGGCCCGCCAGGGCCGCCAGACCCGCCGCCACCACCGCCCAATCCACCAGCCCAGGATTCAGCAGCCCAGGATTCATCAGCCCAGGATCCGCAAGCCCAGGATCCAGGGTCCCTGCCGCTCCCCCAAGAGCCTTCTCAAGCAGGTAGCGGGCCAGGAGCACGGCGGCGGTTCCCTTGAGCACATCCACCAGAAACACCGCCAGGGCGGGCCCCTTGCCCAGCACCCGCAGCACGTTGGTGGCCCCGGTGGAACCGGAGCCCTGGCTGCGGATATCGAGGCCCGCCAGCCAATGGCCGGCCAGCCAGCCCGTGGGAATCGATCCCAGCAGGTAGCCGGCGCCAAGGGCAGCGATCAGAAGCCAGGGCATGGGAAGGGCGTCGAGGGGTGTGCGGCCGGCAGGGGGGCCGGCAGGAAGGGCGTTGGTCTGGGTTCAGGCGTAGTCCTGGGCTTCCAGGCGCTCGCCGGGGCCCGCCACAAAGGCCAGCCACAGTGGGAACTGCAGGATCGGGGTCTCGACGGCCGGCTCGCAGGCATCGATCACGATGAAGGGCAGTTCGCCCCGCTCCTCCAGCCGGTCGGCCCGCTCAACCAGGGCATCGGCCCGCTCGAACAGGACGATGCCGCTGCTGGGGCCGAAGTCTTCGCGAGCCAGCCCCAGGCAATCCTGCAAGCTGCGGCGCCATTCGCCCAGCCGCTCCGGTTGGCTGGCCAGCACCAGGGTCTGGAAGCGGTCGCCGTAGAGCTCCCCCAGGATGGCGATGGCGGCGGCGGTCACCACCCCATTGCGCAGGCGACTGCCACTGCTGGGCTGGGCCCCCCGCCCCCCCTGGTCGATGAACCATTGCTGCAGCAACTGGGCGCCGGAGGTATCAAGAGTGCGGCGCAGTTGCCAGGGTTCGGCCTGGAAATCGGGCTGGCCGCTGAAGCTCTCCAGCCGCTCGCGGATCAGGTCCTCATCCTGGCTGAACAGCCCCACGGCCGGTGGTGGCGGCACCTCGATCGCCGGGGCTTGGTCGAGGGGAGAGGGTTGCACCAACAGGGGTTGGGCGACAAGTTCAATCTGTTCGGCTGAGGCCGCCAGGTCCTGGAGGGCCCCGACCAGATAGTCCTGAAAGCCCTTGAGGCGCCGGGCGACGGCATCGGCCTGGCCGGCGAAACTGGAGGCCAGCTCCTGCTCAATCTGGCGGCGCCGTTCCTCCAGGGTGGTGATTTCAGCCAGCAACTCGGAGCGCCGCTGGCGCAGTTCCGTCAGGGCCAGGTTCGCCCAGGTGTCCGGGTTGGCGACCGGGGGCGGGCCCCCGCCCCCGCCGGCTTCGACTTGTGCGGGCCCCTCGCCGGGGCCTGGGGCGGCATCGGGGGTGGTGCTCATGGGTTGGGGGAAACGGCGGCCGGCAGGCGGACGTGGCGTTCGAGTTGTTGGCGCAGGGCAGTGGCCTCAAACAACATCGGCAGCAGGTGGGGACTGTTCTGCTCGCGGAAATAGAACAGGGCCGGCAGGGGCGGGAAAAACACCTGCCAGGCAAGCCATT
>CANGZM010000098.1 GCA_947458155.1 Synechococcaceae cyanobacterium | reverse complement strand
TGGATGGTCTCCAAGAGCACAGTGGCCTCAACATTCCAATCCATGTTGATGGAGCCTCCGGCGCCTTTGTGGCTCCATTTAACTCACCACAATTAATCTGGGATTTTCAGCTCGAAAGAGTGGTTTCGATCAATTGCAGTGGCCATAAATATGGCGGGGTTTTGCCTGGAGTTGGCTGGATATTGTGGCGCACCAGCGAACAACTCCCAGAAGAGTTGCGTTTTAATGTCAATTATCTAGGTGGTAATATGCCAACAATTGGTCTCAACTTTTCACGGCCGGGCGCCCAGGTGATCGGCCAATATTTCAACTTTCTCCATCTCGGCCGCCAGGGATTCAAGCATCGCATGGCCACGCTTGAGTTGATCGCCTGCCACCTGGCCGATGGCATCAACAGGCTCAAGCCCTTGACCCTGCTAAGCCACCCCCGCGGTCAGTTGCCGGTCTTTATCGCCAGTCTGGATTCCGGCGTTAGCAACTGGACCGTTTTTGATCTCTCCGACAAGTTGCGGGAAAGGGGCTGGATGGTACCGGCTTACAGCATGCCGGCCGACTGTGAACAGCTGAAGGTTCTGCGATTTGTGATTCGCTCTGGCTTCAGTCGCGACATGGCCGACCAGTTACTGGCGGATATTGAGCGTGCTGTCGAGTGGTTTGAAAGTCTCACCGCGCCAATGCCCAGGCCCATCGAGGCCAGTCCAGGGTTTCATCACTAAGGCTGGGCAGGGGCAACAACGGGGGATGTCTAATCCGGCAGGGCCCAGGGATTCAAACCCAAATCGGCACCAAGTAGATGGGCACAGGCGAAGCCACTGAAGGCGACGGCATTGAGTCCCTGGCCAGGAAAACAAGAATCGCCAACGCAATACAAGCCCTCGATACCCGTACGGTTGAAGGGCATCGGCAGCAAGCCAGGTAAGCGCAGGGCGGGAATGGGCCCATAGCTACCGGCGAAACGCCCTAGGAAACGGCGGTGGCTGCGGGGGGTGCCCACCTCCTGATGCGTGATGGCTGCCCCAAGCCCAGGTAACAGGGTCTCTAGCCTTGCAATCAGTCGATTGGCATCCGCTTGTTTTTTGGACCGGTAAGCCTGGGGGGAGAGGCCTTGCCAGTTATCCATCGCTGATGGCGTGAAGCTATGAACAATGTGATGTCCCGCAGGTGCTAAGGAAGGATCTAGGAGTGAAGGCATGGAGACAAACACCGTGCCTTGCTCGGCCTCCATCGCGGCCCAGTCTTCGAGCAAAAGGTGGTGGACGTGGCTGCCGGCCGGAACCACATCGGCCCTGACACCGAGGTGGAGGGAAAGAAAAGAAGCGGAGGGCTTGTAACGCCGACGCCAGGTCTGTTCAGCGGCGGGGGTATCCTCGGCCGCAACCAGGGTAGTGCTTGAGCCGCCTTCCCCGCCAAAGGTATCCCAACGTGTGGCATTACTTACAACCTTTTGGGCCCGGATTTCCTGGCCATTGGCGAGACGAACCCCTACCACCCTGGCCCTTTCAAGCAGCACCTTGGTGACGCGAGATCGATAGCGAATCACTCCACCATGGCGCTGCAATCCTGCTACCAATTTCTCGGCAATTACCCCCACACCGCCTTGGGGGTAATTGATACCGCCTGCATGGCGGTCGGAGAAGACCATGCCCGCATTGATCATGGGGGTGAGGTCCGCCGGCATGACGCTCCAACAGAAGCACTCCATGTCAATGAACTTGAGTAGGCCCGGGTCCTTGATATGGCGTCTGGCCACATCGCCCACATTCACGGGTAACCAACGTGCAAGTCCAAGGCAAGCCAACGGGGCACGAAAAAAGACCTTAGCTAAATAACTGGGATCCTCAAGCGATAGCAATGGCATCGCATCAAGGCAGCGAAAAACCTGCCAGCAGGTGTCATAAAAAGCACGAATTCCCTGGGCTTCATGGGGGAAAAGAGCTGTCAGGTGACTAACAAAAGACTGGTAATCGCGATCAACAACAACATTGAGCCCACCGGGCAAGTGGTACTCCAGCTGGGTAGGATCTGGGATGGTGACGCAATATTCACCTACATCGGCTAGGGCACGAGTCAGCAAATTGGTATGGCCTTGGCTGCCAAAGCCAAAAATCATTGAAGCGCCAACGTCGAAAGTGTAACCCTGGCGGCGAAAACTGCCACCACTGCCCCCTGGAATCAGGTAGCGCTCCAGAACCAACACACGGGCTCCCTTGGCGGCCAGTTGGCTGGCGGTGACCAAGCCACCTAGGCCTGAACCAATCACAATCACATCCCAAACATCCTGATCCAAAGGATCAGAAGCGGGCAAGGCGATAGAAGAATTTGACAACGTGGAAAGAGACATGGGTCAACCCTAGGAAGAGGTCACGCTGAGAGCGCGTTGGCCAGGGTTGGACTCAGACCTCTAACAGGGTTCAAGCCTGGGTGTCCAGTAGCCGACCGTCTTCAGCAAGGCGCTCGACAGACACGACTTCCTTGCGCAGGGTGACGGACTTGGGATCGTGATATTGGCTGCGGTCGCGACGAATGCGAACCTCCTCTACCAGAACAAGCTCTTTATGGGTCACGACCCTTTCCTCAAGGATGGGGATCACGGTGACATCGCCTTCATCCCGAACTTGGGGTACATCGCCGGTGACTACCTGGTTGATGGGCACATGCTCCACACTCACCCTTTCCCTGTTAAGGGGGTCATCAACAACAACCTCGCGGGATTGAACGGACTTGGTGATGCGCACCTTTCCGGTTTCGACCCTCTCCTTGGCCAATTCCAGCGTTTCTTCGACAACCGGGATAACCAGTCCACGGGCATCACGTACTGCATTGGTAAGGAGCCAGGTCCCAGCACCCTGCCAAACAAGTTCGTTGCTGGGCAGGGTGATCTGTGAGCCATCTTCAAGGCCCAGCACTAACGTTTCGACCCCGCCCTCGCTAGTTTGTTGCAACAGCCGGTATTTCTCACCCCGTTCACCGACAACGACAAGGGTGGAAGCGTTTACAGGGTTGTCAAAGGCACTCACTTCGGAACTCCGAGGACGGGAAAGGGTAGGTAGGGGAGAAGGGGAAGGCTTGGGCATGGAGCCACTAGTAGACTCCAGCGCCGACGGAGCTGGGACTTGGGAGGCAGACCCGGGTGCCGGGTGTGATGGGGGAGAGGTAGACCTACGGTCTTCGCTATCTCCGGAACTAGTAAAGCCGAACAGGGACAGTAACTCTCTCAACATTCCATTCACAGCCAATAAAATCCATTATACAGATCAGTACGGACAAAAGGGCCCTTTAGAGGGAATTCCCACTGTAAGGGCCCAAGAATGGCACAGATCGGATCCCCTGTTCCTTCGAACAGGGGAAGCCTGAGGCGAGATCAGCGTTCGGTGGTGGAAACGGTTTCGATCACCTTGCCATCGGCGCCAATACGCTCGGCGCGAACGTCGGAACGACGCACGGTTTCGGTGACGGTTTGGCCCTTGGTTGCGGCCTGCTTGGCGAGGTTGACTTCCTCAACAACTTGGGCACGCTTGCTGACAATTGCACGCTCGTCGAACTCGGAAAGTTCAAACACGCGCTCTTTGAAAGCATCTTCCAGGGCGGCGCGATTGACGGCGCGGCGCTGAACGGTGACGGTTTCGTCGACCAGATCAATGGACTTGGAGACTTTGGCCTCGGAGACCACGTTGTAGATGCGCAGACGGCCAGTTTCGACCTTCTCTTTGCCCAGCTCAACAACTTCTTCAACAACTTCAAGAACGTTGGGGTCCTTGGCGGTGTCGATCAGTTGGGCCTTGACTTCGGGATGCTTGGCAGCCAGAGCGACAGCGTGCTCGCGGATGTTGACGGGATTGTAACCACCGATGATTTCGGCGGCGCGGGCTTCGGCATTAAGGGGCACCTGGGCGGTCAGGAGGGTGCCACCATCTCTGACGCCGGCGAGATATACGCCGAGGTCGGGCTCGGGGACGAGGTCGGAAAGGGCCCGCAGCTTGGGAGCATCGGAAGCGTCGTCAGCGGTCAGCAAGTCAAGGGCATCACGATGCAAGCCGGCGGCCACGAGATCTTCCAGGGCCTTGGCGGCATGGGCGTTTTCGGCAAACAGGCCGATAACGGTGCGGGTAGACATTTTGTGTTGGGAGTGAGAGAAAATGACTAGACCAAATACGCCTATACGGATCTCAAGAACATCCGTAAAAGTTTACCGAACCCGAAACCGTGTCGGAGCTCGTAATGCGTATTTGGGCGAACAGTCTGGAACGCCTTGGTGGCATCCTTGAACCAACCTTAGGGGCTCAAGAGAAAAATGGTCAAGTGCGTCAGACCACAGCCAAGGAACATTTCGCCTTCAGCCCATTGAGGAAATGAGGCATTATTGCTTTGGATGCTGGTATTGGCTTGGGACAACCAGGGATTGCGCAGGCTGATCAGTGCTGTGCGTTTTCTTGCCTTGTGTCAGGGAGCACATCCATCTTTGTGGTTGATTTGTAGCCGGCTGAACATTACAACCATTGATAAAAAAATAGTAAAAAAAAGATGCCGATTTTGCCGGCATCTTGGAAATCTGTTTTCGTGGGGTCGGTGGCTGAATAGCAGCTAAGAGAAATCAGGCGCGGGGATCCTTAGCCAAAGACTTGATGTCGATCCAGCCGCCATCTGCCAACTCGGCCCAGTCGTTGAGATAACGACCACTCAGCTTGACGGTGCTGCCTGCAGCGAGGCTGCGGGTCACTGCGTTGGTGATGCCAGCGCCGGAGCGAACCTCGATGGCTGCATCCTGGGTGCGCAGGATGGCATCAAAAACCTTTGCCGCAACAGTCTCCACCGCAGGGGTGGTTTTCGTGGTGGTCTTAGCCACGGGGGTGGGGTTCACATAGCTACCCATTTTGGTGGCGTTGACGTCTGCAGCCTCCTTAGGACGGAGGAAGAACAGCAGGGGCAGCAGCAACAAAGGCAGCAGCAGCAGGGGATTGAAACCACCTTTGCGCTCGGTCGTCTCAACGACCCGGTCGCGATCACGTTGAACGGCGACCCGTTCAGGTTGCTGCACGGCCACCCGAGCAGGTTGTTGCACCGCGACACGAGCAGGCTGCTGGGTAGCGACGCGATCATTGCGCTGGGCCACTGCTGCGGTCTCGCGGGCGGGGGCCGGGGCCACGTATTCGCGAATGTTCTGGGAGAAACCGCAGTTGAACTCGTAGCGTTCGCCGCCCTTGCTCAGTCGCAACACGACACTGGAGCTGTCCCCATCTGCGGGAACGGCTGAGGTGACTTCTTCGACTGCGTAGCCACGCTTCTTGGCAACATTGACACAGGCATCCTTAGTGACCTGAACCATGTCTTCGGCCAAGGTGGCTGCCGAGACCAAGGGGGCGTGAGCCAGCAAGCCGCAGGAGAAGACCAAGGCGGCGAGGGCAGCGAGAACCGTTCTCGAAGCCGCGCGGAATGTTCGGCCGGTGGCCAGAACCGGGAGAAAGTGGTTTTTCATGCCTGTTGAAGAACAGCCCGTTTCAAAAGAAATGGTGAGGAAAAGAAGGTTACTCCCTGAGAGGAGTCCAGTCTTCAACGAATGTATATCGGGAATATCGCCTCTGCGGCTCAAGTCTTCACATTTAGTTGTTCGTTTTTTGACCTCACTGCCCGAAAACGACCAACGGGCGATTTTAATAATTTGCGAAATCTCTACCTTGAGACCCCCGCTTGCCATCGGACTTAGGCCGCCAGGGGTTCCCTGCCCAGCCGCTCGGCCAAATCCGCCAAGGCACGGTCGCGATAGGCGCCATAGCGCTGCCGCTTGTCGCGAATCCGGCACGACAGCTCGGGTAATAATCCGAAATTAGGCGGCATGGGCTGAAAACGTCCTTTGGCAGCAGAAGCATCGCCAGGTGGCGGGGTGCTGATGAAATGCACCAGGGCACCCGCCATGGTGGTCGGAGGCAGGGTCAGTGGTTCCCTGCCCTGGGCCAACCGGGCCGCATTGGTTCCGGCCAACCAGCCCCCTGCCACCGCTGCCGCATAACCTTCCGTACCGGTGATCTGGCCCGCCGCCAACAGGCTTGGACGGCGGCGAAACTGCAAGGTGGCAGCAAGGAGCTGGGGTGATTCGAGGAAGGTATTGCGGTGCATGACCCCAAAGCGAACGAATTCTGCATCGGCCAGGCCAGGGATCAGTCGTAACACCCGCTTCTGTTCGGACCACTTCAGGTTGGTCTGGAAGCCCACCAGGTTCCAAAGGCGACCGTCCCGATCTTCCTGACGTAACTGCACCACGGCATGGGCCCTTTTGGCACGCCTCACTTCCCTGTCTGTCACGTCACCCCAACGGGGATCCCAGAGACCAATGGGCTTGAGGGGGCCGTAGCGCATCGTGTCTTCTCCGCGCCTGGCAAGCTCTTCGATGGGGAGGCAGCCTTCGAAGAAGCAAGCCGATTCTTGTTCGAAATCCTTGAGTGCCGCTTGCTCCGCCGTTAGCAAGCCATCACGAAACGTGAGGTATTGCTGACGATCCATCGGGCAATTGATGTAGTCGGCATCACCCTTGTCATAGCGACTGGCGCGAAAGGCCAAATTGAGATCGATACTTTCTCCAGCCACAATCGGACTGGCGGCATCAAAAAAATGGCACTCGTCACGGCCGGTGAAGGCCCGCAGCTGGTCGGCCAAGGGCTCTGAGGTAAGGGGCCCCGTGGCCAGCACGGTGATCGAATCGGCGGGTGGCAATTCGGTTTGCTCGCGCCGTTCGACGGTTATCAAGGGATGGGCTTCCAGGGCAGCGGTAAGGGCTGCGCTGAAACGGCCACGGTCGACCGCCAAGGCTCCTCCTGCGGGAACGGCGTGCTGATCGGCGGTGCGGATCACCACGGAGCCAAGTTGGCGGAGCTCTTCCTGGAGAAGGCCAGCTGCCCGATCGGAGGAGAGGGCACCAAAGCTGTTGCTGCAGACCAGCTCGGCAAATTCCTCGCTGTGGTGGGCTGGAGAGCGGCGCACGGGCCTCATCTCCACCAGCCGAACCGGAATTCCAGCCGAGGCGATCTGCCAGGCCGCTTCGGTGCCAGCCAGGCCAGCACCGAGCACATGGACCGTCAAGCCTGGGCGCGTTTGATGAACAGCTGCAGCTGACCTACAGCTGCCCTGCCAATGTGGAAAACGGCCCATGAGGCAGCCAGAAGGATCGGAGCAACAACCAGAAGCAGCCTCAGGTCCATGCCATCAAAAACTCGGATGGCTGGATTCTATCCAAAGGCAGCTGGCCTGAGAGCCCTTCAAAAACCGGTGCCGCCCCCAAGGCCTGCGTGGGCACGCGCCAGCTGGCGGTAACGACGGGCATGCTGGCGCTGCTGCTCAATGGCCTCAGCACTCAACTGGCGGCGAATCTCAGCAGGGGCCCCCATCACCAGGGCACCTGCGGGCACGTCCCGGGTCACGACCGAGCCCGCCCCCACCAAGGCGCCGGCACCCACAGAAACGCCGTTGAGCACGATCGAGCCGATGCCAATCAAACAGCCATCACCCAAGCTGGCGCCATGGATCACGGCCCGATGGCCAATGGTGACATCGCTGCCGATGGTGACGGGCTGACCTGGATCTCCATGCAGAACGGCCCCATCTTGAACATTGCTGCCCTCGCCAATCACAATGGGCGCCACATCTCCCCGGGCGACGGCCGTGGGCCAGATACTCGCTCCGGCGGCGAGGTAAACATCGCCGATCACCACAGCCGACGTCGCCACCCACGCCTCTGGGTCAATGCTAGGGGCGGACCAGGGGACCTCCTTGGACTGGGCATCGGCATCGGCATCGAACGCCCGCAGCACACCAGTGTCTTCGGCAGTTTCGGGCATGAACAGCAGATGCGCAGGGCTTCCCCCATTGTGGGTGTTCGTGCCGGGTGATACCGTCGCTCAGTTCCGTTGGTTCAGGGCCCATTGGCCCGACAAACGGCGGCAAACGGGTCGCTAGCTCAGCGGTAGAGCATTCGGCTTTTAACCGATTGGTCCTGAGTTCGAATCTCAGGCGACCCATATGTGGAGTTGCAAGGCTTGGATGGCTTACATAGAAATCACCCTGATCAGTTGCATGGATTACGGCAGCCAGCTCATTAAGGCAAAACTGAGTGGACGACTTTCCTGACGCAGAGGACCGTCCAACTGCCAACACTAGAGACTTTTTCGGCAACAGGAATCGTCAGCTGCTCATCATCAAGCCAAGATCAATGAAGACAGGCCTACTAATCTTGGAAGCATATTTGCATTACCTATGCCATTTTGATGCCTAAAGAATGACAACGTCGGGTGTCAAGTATTTGGCAATACTGTGAAGCTCCGGATCGCCTGTCCACCCTGTCGCTGTTTGGCGGGGCTGATTTTCAGCACTTCAAGCTGGCCATGAATGCCCTGGCACCGATTGGCATCAAGATGGGAGCGGTGCAGTAAGCAG
>CANGZM010000097.1 GCA_947458155.1 Synechococcaceae cyanobacterium | reverse complement strand
GTCGGCCTTGGCCGATTTGCGGTATTTGCCCAGGTCCAGATAGAACTTGGGCAGGTCGGAGCGCTCGTAAGCCTGCCAGGCCCTGTCGCTCATGGCCACGAAGCTGAGGCCCGGCGGCATCATGTAGCCCTTCTGGGAACCGGAGCCAATCACATCCAGGCCCCAGTCGTCCATGGGCACATCGGTGGCGCCCAGGCTGGTGACGCAGTCGGCAATGCTGATGGCCGTGCCATGGGCCTTGACGTAGCTGGCGATGCTGCGCAGGTCGTTGATCACCCCGGTGGAGGTTTCGGAGTGGGTCAGGATCACCGCCTTGATCGCCTTGTCGGTGTCGGCCTCCAGCGCCTGTTGGAAAGCCTGGGGATCCAGCGGTTGCCCCCATTCCGCCTTGATCACCTGCACATCCAGGCCATAGGCCTTGGCCACCTTCACCCAGCGCTCGCCGAACTTGCCGTTGTCGCCGCAAAGCACCCGATCGCCGCGGCTGAGGGTGTTGACGATGCCGGCCTCCATGGCCGCCGTGCCGCTGCCGGTGATCACCAGCACGTCATTGTTGGTTTGGTGCAACCACTGCAGTTGCTCGGTGGTGCGCTTGACGATCTTCTGGAAGTCGGCGCTGCGGTGGCCGATCGGATGGCGCCCCAGGGCCTGCAGCACGGTTTCCGGCACCGGCGTGGGTCCGGGGATCATCAAGATGAGTTTGTCCTGCATGTTGGTGGGGCGCGCGGGGGCGGCGCGGTGAAGGCACGATCGACCACCATAAAAAACGGTCCGCATCCCCCTGGCCTTGCGCCCCTGCCATGGAGCCCCCCGCCGCCCCTGACACGCCCCCGGCCTCGACGTCGGCTCGGGGCTACACCCTGCCGGTGTGGCTGGCGCTGGCGGCCCGAGCCGCCGTGGCGGTGTTGCGGGGTGAGCCCTGGGAGGCCGAAAGGCAGCTCGATCTGCTGGAGCCGCTGGGCTGGACCTCGCTGCCGCTGAGGGCGGCGGCCCCCCTGCCCCAGGGCTGGGCCCTGGGCGAAGCGGTCTGCGAGCCGGGGGAGGGGCTGGATCTGACCCGGGGGCTGGTGGTGTGGGTGCTGGCCCGCTGGGAGCCGGCGCTTGCCGCGCCTGCCGCTGCCGAGGCGGCTGCCAAGGCCACTACCGAGGCCGGCGACGATTCTGGCTGGCTGCAGCTGGAGGCCGGCGAGGGGGTGGGGGTGCATGCAGCTAGCGGCCATGACGCCAGCGGCGATGGCGCCAGCGGCCAGGCCTGCCTGTCGGCCTATGCGCGGGCCCTGCTGCGGGCCAATCTGCGGTCCCTGGTCCCCCCCGGTCAGCGGTTGCGGTTGCATGTGGTGTTGCCGGCCGGCCGGGCACTGGCGGAGCGCACCAGCAATGCCGCCTTCGGGGTGGTGGAGGGTCTGGCCCTGATCGGCACCCAGGCCGAAACCCAGGCCAGCGCCGATCCCGACCAGCTGCAACGCACTTTGGCGGCGCTGGCGGCGCGGCTGGCGGCAGCGGATTTCGGCGGTGATCTGGTGCTGGTGCTGGGGGAAAACGGCCTCGATCTGGCGCCCCGGCTGGGGCTGCCCCGCCAATTGCTGCTCAAGACGGGCAACTGGGTGGGGCCAGTGCTGGTGGCCGCCGGCCAGGGGGGCGTGCGCCGCCTGCTGCTATTCGGCTACCAGGGCAAGTTGATCAAGCTGGCGGGCGGCATCTTCCATACCCACCACCACCTGGCCGACGGCCGCGCCGAGGTGCTCACCGCCCTGGCGGCCCTGGAGGGCCTGACCGGGCCGCCCCTGGAGGCCCTGTTTGCGGCCGCCACGGTGGAAGCCGCCCTGGCCCAGCTGCAGGCGGCCGATCCAGGGCTGGCGGAGCGATTGCGGGCCCGGTTGGCCGCCACCATCGAGCAGCGGGCAACGGCCTACCTGGCCCGCCATGGGGCCGGCCCCATGGAAATCGGGGCGGTGCTGTTCGATCGCGGCCGCCAGGTATGCGCGCTGGGTCCGGTGGGGCGGGGGCTGCTGGAGGCGCTGAAAGCTTCTGCTTGAGCCCCTGCTGCCTTGGGCGGCAGGCCGCGAATTGGTCTGGGATTTGCTACCGGGGCCAGGGGCGGCAGGCGCCTGGACTGTTGGTGTTTCTGGAGTCTCCAGACCCGCAGCCACCGGGACGCTACCGGTAGCGTTGGTTTTGGCGCTGGCAAGGGGGCGCCGGCAAGGAAGCGCCGGCAAGGGGCTGCCAGCTGATCAGCCCTTGGCCCCTGGGTTTCGCCTCTCCCCAGGGCGACACCTAGGCTGGCAATCCCCCTGGTGCGCCTCTGCGGTTGCGCTCCAGGGCTTTCGCCCCAGGTTGTTCGCCCCCCATGACTGCCATGCCGCCAACCGCCTCCGCTGGCCTGGCCCCCGAGGCCGCCCTGGAGGGGGCCCTGGAGGGGGCCCTGGCGGAAGCCCTGGGGGAGGGCCGCAGCCCCGCCATCGTCATTCTGGATTTTGGCTCCCAATATTCCGAGCTGATTGCCCGCCGCGTGCGCGAAACCGAGGTGTATTCCCTCGTGCTCGGTTACAGCACCACGGCCCAACAGTTAGCCCAGCTGGCCCCCAAGGGCATCATTCTCAGCGGCGGCCCCAGTTCGGTGTACGAAGACGGGGCACCCCGCTGCGATCCGGCCATCTGGGACCTGGGCATCCCGGTGTTGGGGGTTTGCTATGGCATGCAGCTGATGGTGCAGCAGCTTGGCGGCTCGGTGGTGGCCGCCGGTCGGGCCGAATACGGCAAGGCGCCCCTCTACCTGGATGACCCCACCGATCTGCTTACCAACGTGGCTGAGGGGTCCACCATGTGGATGAGCCACGGTGATTCGGTGAGCAGCCTGCCCGAAGGTTTCGTGCGCCTCGCCCACACCGACAACACTCCCGATGCCGCCGTCGCCCACCACGGCCGGCGTTTGTATGGGGTGCAGTTTCACCCGGAAGTGGTGCATTCCGCCGGTGGCATGGCGATGATTCGCAATTTTGTTTATCACATTTGTTGCTGCCAGGCGGATTGGACCACCGCCGCCTTCATTGACGAAGCCATAGACGATGTGCGTGCCCAGGTGGGCGATAAACGGGTGCTGCTAGCCCTCTCCGGTGGCGTCGATTCCTCCACCCTGGCCTTCCTGCTGCATCGCGCCATCGGCGACCAGCTCACCTGCATGTTCATCGACCAGGGCTTCATGCGCAAAGGGGAACCGGAGTTCTTGATGGAGTTCTTTGATCAGCGCTTCCATATCAATGTCGAATACATCAATGCCCGCGAGCGCTTCATCGCCAAGCTGGCGGGCGTAACCGATCCCGAGGAAAAGCGCAAGCTAATCGGCACCGAATTCATCCGCGTCTTTGAACAGGAGAGCAAGCGCCTTGGACCTTTTGATTTCCTCGCCCAGGGCACCCTCTATCCCGATGTGATCGAGAGCGCCGGCACCAACATCGACCCCAAAACGGGCGAGCGCGTCGCCGTCAAGATCAAGAGTCACCACAACGTCGGCGGCCTGCCCAAAGATCTGCAGTTCAAGTTGGTGGAGCCCCTGCGGCGCCTCTTCAAAGACGAGGTGCGCAAGGTGGGCCGCAGCCTCGGCCTGCCCCAGGAGATCGTCGGTCGCCATCCCTTCCCTGGGCCGGGCCTGGCGATCCGCATCCTCGGCGAGGTCACCAGTGAAAAGCTCAATATCCTGCGGGATGCCGATTTGATCGTGCGTGAAGAAGTAAGGGACGCCGGTCTCTACGACGAGATCTGGCAGGCCTTTGCCGTGTTGCTGCCGGTGCGCAGCGTCGGGGTGATGGGCGACAAGCGCACCTATGCCTTCCCAATCGTGCTGCGCTGCGTCTCCTCGGAAGACGGCATGACCGCCGATTGGTCGCGCCTGCCCTACGACCTGCTGGAGCAGATCTCCAATCGGATTGTCAACGAGGTGAAGGGCGTCAACCGGGTGGTGCTGGACATCACCAGCAAGCCCCCCGGCACGATCGAGTGGGAGTGAACCCTGGTCGCCCTGGCTGACTGCCGATACGATCGGCGCCCCATCTAGCCCCTTGGCCGCCGTGACCCAAGCCGTTGCCGTCGAGCCGGATCCCCAGCTGCAGCGCCGCCTTCAGCAAGACACCATCCTCATTGGCGGCAAGACGATTTATCTCAACCCTTTCCTTTATTGGCGTCGTTTTGATGCCAACACGGACCGCTGGCTGCGGGAGCCGGGCCAGTTGCCCGAAGAGCAGATCGCGGCCAACCGTCTGCGCTTCTACCCCGAACTCGATTGGGACAGCCTGGAATCGGCGGATCGGGCCATCCATGACGGCGCCGTTGAGATGTTCGTCAAAAGCCTGGAGTTGATCAGCACCTTCAACCCCGAGCTCACCCCCGGCCAGCTGCTCGAAGTCGAGCGCAAGATGGCCGTCACCAAGAAGCGGCCCTTTGAGCGCTGGGTCGAGCGGGCCTTGCAGCGCCGCCAGAAGCTCAGCCTGCGGGAGCGCCGCCGCTTCGATCGCGATCGCTTCCTGCGGGGCTGGGGTGAATGGTTGGCCCTCGACACCACCCGCCAGGCCCTGTTGCCCCTTTCCCTGGCCCTGGTGCTGGCCGGCAGCACCGGCTGGTGGCTGGGCAGCCAGAACTTCTGTCGCAAGATTCTGGTGGCCCCGGCCGTGCAGCAGCCGAGTCCCTGATCCTGATCCCGGCCCTGCATACGACTGCGGCACGGCCAGATGGTGCGCCGGCGCCTTTGGCCCCGGTCTTTTGGGCACCTCCGCGCCAGACTGGGGTCAATCTGGATTTGAACGTACGCCAATGGCCGCCGATCCCCTTGATGCCCTGCGTCTCACCCTGATGCAGGACCTGTTGCCCGTGGGCCTGGCCGTTGTCGAACGGGCCCGCAAGGGGGGCCCTCGGGAGGTGATGGCCGCCTTCGATGGCACCAGCCCCGATCCCCTCGGCACCCTGCGAGAAGAAGGCGAACCGGCCGCCACCCAGCTGCGGGCCGGCCTGGACAATCTCCAGCCAGGACTTGGCAATCCGGTGGTCAAGGTGGAAGTGCGCGATGTGCCCTTTCAAGCCGCCCAACCCGCCGCCCAGTCCGTAGAACAACCCCAGGAGGATGCGACCGAACTGCAGGCTGCCTTGGTTCGCATCAGCTCCCGGTTGGCTGAGTTGGAGCGGCGCCTGGCTGCGGCCCCACGGGCCCATGCTGCCGGCCCGATCAGCTACGGCAGAGAGAGCGCCCCTGGCGTTAGCTCAGGTTTCGATGATCGCAGTGCGGCGGGCCGGCGCTGATGGCGCCTGTGGCCTCGGGCAGTTCCCGCCAGACGGGGGTGGGCCACCAGCCTGGGGTCCTGTTGACCTTTGTGCTGTTTTGCTGCCTCGCCATCTTTGGTCGGCTGGCCTGGTTGCAGTTGCTCCATGGCGCCGAATTCAAGGCGATGGCTGATGAAAACCGCATCCGCCTGCTGCCGCGCGATCCGGTGCGGGGGCGCCTGCTAGATCGCCAGGGGCGTGTGCTGGCCACCAATCGCCTCACCTATAACCTCTACTTACAGCCGAGGTTGCTAAAAAAAGACGGTTGGCCTGCCCTGCGCGACCAGCTGGCTGAGTTGTTGCAACTGCGCGCCGCCGATCTGGAGACCCGCCGCCAGCAGGGAGCCCACAGCGAGGGCTTCCGCATCCGCCTGGCCGGTCCCCTGACGCCGGTCCAGGTGCTGCGCTTTCGCGAACGGGCCGATTCCCTGCCGGGCGCCGAGGTGGCTATCGAGGTGAGCCGCACCTACCCCAATGGCGCCCTGGCTTCCCACCTGATGGGATACACCAGCAACATCACCGAAGAGGAATACAAACGGCTCGAACCCCAGGGGTACCGGCTCAGCGACCGCATCGGCCGCACGGGCCTGGAGATGGTCTTCGAAAAGCATCTGCGCGGCGAGTGGGGCGGCCAGCAGCTGGAGGTCAATGCCGCAGGGCAGGTGCAGCGCGTCTTGGGGGACAAACCGGCCCAGGCCGGTAAAGACCTGCGACTCACCATCGATCTCGACCTGCAGCAGGCCGCCGAACGGGCCCTGGACACCGTCAGCAAAGGGGCCATCGTCGCCATGGATCCCCAGACCGGGGCAGTGCTGGCCATGGCCAGCCGTCCCCATTTCGATCCCAATATCTTCTCCGATGGTCCCACCACCGCCCAGTGGAACCAACTGAACCGGCCGGAGGCGCCAATGCTGAACCGCACCCTGCAGGGGTTCCCACCGGCTAGCACCTTCAAGATCGTCACCACCATCGCCGGCCTGGAGTCGGGCAAGTTCCAGGCCAAATCCACCCTGCCCACCTCCGCTTCGTTTTGTTATGACGGCCAGTGCTACACCGACCACGCTGCTTATGGCTCGATTGGCTTTCCCTTTGCCTTGGCGGTCAGCAGCAATAGCTTCTACTACCGGCTTGGGCTGGCGCTAGGCCCCACCGAGTTGTTCAAGGCCGCCCGGCGCCTGGGCTATGGCGCCTACACCGGGGTCGAGTTGCGGGAGGAGGAAAGCTCGGGGCTGCTGGGGGATCCCGACTGGAAACGCAAGGTGCTCAAGGAGCCCTGGTCGTCGGTGGACACAATCACCTCATCCATCGGCCAGGGGGCCGTCACCGTTACTCCCCTGCAAATGGCCCGTCTCTATGCGGCGGTGTCCAACGGGGGTTGGCTGGTGACTCCCCACCTGGTGGAGCGTCCGGTGCAGCGGGTCTGGTTGGGGCTCAAGCCCGAGACCCTGCAGGTCTTACGCCAGGGCCTGCGGCAAGTGGTCACTGACGGCACCGGCAAGGTGCTCAACGATCCCAGCCTGCCGCCCGTGGCCGGCAAGACGGGAACCGCTGAGGATCCCCCCCGCCCGGACCATGCCTGGTTCGGCGGCTATGCCCCCGCCGACCAACCCACCTTGGTGATCGTTGCCTTCGGCGAAAACAGCGGTGGCTACGGCGGCACGATCGCAGCCCCGATGGTGCGGGCCTTGATGACCACCTGGTTCCGGGGGGCGGCTGATGCGGCAGCCCAGAAGCGCTCCTAGGAAAAGGTTCAGGTGGGCAGGGGCACCCTTGCCTGATTGAGGACCTTGCGGTAATAGCCCCGCAATTGGTCGGTGGCGCCGGCCCAGCCCCAACGTTCCGCTTCCTGCCTGGCCGCCTGCCGCAGGCAGGACCGGGTCTGGGATTCGCCGAGCAGTCGCTGCACGGCTGTGGTGAGACTGTGGGGCTGGTCGGGATCGTAAAGGCAGCCGTTTTCGCCATCGCTGACGATGTCGGGGATGCCGCCCCGGTCGGCCCCCACCACGGGACAGCCGGCAGCCATGGCCTCCAGCAACACCAGACCCAGGGTTTCGGTGGAGGAAGGAAACAGAAAGGCATCGCCGCAGGCATAGGCCGAGGCCAGGTCTTGGCCCGCCAGATAACCCACAAACGTGGTGGGGGTGCCTTCGAAGCAGCGCTCCAGTTGTTGCCGGTGTGGTCCGTCGCCCACAAGGGCCAGGCGGGTCTGGGGCATGGCCTCCAGCACGGGACGGATGCGTTCAATCTGCTTCTCGGCCGAGAGGCGACCGATATAAAGCAGCAAATTGCCGGTGTCGTCATGGGGACCGTGCAGCCGGGCGCGCATGCTCTCGTTGCGCAATTCAGGTCGGAATAAATCGGTATCCACGCCGCGCTGCCAGAGGGCCGTGTGCTGGATGCCCTTGGCGGCCAGTTCGGCCACCATCGCGGTGGAAGTGCAAAGGTTGAGGCTGGCCTGGTTGTGGGCGGCCTTGAGCAGTTCCCAAAGCAGGGGCTCCAGCATGCCCATGCCGTAATGCTCCAGGTATTTGGGCAGGTGGGTGTGGTAGCTGGCCACCAGGGGCAGGTTGCGGCTCTTGGCGAGCCAGATTCCCCCCAGACCCAGCACCGCCGGGTTGACCACGTGCACCAGATCCGGGCGGAACTGCTCTAGGGCTTCGGAGACCGCCGGCCGGGGCAGGGCCAGTTTCAATTCGGGATAGAGGGGCAGGGGCAGGGCCGGCACCCCAACCACCTTGGCCCCCAGGTAGGAATCGGGGGCGCCCTCGGGACAGAAGATCAACACTTCATCCCCCGCCGCGACCAGGTGCTGCAGGGTCTTGGTCAGCCGGGTGACGATGCCGTCCACCTTGGGCAAGAAGGTTTCGGTAAAGAAGGCAATCCGCACTGGCCGCCCTCGCTTAGGGGCGGGCGGCGATGGCCTCAGCCTGCCGCGTCGTCCAGGCGGAAAGGCAGGGAATGCGGGAGCGGTCGCAGCGGTCTGCCCAGCGGCGAGCCACATCCACCACCTCGGCAAGCAAGCCAACGTCGAGGGTGGTGGGTTGGAGTCCCAACTCCAGGAAGCAACTGTTATCGACGATCAGGTCGTTTTCGATCGCTTCCTTGCGGGGATTGGCCTGGTAGTTGGTTTGGGCACCGGTGAGGG
>CANGZM010000096.1 GCA_947458155.1 Synechococcaceae cyanobacterium | reverse complement strand
TGCACAGCCGACACGGCGCCATTGCTGGGCACCAGTCCGATTCAAGGGCTCTGGCTGGCGACTGGCCACCACCGCAACGGGGTGCTGCTGGCGGCCGTAACGGTAGAGCTGCTCGTGGGGGCAATCCAGAACGGGTTGAATCGGTTCGAACCCGAGCTGGAGTCATTTCACTGGAGTCGATTCGAGCAGACGCCAACCTAAAAGCCCCTCCTGCTTAGACACCCAAATGGTGTCGCAACAAGGGTGTGGAAGGAATAAGCCAGGCTCAAAAAACTGGGTCGATCACCGAAACCGCCCTGGGCTTAAGCCAGCAGTCCTCGTTTGCGCAGGGCCTGGGGATCGGCGATCCTCATCCCCTGGGGGTCAACCTTGACGATGCCGCGCTCGCGCAAACTGGCCAATGTGCTTGAGGTGGTTGGCCGTGCCAGACCAGCCATGACCGCCAGCTCCCGCTGGGGCAGGGGGGGGATCGGGGCGAGGGGATCATTACCTCGCGACGCGGTCAGGGCAAGGTCCTGCAAAACCGCCAGCAAACGGGTGGTGGCGTCTGCCCTTTGCAACAACAGACGGGCATGGCTGGCTCTAAGCCGCACCGCCAGCAGACGAGCCAGTTCCAAGGAAACCTGGGCATCTTGGAACACCAACTCCCTGAACAGACCGGCCCGCAATTTCACGGCCACCAGAGGCGTCAGCGCCACCACATCGGCGTTGCGTAGACCATGCGTCAGAACGGCCATCTCCCCCATCAGGTCGCCAGGACCCAGCAGGGCGATCACCACCTCTTCGCCATCGGCAGAAAAAGATCTCACCTTGGCCAGCCCGTCCTGAATCACCAGGACGGCTTCTCCCTCGTCCTGCTGGATGAGCAGGACTTGATCAGCGTCAGCCTCCAGTGGGATCTGACCGGCTAGGAACGCTTCTGCCTGGGCCGCCGGCAGGTGGGCGAACAAGGACACGGTTTGGAGATCGGCCGCCGTGAGCGGGGAAGCCACGGGCCCCTCAGCCCTCTGATCGCCAACCCTGATCGGCCGGCGTCCAGTCGCTCAGCTCGTTGGGGGTGAACCACAGACCGATTTCAAACTCGGCGGTTTCGGGGGCATCGGAACCGTGGATAACATTGCGGCCGATGTTCACCGCCAAATCACCGCGGATGGTGCCGGGCTCGGCCTCCAGGGGTTTGGTGGCGCCGATCAACTTGCGGGCGCTGGCGATCACGCCATCCCCTTCCCAGACCATCGCCACCACCGGACCGCTGGTGATGAAGTCCACCAATCCGGCAAAGAAGGGGCGCTCGCGGTGCACGCCGTAGTGGCTTTCGGCCAGTTCGCGGCTGGGGGTGAGCTGCTTGAGGCCCACCAACTTGAAGCCCTTGCGCTCGAAGCGGCCCAGGATCTCCCCCACCAGCCCCCGCTGCACCCCGTCGGGCTTGATGGCGATGAAGGAGCGTTCGGCGGCCATGGATTCGGGGTGAGATGGGTTTAATTGCCATCGTCTGCGCTGGGGTGGCCGCTTGGCAAGGGAAGCGGGCACCCAGGGGCGTCAGCGACTCGTCTGCAGCGCCCGCCCCAGCAGGGCGCTGATCAACTGAACGCGTGTCTTGACATTGTATTTGACGCGAATGCTCTTGCCGTAGTCCTTGACGGTATGGATGGGAGATTCCCAGGGCATCGGCGATCGCGACATCCGACAACCCCTTGAGCAGCAGCACGAGGATTTCCTGCTCGCGGGGGTGAGGGATTGGGGGGATTCGACAATCGCTTGCGGCGTCCGCATGCTGGCGCGGGCCCGACTGGAGACGTAACTCTTGCGGTTGGCGGCCGCCAGCAGCGACTGCATCACCTCCAACTCAGGCTGCAGGCGGCAAAGAGCCAGCGCCACCAGGGGGCCCGGGGCGCGACTATGCAGCCCCCTGACCGAGCCGAGCCGCCTCACAGCCGTGACGGCCTGAAGGGCCCAAGGACCCGGCAACACCCGGCAACAAAGAGCACTGGGGGTAAAATTCGATTATGTTTCTACCCATGCAAGCCATGGGCATGAACATCAAGGACCCGCTGGTTCATGCCATGGCCCGCGAATTGGCCGCGCATCGGGGCACCAGCGTCACCGATGCCGTGCGCCAAGCCCTTCGCGCCGAACTCGATCGCTGCCGCACCGCCGCGCCAGGCCAACAAGAGGCGGCCCGGCGGCAGGCGCTGCTGCAGCTGCTCAACCGCTGCCGCGAGCTCCCCTGGCCGGATCAACGCAGCGGCGCCGAACTCCAGGCGCAGCTCTACGACGAAACGGGTCTACCAGCCTAAGCGGCCTTTCCAACTAATTCGCCATGGTGATCGACACCTCCGCCCTGCTGGCGATCTTGAAGGTGGAGCCGGAGGCCGAGGCCCTGATCGCCCGGCTCAGCCAAGCGGGCCCCAGGCGACTGTCCACCGCCACCTTGCTGGAAACGCGGCTCGTGATCGAGCGGCAGATCGGCGAGACCGGCAGGCCGAACTTGACCGCCTGCTGGCGGCGGCCGACATCACCACCGTGCCGCTAGGGGAGACGCATGTGCACTGGGCGCTGGTGGGCTGGCGCCGCTTCGGCAAGGGGCAGCACCGGGCAGCCCTCAACTTCGGCGACTGCTTCAGCTATGGCCTGGCCATGGCCCTGGAGGCACCCCTGCTGTTCAAGGGTGCCGACTTCGCCGCCACCGATGTTCAACCGGCGCTGGTCCCGACGACGGGGCATCCCAACTCGATAGATGCGCACTAACATGCGCACACGAACGGCCCTGGCGCATGCGCACCACCCTGGAGCTGCCGGATCCGCTGTTCGCACGCCTGAAAGCTCGGGCGGCCAGAGAACGTGTGACCCTCAAGCAGTTGCTGCGCAGCTATGTGGAGCAAGGACTCAGCGCCGCTCCCGAGCGCACCGGACTGACACGTTCCGCGGCCACGCTGCCGCGCTTGGACGGACCGCTGGCAATTGAGGACCACCAGCTCAGCAACGCCGCCCTGTTCGAGCTGCTCGACCCGTGAGCACCACCGCCGACCTGCCGGACCTGAATGTCTGGCTGGCGTTGGCCTGGCCCGAACACAGCCATCACCAGCACGCCGTTCGGTACTGGGAACAGCAGGCCGCAGCACAGGTGCTCTTCTGCACAGTCACCGCTCTGGGGCTGGTGCGCCTGGTGTGCCAGCCGAAGCTGATGGGCACGACCGTCAAGAACGCTGCAGAAGCCTCCGCCCTGCTGGAAGCCCTGTGCCAGCAGCCGGGCGTGCAGCTGGCCGCGCCGGAGCACGACGGCTGGGAGGTGTTTCACCAGCTGCTGCGTAGCGCTGAGCTGCCGGCCCGGCTTTGCACCGATGCCCATCTGGCGGCCCTGGCGATCACCAATGGCTGGCGACTGGTGAGTTTCGATCGCGATTTCGAATGGTTTGAAGGCCTGGAGAGGCTGCTGCTGCCCTGACCCCCGCCGAGGTGGGCAAGCTGACCCCCGGCAGAGGTGGCCTGGCCCCCCAACGCCTTGTGATCGAGAAGAGGACGGCGTTGCCGAACATGGCAGACCATTCGAGACTGAGCCCAAGGCCTGCATGGCTTACTTTGGTAAGACACGTGAAAGTCCCCTGTTGTGGATGCCTTGTTGACGCTCTCATCCAAAGGGCAGCTGGTGATTCCGGCCCGGCTGCGCCAGCTGCTGGGGCTCAATCCCGGCGACCGGCTGGAGCTGACTCTTGAGCCGAATGGCCTGCTCCTGACGCCCCACAGCTCGGCCAGGTTGAGCAGCGCCCGGGATCGGATCGGCTGCGCCGGCTACCAAGGCCCCACGATTCCCTTGGATCAGCAGGATCCGGCCCTCTATGCCACGCATTCCCTGCCATGACGCTGCCCGTGGCCCTCGACACCAATCTGTTGGTGCGGCTGCTCACCGGCGATGAGCCCGAGCAGGCCCGCCGCGTGGCCGATTTGATCGACACCAGCCCGGCCTGCTTTGTACCGATCACGGTGGTGCTGGAACTCGAGTGGGTGTTGCGTGGCGCGTACCGCCTCGATCGCCGCGCTGTCATCGCTGCCCTTGAGGGCCTGATGGCGATACGCCACTTGCATCTGGAGCAGGAAGAGCTGGTGCGCCAGGCGCTGGCCTGGCATCGCCAGGGTCTCGACTTCGCCGATGCTCTACACCTGCTGCGCAGTGAGGGTTGCGCCCGTTTTGCCACCTTGGATCGTGCTCTGGCCAAGGCCGCTAGCGCCCTCGATCTCCAGCCAGCTGTGCAAGCGCTTTGAGGCCAAGACCCATCTGGCGGCCCTGCCCGATGCCGTCAGCGCCGGCGAACAGATCACGATCACCAGCCACGGCCATCCCGTGGCGCGGTTGGTACCTCACGCTGCCCAGCCCCCCGGCGGCGTGACAGAGACCATCGCGCGCCTGCGCCAGTTCAACCAGGGGCAGAGCCTCGGCGGCATCAGCATCGCCGAGCTACGTGATCAGGGGCGCAGATGAGCGCCCTGGATTCGTCCCCAAACGCAGTGGCAACGGCCGGCGATCTGGTGCTCGATGTCTCGCTGAGCTGTGCCTGGTGCTTTGCCGATGAGGCCAGCGATGGGACCTGGGCGATTCTTGAGCAGCTGCAGACGAATCGGGCCCAGGTACCCGCCCTATGGCTATGGGAAACGGCCAACGTGCTGCTGCAGGCCGAACGGCGTGGCCGCATCAGTCCTGCCGCCAGCCGCACCTTCCTCGGCCTGCTGGAGGGTCTGCCGATCAGCGTGGACCACCCCACCACAGCCAACGCCTGGCACGACACCCTGGCCCTGGCCCGCAGCCACCGCCTCACCAGTTATGACTCCGCCTATCTGGAGCTGGCGCTGCGCCGCGGACTGCCCTTGGCCAGTCGCGACAAGGCCCTGCAGGCGGCGGCCCGAACGGAGGGCGTGCCCCTGCTGCCCAGCTGAGTGCAACCATGCCAGTAGTGAATGAATAGCCCCGCGGCTTCGGTAAAACCCCAGGATCTGCCCCAAAATCTCAAGCACCTGCTCCAGCTTGTCGCCACCGAGGCGAGCCAATCGATGGGAGCAGTCGCCGGGAAGTGCCCCCTCGCGTCCGCCCAGCCTCCGCGCCCTTCCCAGGACCACCGCTGACTAGATTCGGCGCATCGAAATTCCACCCATCCCAGGGCCTGATGGTGCTCGCCAACGCCAACGGCACCCCGGCCGCCCCCCTCACCTCGCCCAGCTGGAGCGCCGCCGATGGGGCCGCCCTTTATGGTCTCGACCGCTGGGGGGACCCCTATTTCTCCGTTAGCGGCCGCGGCCATGTGATGGTCCAGCCCCGCGGCGACCGGGGCGGCTCCCTGGATCTGGTGGACCTGGTGCAGGAGCTGCAGGGGCGCGATCTCTCCCTGCCGCTGTTAATTCGCTTCGATGACATCCTCGAAGACCGGCTGGAGCGCCTGCATGCCGCCTTCGAGCGGGCCATCGCCCAGTACGGCTATAGCGGCCGCTACCAAGGGGTGTTTCCGGTCAAATGCAACCAGCAACGCCATGTCGTTGAGCAGCTGGTGGAAACCGGCCGGCGTTGGCACTTCGGCCTCGAGGCTGGCAGCAAAGCCGAACTGCTGATCGCCCTTTCGCTCTTGGAAGATCCAGAAGCGCTGCTGATCTGCAATGGCTATAAAGATCGTCGCTATATCGAAACCGCGATCCTGGCGCGACGCCTGGGACGCCAGCCGGTGGTCGTCATCGAGCAAGCCGATGAAGTTGTGCGCATCATCGCGGCCAGCCAAGATCTAGGCGCCGCCCCGTTCCTGGGCATTCGCGCCAAACTCTCAACCCGCAGCACCGGCCGTTGGGGCAGTTCGGTGGGCGAACGGGCGAAGTTCGGCCTCTCGATCCCCGATGTCCTGAGCACCGTTGCCACCCTGCGCCAGGCGGGCCTGCTGGCCGATCTGCGCCTGCTGCACTTCCACATCGGCAGCCAGATCAACGACATCGCCGTACTCAAAGACGCGCTCCAAGAAGCGGGGCAGATCTATGTCGAACTGACGCGGCTCGGGGCGCCCATGGGTTTTCTCGATGTCGGCGGGGGCCTGGGCATCGACTACGACGGCAGCCGCACCGCCACGGCCGCATCTACCAACTACTCCCTGCAGAACTACGCCAACGACGTGGTGGCCACCGTGCGCGAATGTTGCGAACCCCATGACGTGCCGGTGCCCACCTTGGTGAGTGAAAGCGGCCGGGCCATCGCCAGTCACTTCAGCGTGCTGGTGTTTGATGTCCTGGGAGCGGGCTCCGTGCCGGGGGATGTGCCGGAGACCGAGGAGCGGGAGCCCCTGGTGCTGCGCAATCTGCGCGACACCTACAACGGCATCAGAGCGGAAAGCGAGTGCGTCCTGGCAGCGGAGGACCCCGATGGCGCCAGGGGCAATGCCGCCGGTCCCGAGCGTCTCCAGGAAGCTTGGAACGATGCCCTCAAATTCAAAGACGACGCCCTTGCCGCCTTCCGGCTTGGCTACTTGAGCTTGCCCGATCGGGCCAAGGCCGAACAACTGACCTGGGCCTGCTGTCAGGCCATTGCCGAGCGACTTGAGGCCATGGCAAACGAAACACTCATCCCGGAAGAATTACGGGGGCTGCCAGCGGCTCTCGCCGGCACCTACTACGCCAATCTGTCTGTCTTTCGTTCGGCTCCCGACACCTGGGCAATCGATCAGTTGTTCCCGGTGATGCCCCTGCATCGCTTGGATGAACGTCCCACACGCTTAGGCAGCTTCGCCGATCTCACCTGTGATTCAGACGGAAAAATTGCCCGCTTCATCGATCGCGGCCAGGTGAAAAACCTGCTCGAACTACACTCTTTACAACCTAACGAACCCTATTGGATCGGCCTCTTTCTGGGCGGCGCCTACCAAGAAGTAATGGGCAATCTGCACAACCTCTTCGGCAGCACCAATGCCGTCCACATTCGCCTCTCAGACGGTGGCGGCTATCGGGTTGATCATGTTGTTAGAGGCAATACCAATGCAGAGGTGCTCAAGGCCATGGAGCACGACCCCGATCTCCTGCTCGAACGGCTGAGGGTGGCCAGCGAGGAGGCCATCAGCAAGGGCCAGCTCGTCATTAGTGATGCCCGCAGGCTCATGGCCCACCTGCGCACTAGCCTTGGCCAGACCACCTATCTCCAAGACTGAACAGAATCAGGCCGGCACCCGCTTCTCCAAGGTGACCGCCTTGAGCCACTCCGTATTCACCCCAGAGGCCCTCTCCAAGGCAACTTTACCGGTACGGGCGATCTCGAGGATGCCATAGGTCTCAAGCAGGCGCTCCAAGGCCACTAGCTTGCCCGGATCACCTACGACCTCCAAGGTCATGGCGTCATCGGCCACATCCACCACCTTGGCCCGAAAAACCTGCACCAGATCAAAAATCGCACTGCGGTTTTGGGGCGGAGCTGACACCTTCAACAACATCAGTTCACGCTCCACCGCCGGAATGGTGGAGAGATCGATGACACCCAGCACGTTGACGAGCTTGTTGAGTTGTTTGCTCATCTGCTCCAGGGTGCCGTCATCTCCCTCCACCACCATGGTCAACCGCGAAACACCGCGGTTTTCCGCCGGCCCGACCGCCAGACTCTCGATATTGAACCCACGCCGGGCAAACAGGCCTGAAATGCGGCTCAGGGCACCGGATTCATCTTCCACCAGCACCGAAAGGGTGTGCTTCATCGCTCCAAGACCGGGTCGCCCGCTCCAAACCTAGGTGGTGCCGGGGACCCACCCCCAAAATTCATCCCGCCAACCCGTCTCAGGCGAGCGATGGGGAAAGGGCTTCGAGCCATTCCAACAAGGTTTGATTAAAGATGGGCGGCCGCTCATCATGGGGACAATGGCCGGCCTGATCCAAGACCACCAGGGGGGTATGGGGCCGCCAGCGCCTGCATTGCAGGGCCACCTCCAAGGGCACCAGGCCATCTTGACGACCCCAAATCAGCAGCAGGGGCTGTTTCAGGCGGGTCAGCAACGCTGGGGCCGTGGCGTGATGGGGGCGCAACGGCATGGCGATGCTCATGGCCCGCAGGGCCCTGACCGCCCCAGGACGCCGGGCCGGCCTGGAAATCACCCGTCGCAACTCCCGATCACCCATGATCGGGTTGTCATAAGCCGACTGAAGACCCAGGTCCAAAAGGGGCGAATGGACCAGGAGTGGCACAATCACCTCCAAGGGCAGCAACCGACAAAGCAGATTCACAATCAGTCGCTTCAACCTGCGGCGCCACGGGGCTTGGCGGGGCCCCCCCCCAAGGCCACCCATCCTCGCCATCAACAGGGCCGGATCCGGCAGGGGAACCGCTGCTACAGCCTGCACCCGATCAGGAAAATGCACGGCGCAAGTGAGCGCGACCAGTCCACCGAGGGAGTGGCCCACCAGCACCGCCGGCCCTTGAACCACCTCGTCTAGAAAAGCCCCCAGCTGCCGAGC
>CANGZM010000095.1 GCA_947458155.1 Synechococcaceae cyanobacterium | reverse complement strand
CAACGGCGGTCCCGGTGACGGAAGTACCGGGGCCGCTGGCACCGGTGCCAGCGGCCGCTGGACGGTCAGCAGGGGCGGATAAAGCTTCGGAGGCGGCCAGGCTCTCCTGGGCTGTCAGTTCCTGCAGCCGCTGCTGACGCTGGGCCGCTGCTTGCTCCAACAGGGATCGGCCCGGGGCCGCTGGGGCGGGGCCATCGAGTGACACCGGCGTTGGTGCCGCGGGCGCTGTTTCAGCCGCAGCGGCGGGTTGCTGCGCTGTGGGTTCCTGCCCTGTGGGTTGTTGACTCCCTAGCTCGGTGGGAGCAACTTCGGCTGGGCTGGATGGGGAAACTGCCGGCGATGGCGGCACGGCAATGGCCGTCGCCGGTGCGGTCGAAGCAGCCTGCTGCTGGGCCTTCAGGCGGGCATAGGCCTGGCGCGCCCATGCCAGGGCCTCTTGATCAACACCGCCAGCGGTCGCCGCAGCCGCAGCCGGAGGGGTCGAGGCCGCCTCGGCTGGGGAATCCGGCGGGGCCACAGAAGGTTCAGCAACCTCCGAAACAACGGCCGCAACAACCGAATTCTCGGGCTCAGGGGCGACGGCCTCCAGATCTGAATCTGAATCGGGGCCAGGGGCCTGCTCAGCCGGTGTCTCGGCGGCTGTTTCGGCTTGGGGCGCGGTGCGGCGGCGAAACCAATCAAAAACCATCTTGGCTGAAACCCTATTTAGACCTTGGTGGCGTTGGTGAAGCGCCGCAGTACACCGTTGATCATGCGCCTTCCTTGCTCATCGCTATAGCGATTCGCCAGTTCAACCGCCTCACTGCAGGCCACCGCCAGGGGGGTGCCGAACTGCTCCAGGTCGACCGCCGCCAGCCGCAGAATGTCCCGATCGATGCGGGGCAGACGGGTCAAACGCCAGCCCTCCATCACCCGATCCAAGCGGGCGTCCAGGTCTTCGCGCTGCTGCAACACCGCCTGGGCCCGTTCGATCGCCCCCCGGCGTACCGCCTCCTGGTCGGCCAACACCAACAGCCGCGGCAACTCAAGGCTGGCCGACAAACGATTCAGGGCCTGTTCAGCCAAGGCCAGACCCTTCTGCAGGTGCGTGCGCACCCGGGGCAAGCTCTGCTCGCCCTCCTGCTGCAGCTCGCTATCAAGCAACTGCTGCTGGGCCTGTTCGAGATCACCGGCGGAATGGTCGAGGGCCTCACGCACATGCAGGGCCAGGCTGGCCTGGACCTGATGCAACAGGGCCTCCATCGACAGATCCGACGGCGGCATGGGCTTGCTGCCCCGATCATCCACCTGACCGAGCATCAACAGGGCCAGTTCACGGGCAAGGGAGTGACTCTGCATCAGGAGAGCTGGGGGGCCCGCAACTGGGCCATCAGGCTGGAGAAGCTGCGATTGGAAGGGGGCTGACGCTCATCTGGGTTGACAATGCCAGCCGAAATAATCGTGCGGAAGGCATCTTCGACGCTGAGATCGAGGTCCTTGACGAGGCGCTCCGGTACCACGGCATACCAACCGGTGGTGGGGTTGGGGGCGGTGGGAATGAAGACGCTCAGCATGGTCTCACTGAAATCCGCCTGGATCGAGCTTCCCATCGCTCCGGTGACGAAGCCAAGGGCATACAGACCCTCCCTGGGGTATTCCACCAACACAACCCGACGAAAGCGGCTGGAGTTGTCCCGCAGAAAGGTTTCCAGCAACTGCTTGAGGGTTTTGTAAACCGAGCCGGCCACTGGAATGCGCAGCAGGGTGCCTTCGCCAAACTCCAGCAACCAACGCCCAACGATATTGCGGGCCATCAGGCCGATCAGCAGGATGCCCAGCAGGGGCACCAAAAGGCCCAAGCCAAGGTTGATGAGTTCCTGCAGCAAGGGATGCAGGGTGTTGAAGGGGTTGAACTGCTTGGGAATCGAAGTGAGAAAAGCCAGCACAAAACGGCTGACCGTGGTGGCCAGCCAGATGGTGGTGGCCAGGGGGATCACCACCAAGAGACCCGCGATCAGGTCGTTTTTGAGGTCCTGCTGCAGCCTGGAGTTAAGGGGCTGATCTGGTCTTGGCAGGGCGGGAGGGGGATCCAATGGGCTAGGGATGGGGCTATGGGGGCTGGAAATCAAACGCTAACCAGCGATTGGGCCGGAAACCGGGAACCTCCAGCGCCGAAGGGCTAAAGAACACTGCCCAGGCAAAGAATGGTGAAGGCGGCAATCAGCACCACCGCACCGGCGGAATTGCCCAAGCGGCGCTGGTTGAGGGTCACAGCGCTGGTCTGTTGCATTTGCTTGAACTGACCTTCCATCTGGCCCAACTGACGCTCGACGAAAGTGCGGGCCGCCTGGGTTTTCTGTTCAGGGGTTGCGTTGGCGGGCACCTGGCCGCGGGCCTCGGCCTGCTTCACCAACTGCTGCAGCATGGCCGGATCCTTGCTTTGTTGACGGGCCATTTCCAGCTGACCCTTAGACGCAGCCAACTGCTGGTCGGCCTGCTCCTGCATCAATTTGTCGCCCCCAAAGGCAATCGGCAGGGCGGCCGTCAGCAACACCGCCAGCAAGCCGCTCAGCAGACACACGGCCCAGAGCAGCGGCGAGCGCTGGTTGCCGCCATCGTCAAGCCTGGCTGCGATGTACATCAACACCAGGCCCACCAGGGCCAGGGGCGATTGCTGCACCAGCCGTTCAACCACCAACTGGCGAAACGGTTCGGACCCCCAATCCCAAAGCGCCAAAACCGCCAACAGATTGAGGAGCAGGAGCACCACCAGGGTGATCCCCATCCAGCGAAGCAGCGGGCTGAAGCGGGTTGAGGAAGAGAAGGACACGCCTGGTGGTCTTGATTTGGCCAGACTTTACCGACTGCCCGTGTCCTCTTCCAGTTCCGACAACCTTTCTCAAAGCCTGCGCCAACGGGCCCTGGACGAGGGCTTCGCCGTAGCAGGCATCGCCGCCGTTCCCGGTAGCAGCCGCCTGGCCCTGCGCAGCGCTGCCCTGGAGCGCTGGCTGGACGCCGGCTACCAGGGTTCGATGGCCTGGATGGCGGAACCGCGGCGACGGGCCATCAACGAACTATTGCCAGGGGTACGCAGTGTTCTGGCGGTTGGCCTTAACTACCATGTCAAGGCCCAGCGCCAGCCCGGCAGCCTGGCGGTGGCACGCTACGGCTGGGGGCGCGACTACCACCGGGTCATCGATGGTCGCCTGCGGCGCTTGGGACGCTGGCTGCAGGATCAAGTGGAAGGGGCCAGCTGGCGGACCTGCGTTGACAGTGGGCCGCTGATGGACAAGGCCTGGGCGGAGGAGGCGGGGCTCGGCTGGATCGGCAAACACGGCAACCTCATCAACCCCAAACACGGCTCCTGGCTGCTGCTGGGTCACCTGCTCACCACCGTGCCCCTGAGCCCCGATCGGCCCGCCCCAGCCCGCTGCGGATCATGCCGCCTTTGCATCGCTGCCTGTCCCACCGCAGCGATCCGCGAGCCCTTTGTCGTCGATTCACGCCGCTGCATTTCCTTTCACACCATCGAAAATCGAGACCCGGTCCTGCCCCCGGCCATCGCCAACCATCTCCAAGGCTGGGTGGCCGGCTGTGACATCTGCCAGGACGTTTGTCCCTGGAATCGTCCCGACCTGCCCAGTGCCACCGATCCCGAAGTGCAGCCCAGGCCCTGGTTGCTGGATCTGCAGGGATACCAGGCCCTCGCCTGGAGTGATGGGGACTGGGATGAACGTCTACGGGCCTCCGCCCTGCGACGCATCAAACCCTGGATGTGGCGCCGCAACCTGCGGGCCGCCCTAGGTCTTTCTCCCCCCTCTGCCTAGGGTAGGGAGGATTCTTAACGACTCCATGGCAGGCCGTTCCTGGCTGAATTTGGCCCCTTTCGTCCTTCGCCATCCACATCAAGCCAAGGGGACATCCAGCTGGCTGAGGCTGCCCCGTTTCGGCCTTGGCCTGACGCTGCTGACGGCCAGCCTGCTGGTGACGACGCGGCCAGCAGCGGCCATGGTGCCCTTTGTGTTCGTGCCCCAGCCCGAGGCCCTGGAGGGGGCCGGCAGGGGCATTGCCCAGGCCGCCGCCAAGTTACTGCGTTTTGGCCAACCCGAAGACGCTGCCCGTCTGGCCGATCTCACCGTGCGGCTGCTCCCCAACGAACCGATCGGTTGGGTGCTGCTAGCGGAAGCCGAATTGCGCAGCAACCGCTCTGAACAAGCTCTCAAGGCCCTGGAGAAAGCCAAGCGCCTCGATCCCACCAACCCCGGCATCTGGTTTGCCGAAGGGGCCGTAGCGCTGCGCAACAACCGCCCCGCCGATGCCCTGGCCCTGCTGCGCCGTGGCTTGCAATTAGACAACCAAAACGCAGGCGCCTACTTCGATTTGGGCAATGCCTATTTTATGCTTTCCCAACCGAATGAAGCCATGGCTAGCTTCAACAAAGCAGCCAGCCTACGCAAAAATTTCTGGGAAGCGATCAACAACCAAGGACTCGTGTTGTTCGAACTCGATCGGCGCTCAGAGGCCATGGATCGCTGGCGCAAGGTGCTGACCAGCAAGCCAGATGCCGCCGAACCCTCCCTTGCCCTCGGCAGCAGCCTTTTGCTCACCAACCCCCAACAGCGAGCCGAAGCGCTGCGCCTGGCCAAAAACGCCCTGAACGAAGACCCCAACTACGTCAAGGAGAGTTACCAAAAAGACCAGCTCTGGGGCCCCAAACTGCGGACAGCAGCAAGGAATTTGCTCTCCCAACCCGAGCTTAAATCTGCCGTTGAGCGGGCCAGCGCCAACGCCAATGGCAGCTCCAGCCGGCCGGAGTGAATCGAAGGGCCAACAGCCATCTGTAGGCTGAGCCCCGTCTTCCGCCCCAAAAACCCAGCACCGGATGGCCGAGGACCGCGCCGGAGACCGCATCGAGTCGATCGCCCTGCATCAGGAGATGCAACGCTCGTACCTCGAATACGCCATGAGCGTCATCGTCGGCCGGGCTCTGCCGGACGTGCGTGATGGCCTCAAACCCGTGCAAAGGCGCATCCTTTTCGCCATGCACGAACTGGGGCTGACCCCAGATCGCCCCTACCGCAAATGCGCCCGGGTCGTAGGCGATGTGCTCGGTAAATACCACCCCCACGGCGATCAGGCGGTCTATGACGCCCTGGTGCGGCTGGTACAGACCTTCTCCAGCCGCCACCCGCTCCTGGATGGCCACGGCAACTTCGGTTCGGTGGATGACGATCCACCGGCGGCGATGCGCTACACCGAAACCCGGCTCGCTCCGATCGCCCATGAAGGGATGCTCGATGAGATCGGCAGCGAAACGGTGGATTTCGCCCCCAATTTCGACGGCTCCCAGCAAGAACCGACCGTCCTGCCAGCCCAACTTCCCTTTCTGCTGCTGAATGGCTGCACCGGCATTGCCGTCGGCATGGCCACCAACATCCCCCCCCACAACCTGGGGGAGGTGGTAGATGCCCTGATTGCCCTGATCCGCCAGCCCGATCTGGACGACGACAAGCTGCTGCAGTTGGTGCCCGGCCCCGATTTTCCCACCGGCGGTGAGGTTCTGATCGGCAGTGGTGTGCGCGAAACCTATCTGGGTGGCCGCGGCAGCATCCCGATGCGCGGTGTGGCCCACCTTGAAGAAGTTCAACCCGGCAAGGGTCGCCATCGCCGCGGTGCCGTGGTGATCACGGAATTGCCCTATCAACTCAGCAAGGCCGGCTGGATCGAAAAGTTGGCCGAACAGGTCAACGACGGCAAAATCACCGGCATCGCCGATATTCGCGATGAGAGCGATCGAGACGGCATGCGGGTGGTGGTGGAAGTGCGCCGTGATGCTGAAGCCGCCAAGGTGCTGGAAGATCTGCAACGGCGCACGGCCCTGCAGAGCAATTTCGGTGCCATCCTGCTGGCCCTGGTGAACGGCCAACCCCAACAGCTCAGCCTGCGCCAGCTGCTGAACCATTTTCTCGAATACCGCGAACTCACCCTGCTGCGCCGCACCCGCCACGCCCTGCGGCGCTGTGAGGATCGCCTGGAGGTGGTTGAGGGACTGATCAAAGCCCTGACCAACCTGCAGCAGGTGATTGCCATGATCACCGCCGCCGCCGATGCGGCTGCCGCCAAAGCGGCCCTGCAGGTGCAACTCGACCTGACGGAACGCCAAGCCGAGGCCGTACTGGCCATGCCCCTGCGGCGCCTCACCGGCCTGGAACAGGAAAGCCTGCGCAAGGAATCCGAAGACCTGGCGACCGAACGCACCAGGTTGCGGCACCTGCTCGACGACCGGGACACCCTCTTGAACACGATGGTGAGCGAGTTGAAGGTGCTCAAAAAGCGCTACTCCACCCCCCGCCGCACCCGCCTGGTGGAAGGGGGAGACGAACTGGTGGCCCTGCGGGCCGCAGCGGTGCGGCCCAACACCGAACTGCAGCGGCAACAGGCCTTCGAGGGCCTTGCCAACGACAGCCAACTGCTGATCCAAGCCGATGGACTGGTGCGCATCGTCTCCGCCCAGATCCTGGGCAAACTGCACCTGCAGGAAGCCGCTGAGCTGGGAGAGCATCCCGCCCCGGCCCGCCTGCTGCTGCCCGTGCAGGCTCAACCGGCCTTACTGGCTTTCACCGCCGCCGGCAGGGTGGCGCTGCTGCGTTGGGAATTCGCCGGGCAGCAAAGCGGCGGGTTGGAGAAGTTCCTGCCCGACAGCCTCGAAGGCGAACGGGTGATCCAGGTGTTGCCGCTGCCCAAGCAACCCGGCTGCAGCCTGGGTCTACTCAGCACCGATGGCCGCTTCAAGCGCTTGCCCCTCGAAGAATTCCTGGAACTCTCCGGTCGGGCAGCCACCATCCTCAAACTCAAGGAAGGGGTGGAGCTGCAACGGGTGGTGGCCTGCCGCGAGGACGAGGAGCTGGTAGTGGCCAGCAGCACGGGCCGGATGTTGCGACTGGCCATCAACGAAACCACTCTGCCTGTGATGGGGCGCATGGCCCAGGGGCCCACACTGATGAGACTGTTGCCCGGCGAACGGGTCGTGGGAGCCGCCAGTGGCCCAGCCAGCGGCAACGTGGTGCTGGCCAGCCGCCTGGGCCAACTGAAACGGCTGGCTCTGGAGAGTCTGCGGCTGTGCCAAAGGGGCGACCTAGGCCAGATCGGCCTGCGGTTCCTCGATCGCTCCGACGAGCTGGTGGACCTGCAGGGCCCAGGACCCAGCGTGATGGGGGTGATGTTGGCCGGTGGTAATGGCCTCAGCTTGCGCTTGAAGTTGGCGGCAGTGCCTTTGCAAGACACCAGCGGTTCGGGCCTCAGCCTCGGCCTGGCCACGGGGCAGCAGGTGCAAGAGCTGGTGCCCCTGCTGATGGACGAAGCTTGAATCAGCCAAACTACCCCTGCTTGCCTTGGAGGAAGGCCTGGGCTCTGCTGGTGGGAACCAGCCTGCAGGTCGTCGTCGGATTCCCCGGGCTGCCCGGCTTCAGCCAGGCACAAATCCAGACCCCCCAGGAACTGGCGACACCGATTCCCCTGCGGGAACCCGCCGGCCAGGAGCTGCTGCGGGGCAGTGATGCCCAGGCCGACTACGGCCCCCTATCCCAGGATTTTGAAACCCAGGCCAACCTCTCCTATTGCGGCGTCGCCAGCTTGGTGGTGGTGCTGAACAGCTTGGCAGTGCCAGCCCCTGCTGTACCGGCATACCCCGGCTACCACTTCTGGACCCAGGAAAATATCTTTAGCGGGCCTGGTGGCGACCGCTTCGTGCGGGCCGAGCGGGTGCGACGCGAAGGCATGACCCTGGCCCAACTGCATGGCTGGTCCAGCGACCACGGTCTGGTGGTGCGGCGTTTCCACGGGGACCAACTGAGCCTGGAGCAGTTCCGCCAACTGTTGCGAGATGGTCTCCGCGATCGCCGCGATCGTCTGGTGGTGAATTATCTACGCAGTGGCATAGCTCAGAAAGGAAGCGGTCACATTTCGCCGATCGCTGCCTACGACAGCCGTAGCGATCGCGTTCTGATTTTAGATGTGGCCCGCTATCGCTATCCTGCGGTGTGGGTTAAAGCCGAAGCACTGTGGAGAGCCATGGGCGAAATTGATAAGGATTCTGGACAGAGTCGGGGGCTATTGAGTTTGCGCTGGAATCAAACAAACTAATTTTATATTCCTGCCCAAAAGCCCAAACTGCATTCTCTCCGTAAAACTTAAACCTATAAGACTTAAACCTAGGCGACCGGCACCGGCGCTGCTGCCAGGCCGGCAGGCTCCAACATCAATTTACTGCCACGCACTTTCTCATCCATTTCAATGGGATATTGGCCATCAAAGCAGGCTGTGCAGAACTGACTGGAGGGGGCATGGGCGGACTCCAACATGCCATCCTTACTGAGATAGGCGAGTGAATCAACGCCCAAATGGGCCTCGATTTCGGCCAGGTTGAGACGGGCCGCAATCAAATGATCCTGGGTATCGGTGTCGATGCCATAAAAGCAGGGATGGGTTACGGGCGGTGAACTGATGCGCATGTGCACCTCGGTGGCCCCGGCATCGCGCAGAGCCTGAACCAACTTGCGGCTGGTGGTGCCCCGCACGATCGAATCATCAATCACCACGACCCGTTTACCAGCCAGCACATCGGGCAGGGGATTGAGCTT
>CANGZM010000094.1 GCA_947458155.1 Synechococcaceae cyanobacterium | reverse complement strand
GATGGTCCGCATCCGCCAACTCCCGCACCCGGCCACTGGCCGCCAGCAACGCCTTGGAAGGCACACAGCCCCGATTGACGCAGGTGCCCCCCATATCGCGGGATTCGACGATGGCCACCTTGAGCCCGTGTTCGGCCCCATGCTTGGCGGCATCGAAGCCCCCATAACCGGCGCCGATCACGATCACATCAAAGGCCAGGTCGTCTGCGGTTGCGCCATCGGCTGGGGCAGCGACCGGGGCGGGGGTGGAGGGAGTGGCCGTCACCGGGACGTCGCGAACGATGCAGGCATTGTCCCCCCTGGTGATCTCGATTCGGCGCAGAGGGTCTGACGCCAGCGCTCCAGCAGCAGCGGCGCGGCCGCCACCGCCACGTTCAAGGATTCCACCGCTTGGCTGTGGGGAATGCTGACCCGTTGATCGGCCAGGGCCAGCAGGGGGGCGGCCAGCCCAGCCCCTTCGTTGCCCAGCAGTAACAGGGTGGACTGGCACCAATCGATCTGCCAGTAGGGCCTTGGAGCCGTTGCCGCCGTCGCCACGATCTGCCACCCTTCTTGGCGGGCCTGGTGCACCCGACTCACCAATGCCTCTGAGCTGAGACGCAGCAGCGGCAGCTCCAAGGCCGCCCCCGCTGAAGCCCGCAACACCTTGGGCGAGTGGGGATCGGCCCCCTGCCCCAACCAAACCTGTTGAACGCCGGCCGCCAGGGCCGTGCGCAGCAGGGTGCCGAGGTTGCCCGGATCCTGCAGACAATCGAGGGCCAGCACAAACGCGGGCGTTTCGCTGCAGGGGTGGGGCACTGCGGGCCCGGGAGGCGCCAGGGTGAGCAATACCCCGTCGGGATGGCGGGTGCTGGCGGCCGCCTCGAGCACTGCGGCGGTGGCCTGTCTCAGCTGGGTCGCGGCCGGCAGGCACGCCAGCAGATCGCGATGGCCTGCGCACCATGCCGGGGTGGCCAGCAGCAGCTCCGGTTGCAGCCGCAGCCGCACCACCTCCTGGACCAGATGGGTGCCTTCCAATAACAACAACGCCTGCCGGCTGCGGCCGCCAGGGGTATGGAGGTCCCGGAGTCGGGTGACCAGAGGATTGCGGCGGCTGGTCAGTACCAGGGGCTCAGCACTGCCCTCAACACTGCCCTCAGAACTGCCCTCAGAAAAAATCGTGGTGCCTGACATGGAGACGCTCCTCAATTAGGAGCTGCTTGGCCTCCATGGTCATGCCCCGGACGGCTGCCACCTCACCACTGATTCCTTCCAAAGCAAGTTGCTCAATCAACTTGGCGATCAAAACATCCTCAACCTTGTCGCGGTCGAATTGATCGGGGGTAAAGCTTTCGAGGAACCGACCCATCTTGGCCGCTACCACATCGGAAGCATTTGAGATTTTGATAACAATCATTGGGGGAAAATCATGCGGATGGGGAGACTTGAACTCCCACGACATCGCTGTCACTAGTACCTGAAACTAGCGCGTCTACCGATTCCGCCACATCCGCGGGCGACTCAGCGCGAAAAACGCACCGATATGAGAACTTTACGCCATCACGGTCCTTGCAGGTGGCCCGAAAGGAGTCAGAATCACCGGACAGTTCCAACGGCGACCCCCTAGACGTTGGCCTGGATCATTGTCAAGATTCACTTCTAGAAGAACCTGTCGGTAATCCCCACTTCCATGACCCTCCTCGCCGCTCCCGCCAAGACCGTGGTTCAGCCAAGGCTCGAGATCACCGGCGGTCAACGCTTGAGCGGCGAGATAAAAGTTAATGGGGCCAAGAATTCGGCCCTTGTGCTGATGGCCGCCTGCCTCCTGACCCAGGAGACCCTGCGGCTGCGCAATGTCCCCCGTCTCACCGACATCGCGGCCATGGGCGAAATCCTGGCAGCCCTTGGGGTGCGGGTGGTCCGGGGTGGCGAAATCATCGACCTCGACGGCGACAACATCACCCAAGCTGCCCCTCCCTACGAACTGGTCAACACCCTGCGGGCCAGCTTTTTTTGCATCGGCCCCCTGCTGGCCCGCATGGGCATGGCCCAGGTGCCCCTGCCCGGCGGCTGCCAGATCGGCTCTCGCCCGGTTGTTGAGCATGTGAAGGGCCTCAAGGCCCTCGGCGCCCAGGTGACCATCGATCACGGCGTCGTGACGGCTGTAGTGCCGGGCCGTCGCCGTCGCCTCACCGGCGGCCAGATCCACCTGGATTGCCCCAGCGTCGGTGCCACCGAAACCCTGATGATGGCTGCGGTGCTCGCCGAAGGCGAAACCACCATCGAAAATGCCGCCCAAGAACCAGAGGTCGTCGATCTGGCCAACCTGCTGATCGCCATGGGCGGTCGGATTCGGGGCGCCGGCACTCCCTCGATCGTCATCGATGGGGTCGATCAGCTCCATGGTGCTGATTACGCGGTGATTCCCGACCGCATCGAAGCGGGCACCTTGCTGCTGGCAGGCGCCATCACCCGCTCCGATCTGCTGGTAACCCCCGTGATCCCCGAACACCTCAAAGCGGTGCTCACCAAACTGGAAGACGCTGGCTGCAAACTTGAGGTTGAAGGCAAGGGCCTGCGGATTCGCGCCGAAGCGGTCCAGGCGGTCGATCTGCGTACCCAGCCCTTTCCTGGTTTCCCCACCGACCTGCAAGCCCCCTTCATGAGCCTGTTGGCCACTGCCCAGGGCAACAGCATGGTGGTGGAAAACATCTTCGAAAACCGCCTCCAACACGTCGCTGAACTGCAACGGATGGGGGCCTCGATTCGGCTTCAGGGCAATACGGCCTGCATCGAGGGTGTCGCCCGCCTCAGCGGCGCTCCTGTCCAGGGCACCGACCTGCGGGCTTCGGCCGCCATGGTGCTGGCTGGACTGGCGGCCGATGGCATCACCTCGGTGATGGGTCTGGAATTTCTGGACCGCGGCTATGCCGCCCTTGAGGAGCGGCTCAACGGTGTAGGTGCTTCGATCCGCCGCGTCGTCGACCCCCACTGACGAGCCCGTACAGTGGAGCCACAGGGAGCGTGCCGGAATTGGTAGACGGACTCGACTCAAAATCGAGCGCCCTCGGGCATGTGGGTTCGAGTCCCACCGCTCCCATCCCTGCCATCCCCTCTGCGGTGATGGACACCTATGCCCGATACCCCCTCGAACTGGTGCGAGGTGAGGGGGTTTGGGTCTGGGACAGCAACGGCAACCGGTACCTAGACGCGGTCGCCGGCATCGCCGTCTGCACATTGGGTCACAGCGATCCGGTGCTGCGCCAGGCCCTTGTCGAGCAACTCGACAAGCTCCAACACGTCTCCAATCTCTATCGCATTCCGGAACAGGAGCAGCTAGCGGCTGCCCTGGGGCAGATCAGCTGCGCCGATCGGTTCTTTTTTTGCAATTCAGGCGCCGAGGCCAATGAGGCGGCAATCAAGCTGGCCCGCAAACACGGTCACCGGGTGCGCGGCATTGCCGAGCCCCTCATCCTCACGGCCGAAGCCAGCTTCCACGGCCGCACCCTGGCGGCGGTGACAGCCACGGGCCAACCCCGCTACCACGCCGGCTTTGAGCCCATGGTGCAGGGATTCCGCTATTTCAGATACAACGACATCGCCAGTTTCGAGAGCCTGCTTTCAGCTTGCGAAGCCGAAGGTCCCCGCGTGGCGGCCGTACTGATCGAACCGCTGCAGGGTGAGGGGGGCGTCAATCCCGGCGATCCGGCCTTCTTCCAGCGGCTGCGCCAGTTGTGTGATGCCCACAACATTTTCCTGATTTTCGATGAAGTTCAGATCGGCGTCGGCCGCAGCGGTCGCTGGTGGGGTTACGAAATCCTGGGTGTCGAGCCCGATGCCTTCACCGTGGCCAAGGGTCTGGGGGGCGGCATACCCATCGGCGCCTTGGCGGTCAAGGCCCGCTTCGACCATTTCCAACCCGGAGACCACGCCAGCACCTTTGGCGGCAATCCCTTCTCCTGCCGCGCTGGGCTCACAGTCCTCGCTGAGATTGGGCGACGGGGTCTGCTGGCCCAGGTGCAAGCGCGGGGTGCCGAACTCAGGGCCCTGCTTGGTGCCTTGACTGAGCGCCATCCCAGCCTGCTGGAAAGCAGCCGTGGTTGGGGCCTGCTGCAGGGCCTGGTCCTGCGCGAGGGAACCGTCACGGCACCAGAGCTCGTCAAGGCCGCTATCGCCCAGGGGCTGCTGCTGGTGCCCGCCGGCCCCCGCGTCGTGCGCTTCGTGCCACCCCTGGTGATCGAATCGACCCATCTCCATGCCATGGTCGAAAGGCTGGAGCTGGCCCTGGTAAGCCTGAAGGCGCCAACCGCAAGCGTTCCGTTTGGCTGAGCCACCCCTGTCCCCGGGTTCGCTTCCACCCCCGGTTGACCTGGATGACCTGCTGCAACCTTTCGCCGGCCGTGGCATCAAGCTGGGTCTGGATCGGATGCAGGCAGCCCTGGCCGACGGTGGCCATCCCGAACGGCGTTTTGCTGCCGTTCAGGTGGCAGGCACCAATGGCAAAGGTTCGATCGCCACCCAACTGCATTGCATCCTGCTGGCGGCGGGCTGGCGCTGCGGTATCTATCGCTCGCCCCACCTGGTTAGCTGGTGCGAACGCATCCAACTTGAAGCCGCCTGGATCGATCCAGACACCCTGCGCACTGATCTGGGCCGCTGGCTGGCCATCGGCCAGCGCCATGGCCTCTCTCCCTTCGAGCTGTTGACCGCCGCCGCCTTCGATCGCTTCGCGGCCGAGGAGCTGCCCTTGGTGGTGCTGGAGGTGGGAGTGGGGGGACGGCTGGATGCCACCACGGCCCACCCCCACAGGCCGGTGGTCGGCTTTGGGCCCATTGGCATGGACCATTGCGACCTGCTGGGGGACAATCTGGCGGCCATTGCCCGCGAAAAGGCCGCAGTGATGGCCGGGGCCCGGGTGGCCATCAGCGGCCCCCAGGCCCCCGAGGTGGCCCAGGTGCTGCGCCAGGAAGCGCAACGCTGGGACTGCAGCCTGCGCTGGGTGGAGCCCCTGGCCACAGAAGCTCAAGGGGGCCCGCGCCTGGGCTTGGCAGGCAACCTGCAGCGCAGCAACGCGGCGGTGGCCGTGGCGATGGCCGAAGCCCTGCACGCTTTGGGGTGGACCCTTTCCCCCGAGGCCATCCAGCGGGGTCTGGCGGCGGCCCGCTGGCCAGGGCGGCTGGAGCGGCGCCAGTTTCGAGGCTTTCCCCTGCTGCTCGATGGCGCCCACAATCCCCCGGGAGCCCAGGCCCTGCGCGACGAGCTGGATCGCCTTGAGGCTGAGGCTGAGGCTGAGGCTGGCATTGGCTTTGGCAGTGGCAGTGGCGATGGCGATGGCGGTGACGTAAGACCACGGCGCTGGTTACTGGGCATGCAAATCAGCAAAGAAGCCCCCCAGCTGCTGGACGCCTTGCTTCGCCCAGGCGACCAGGTGGCCCTGGTGCCCGTGCCCGATCTGCCTTCCTGGAGCCGGGCTGAGCTGGTCGCGGCGCGGCCCTTGCTCGCCACCCAGCTCAGGGAGGTGGCCACCCCTGATGAGGGATTGGAGTGGCTAGTGGCGAGTCCCGGACCCCTGCCCGTGGTGGCCGGGTCCCTGCACCTGCTGGGGGCGGTGATCCCCCATCTGGATGCCCCGGCAACGGGGTGACGTTCCAGGTGGCTTCGGGCGATGCTTGGGATGAACTCCGTGTCGATTGACACCCACTTCATGGCCATCGAACTGACCAGCGACGAACGCAACAAACTCCTCGGCGGTCCCCTGTCCGCCGCCATGGCTGTGATGGCCGTGGACATGGGCATCTTCTCCAGTGCCCAGGAAGCCATTGCCCTGGGCCGCGAACTCGCCCAGGCCGGCAGCCGCTATGCCTCCAACCCCCTGATTGCCAGCCTGTTTGATCAGGAGGCCCTCAAGCAGGGCATCAAGCCCGAAAAGCTGGAGGTGTCTGTCGATGACGTGCGCAACGGCAAGGTGCTCGACAAGGCCCTGGCCGAAGTGGATGAGGCCATGGTTCTGGCCCGCAGCAAGGGCGATGCCGAATGCTGCCAACAATATGCCCAGCTGATCGTGGACAGCTGCAAGGCCGTGGCCGCAGCCGCCGGCAATGGCCTGTTCGGCAGTGGCGAAAAAGTAACGGCTAACGAAAAGGCAGCCCTTGATCGGATCAGCCAGCATCTGGGGGTGCCAATCACCACGGTCTGATTTCCTGTACACCCCCACCCCCAGGCTCTGCATGCCCCCCTTCCCTCCCCACCGGCCCGGCTCCCTGATCTCCAGTGGGCTGCAGCCGGTGATCGGGTTGGTTCTTGTCCTGTTGATGCTCCTGGGGGGACCCGTAGGCCCGGCGGCGGCCAGCTTCGCCGACCGGGTCGATTACACCTTGACCAACCAAAGCGGCCAGGATTTCCATGGCCAACAGCTCGCCGAAAGTTCCTTCGCGGGGGCCGTCGCCCGCGAAGCCGACTTCAGTGACGCCGACCTGCACGGATCAATCTTCACCCAGGGGTCCTTTGCCAAGTCCAATTTCAGCGGTGCCGACCTCAGCGACGTGCTGATGGATCGGGTCGATATGGGCGGCACCAACTTGCGGGGGGCAATCCTGAGCGGGGTGATCGCCTCTGGCAGCAGTTTTGCCGGTGCCGACATCACCGATGCCGATTTCAGTGAGGCGCTCCTAGATCGGTCCGACCAGGTCAGCCTCTGTCGCACCGCAAGTGGCCGCAATCCCGTCACAGGCGTGGACACTCGGGAAAGTCTGGATTGCTGAGCCTGAGGACCAGAACGGCCAAGCCAATCAACCCATAACAAAGCGTCGAAAGGTTTTCTTGTCCCACTGCAGAATCAGACCGTCGAGCTCTGCGGGACTGGAAAATTCGCGATGGGGATCGATTTTCATACCGTCAAGCTTCACCTCCCCTCTATCAATCCGGCGTTTGGCCTCGCTGCTGGTGCTGATTCCTAAGGCCCCAAGTAAGTAGAAGGCCTTGGCTGGAAAATTCACTGCCGCCAGGGAAACCTCCGGCACCTCCGCTTCAGCAGCGCCCACCCCTGCACCGCCGCTCACCAGCAGACCGGCATCGGCCTGGGCTGACCTGGCCGCCGCCAAGCCATGGCGGGCCGCCGTTATCGCCAGAGCCATTGCCTGCTGGCGCTGGCGCGGGTTCTCCGGCAATGCCGCTAGATCCAGATCGGTAAGCAGGGTGAGGTAGTCGTTGACTGCCCCATCGGGCACTTTCTCAAGCTTGGAATACATCGAAAGCGCATCCTCATCCAGCCCCACGGTGTTACCCAGGCTTTTGCTCATTTTTTGCACCCCATCCAGCCCCGGCAGGATCGGCAACAACAAACCAAACTGTGGCCGCTGGCCAAAATGGCGCTGCAGGTCGCGGCCCATGGCCACATTGAACTTCTGGTCGGTGCCGCCCAGCTCCACATCCGCCTGCACCTGCACCGAGTCGTAGCCCTGCAGCAGCGGATAGAGAAATTCGTGCAAGGCAATCGGTGTGCCAGAGCCGTAGCGGTTGGCGAAATCCTCTTTGGCCAGCATCTGGCCGACGGTGCTGGTGCCCAGCAGTTCAATCACCTGGGGCAAATCAAGGCTGGCCAGCCATTCGCTGTTGCGTCGCACCTCCAGCCGCCCGGGGGTGGTGAAATCCAGCAGGGCCCGCTCGGGATCCTGGCCCAGACCCAGTTGCACCAGGTAGGTTTCGGCATTGGCCTCCACTGCGGCGGCACTAAGCTGCACCCGGGTGGCACTTTTACCGGTGGGATCACCAATACGGGCGGTGAAATCACCAATGATTAATACAGCCGTATGGCCGGCGTCCTGAAAAGCCCGCAATTTGCGGAACAAAATCGAATGGCCCAGGTGAATATCACTTCCCGTGGGGTCGATGCCCAGCTTGATGCGCAGGGGACGGCCCTGGCGCCCGGCTTCGGCCAATCGGGCCCACAGGCTTTGTTGGGGAACAAGGCTGGCGCCGGGCTCGTGGGAGGCTGGAAACAGATCGGCCAGGCCCCGGCTCAGCCAGGAAGGTAGCTCCGCTGTGGCTGCGCTGGCCCCATGGGCCAAAACCGCGCCGTCGTCACCGCTCGCCACAGCCATCGGCAGCACCCATCGCCAAGCTCAGCGCAGATCGTACGCAGCCGCGGCGGCCAGCTCCAGGGGGCCAGCTCCAGCTCTAGATCAAGCTCCAGCTCTAAGGCCAAAGCAAAGCTAATAGCCAAGGCTAGAGAAAACAAAGGCCTTAGCCAGCATTACCCAGCTCGCTCTTCATGCGCTCCAGCGTCTGGTTGAGTTGCTGGAACATGCTGTCGGGGGTGAGGCCGAACTGGCCCAGCTGGGTGCGTAGCTGCTCGACCGTGAGCTTGGCTTGGAAGTCTTCGGAGAGTTCAAAGCGCTTCATGAACACCCTGTAGCGATCCATCATTTCTTCCATGCGGTCGATGAACAGCTTTTTGCCCTCGCGGTCGAACTTGCCGTAGTCACTACCCAACTGCATCAGTTGCTGGTAATCCGTGAAAAGACGCCGTGCTTCCTCCTGCACGATGTCGGAATCGAAAAAAGCCATCGGTACGCAGGCAGGCAGACAAAACAACCAGGGTTTGATTCTGGGAAATCACCGAGACGTCTGGAAGTGTGGATCCACGTATCGAAAGATGCCGTAAGCCTGGGCCGCCCCCACCAATGTTTGGCGCCGCCTCGGTC